>NZ_JADDOJ010000066.1 GCF_015159745.1 Ramlibacter aquaticus | reverse complement strand
GAGGGTGGCGGCGCTCATCGTTGACTCGACTTCCAGGAACAAAAAAAGGCGGGCCCCAGCAGGCGCCCGCCCCGATTAGGCATCGCTGGCGACAGTTGGTTCAACTGCCGCCCTTCTTTCAGCGCAAGCCGGCGATGTAATCCGCCACGGCCTTCATCTCTTTGTCGCTCAGCCGGGCGGCGATCTGGTTCATCTGGATGCTGTTGTTGCGCGTGCCTTCGCGGAAGGCCATGAGCTGGGCGTTCACATAGTCCTGGTGCTGGCCGGACAGGCGCGGGAACTGGGCCGGGATGCCGGCGCCGTTCGGGCTGTGGCAGCCGGCGCAGGCGGCGACCTGCTTCTCGGCGATACCGCCGCGGTAGATCTTCTCGCCCAGCATGACCAGGTCCTTGTCCTTGGCGGTGCCCGGCTTGGCCTTCTGGGAGGCGAGCCAGTAGGCGACGTTGCGCATGTCGTCGTCGCTCAGGCCGGCGGCCATGCCCTGCATGATCGCGTTCTGGCGCTTGCCGGCCTTGAACTCGGTCAGCTGCTTGATGATGTACTCGGGCACCTGCTGCGCCAGCTTGGGATAGGTGGCGACGCCGGAGTTGCCGTCGACCCCGTGGCAGCCGGCGCAGGCGGCGCCGAACTTGGTGCTGCCCGCGTTCAGGTCGGGCTTGGCGGGGGCGGCCGGCGCGGCCTCCGCCTTGGCGGCTGCGGCGGGGGCCGCGCCTTCTTTGGTCTGTGCCAGGGAAGACAGGGCGGGCACCGCGAGCGCGGCGGCCAGCAGCAGGGAGGCGATCGGCTTCATGGGGTTCTTGTCAGTGCTTGTGAAGTGCTTCGCGACGCAAAACCCTTTGATTCTACAATGCCGACTCGGCTGTCCGCCCCGGGCCGCCGCTCTCCTGACAAGCCCATGACAACCCTTTCTCCGTCCGCCGGCGACGCCCGCCACGCGGCCATGGGCTGGATGCACACCGCGCGCTTCCTCACCACGGCCCCCAAGCTCGAATTCCTGCCCGCCCTGGACGTGCCCGAGGTGGCCTTCGTGGGCCGCTCCAATGCCGGCAAATCTACCTGCATCAACACGCTGACGCAGCAGAAGCGCCTGGCCTTCGCCTCCAAGACGCCCGGGCGCACCCAGAGCATCAACCTGTTCAGCCTGGGCAAGCAGGGCGTGACCGACGCCGTGCTGGCCGACCTGCCCGGCTACGGCTACGCCGCCGTGCCCAAGCAGGACAAGATCCGCTGGCAGCAGGTGATGGCCAACTACCTGGTCACGCGCGAGAACCTCAAGGCCGTCGTGCTGCTGTGCGACCCGCGCCTGGGCCTGACCGAGCTGGACGAGATCCTGCTGGAGGTGATACGCCCGCGCGTCGAGGAGGGCCTGAAGTTCCTGCTGCTGCTGACCAAGGCCGACAAGCTCACCCGGGCCGAGGCGCAGAAGGCGTTGTCCATTGCGCGACTGCAATGCGGCGGCGGCGAGGCCAGACTCTTTTCCGCGCTGAAGAAGCAGGGCGTGGACGACGTGGCCCTGCTGCTCCACCAGTGGACCCATCCCGAGGAAACGAGCCCCCCATGATCGAGACCTGGCTGCAGCCCCTGCCCCACGGCATCACCCTGAGCTGCCGGGCGGCCGGCGAGCGCGGCCGCCCGGTCCTCATGTTTCTGCACGGCTTCCCGGAGGCGGCCTTCGTGTGGGACGGCCTGCTGGAGCACTTCGCCCGGCCCGAGAACGGCGGCTTCCGCTGCGTGGCGCCCAACCTGCGCGGCTACGAGGCCTCCTCGCAGCCGGCCGAGGTCAAGGCCTACCGGCCCAAGTTCCTGGTGCAGGACATTGAGGCCCTGGCCCGCATCGAGGGCGCGCCGCTGGCGGCCCTGGTGGCGCACGACTGGGGCGGCGCGGTGGCCTGGAACTTCGCCAACCAGCACCCGCAGCTGCTGGCCCGGCTGGCGATCCTCAACTCGCCGCACCCCGGCACCTTCCTGCGCGAGCTCAAGGCCAGCCCGGTGCAGCAGGCGGCCAGCGCGTACATGAACTTCCTGATCCGCCCGGACGCGGAGCAGCTGCTGCGCGAGGACGACTACCGCCGCATGTGGGGCTTCCTCGCCCTGGGCGAGCAGGGCGGCTGGCTGACCGAGGACCTGAAGCGCCAGTACCGCGCGGTCTGGGACGCCAGCCTCACCGGCGGCCTCAACTACTACCGTGCCTCGCCGCTGCGCCCGCCGCGCGACGGGGACCCGGCCGCGGCCGGGGTGGAGATCCCGCGCGAAGCGCTGGTGGTCAACGTGCCGACCCTGGTGCTCTGGGGCCTGGACGACATCGCCCTGCCGCCGGGGCTGGTGGACGGACTGGAGGAGTACGTGCCCGACCTGCGGCTGGAGCGCGTGCCCGGCGCCTCGCACTGGATCGTGCACGAGCAGCCCGAATTCGTCGCGCAGCGGCTGGCCGCCTTCCTGGCCGCCACGGCCTGAGGAGGTTCCGCGGGGCCACGGCCCCGCCCCACCCCACGGCCCCGGTTCAGTAGACCCCGGGCTCGCCGGGCGGGCGCGACTTGAAGCGCTTGTGCACCCAGTAGTACTGCTCGGGCGCGCCCCGGATGTAGCCTTCCAGCTCGCGGTTCATGCGGGCGGTGTCGGCGGCGATGTCGGCGCTCGGAAACTGCTCCCAGGGCGGGTACAGACGCAGCGCGTAGCCCTCGGGCGTGAGCAGGGCCACCACCGGCACCACGCGGGCGCGGCACAGGCGGGCGAAGCGCGAGAGCGAGGGCAAGGTCGCGGCCTGGACGCCAAAGAAGGGCACGAAGATGGAATCCTCCAGGCCGAAGTTCATGTCCGGCAGCAGGAACATCAGGTCGCCCTCGCGCACCGCGGCGATCATCTCGCGCACGCCCTCGGAGCGGTGCAGCGGGCGCGACTTGCCGAAGCGCTGGCGGCCCTGCTTCACCCACTCGTCGATGAGCGGGTTGGACTGCCGGGTGTACACGCCGATGAAGCCGCGGTGCACGATCTGCTGCGACAGGCCGGTCGCAGCCGCGTCCAGCCCCAGGAAGTGGGGCACGAAGAGGATGGTGGGCACCTGGCCGTCCAGCGCGTCCACGGCCCCCTCCAGGCGGATGCGCGAACGCACCAGCGCCGGGTCGGCGTGCCACAGCCAGGCGCGGTCCAGCCAGGCCTGGGCGAAGGCGATGAAGTGGGCCCGCACGGCCCGCTGCCGCTGCGCGTTCGTCCACTGCGGAAAGCACAGCTCGAGGTTGCGCATCGCGACCTTGCGCCGCGGCACCACCAGCACGAAGAGCAGCAGCCCCAGCAGCGTGCCCAGCGCGCGCAGGCGCCGCAGCGGCCAGTGCGCGATGGCCTTCATGAAGCCTATGCCCAGCCGCGTGATCATGTGAAGGCCTTGTCCGCGCGCGGCGTCTTGTAGCGGGCATAGGCCCAGAGGTACTGGCCCGGCGCCTCCAGCACCAGGCGCTCCATCTGGGCGTTCACGGCCGCGGCACCGGCCTGCGGATCGCGCGGCATCTCGCCGGGCCAGGCGCGCAGGTGGATGCGAAAGCCCCGGCCCAGCGCCAGGCGCTCGCCCCAGGCCAGCAGCACGCAGGCCCCCGACTGGTGGGCCAGGCGCGCCGGCAGCGTCATCGTGTAGGCGCTGCGGCCGAAGAACGGGGCCGCGACGCCCAGGCCCTGGGGCGGCACCTGGTCGGGCAGCAGGCCCACCGCCTCGCCGCGCTGCAGGGCCTTGAGCATCTGCTTGACGCCCGAGAGCGTGGTGGGCACGGCGCGCAGGTTGTGCCGTTCGCGCGAGGTGTCCACCAGCTCGCGCAGCCAGGCCTTGCGCGCCGGCCGGTAGAGCACGGTGATGGGGCCGAAGCGCTGCGCGTAGCCCTGTGCCGTGGCCTCGAAGCAGCCCAGGTGCGGCGTGAGGAAGAGGATGCCGCGGCCGGCGGCGCGCGCGGCCTCGATCAGCTCCGCGCCCTCCCAGTCCAGGGGCACCGGCCGGCCGAACCACAGCCGGGGGGCCTCGGCCAGCAGCTTGCCCGACTCGGCCACGGCCGCACACACCCGGGCGAAAGGCAGGCCGGCCTGCGCCGCGTTGGCCAAGAAGCGGTGGCGCATCTCGCGCGAGCCCAGGAAGGCGAGCCAGCCCATCACCACGCCCAGGGCATGCAGCAGCGGCAGCGGCACGCGCGCGAGCAGGCGAAACAGGGTCTTCACGGGCGGTTTAGAATGGGTCTGTCGCCGAGTTATGAACTACTTGCAGGGCGACTTTGAAAAAATTCTGCTAAAGCGTTCGCCCCAAGCTCCGGCATAAGGCAACGCGCCTTTTAGTGACTTCTGGAGTTTATCGAATGGCGAACGACTTTCTCTTCACCTCCGAATCCGTGTCCGAAGGCCATCCCGACAAGGTGGCGGACCAGATCTCGGACGCGATCCTCGATGCGATCTTCAAGCAGGACCCGCGCAGCCGCGTGGCGGCCGAAACCCTGACCAACACCGGCCTGGTGGTGCTCGCGGGCGAGATCACCACCAACGCGCACGTGGACTACATCCAGGTCGCGCGCGACACCATCAAGCGCATCGGCTACGACAACACCGAGTACGGCATCGACTACAAGGGCTGCGCGGTCCTCGTGGCCTACGACAAGCAGTCCAACGACATCGCCCAGGGCGTGGACCATGCCAGCGACGACCACCTGAACACCGGCGCCGGCGACCAGGGCCTGATGTTCGGCTACGCCTGCGACGAGACGCCCGAGCTGATGCCCGCGCCCATCCACTACGCGCACCGCCTGGTGGAGCGCCAGGCGCAGCTGCGCAAGGACGGCCGCCTGCCCTTCCTGCGCCCGGACGCCAAGAGCCAGGTGACCATGCGCTACGTGGACGGCAAGCCGCACAGCATCGACACGGTGGTGCTCTCGTCCCAGCACAGCCCCGAGATGAGCGACGGCGCGAAGATGAAGCCGGCCTTCGTCGAGGCGGTGATCGAGGAGATCATCAAGCCGGTGCTGCCCAAGGAGTGGCTCAAGGACACCAAGTACCTGATCAACCCCACCGGCCGCTTCGTCATCGGCGGCCCGCAGGGCGACTGCGGCCTGACCGGCCGCAAGATCATCGTCGACACCTACGGCGGCGCCTGCCCGCACGGCGGTGGCGCCTTCTCCGGCAAGGACCCGTCCAAGGTGGACCGCTCGGCGGCCTACGCGGCGCGCTACGTGGCCAAGAACATCGTGGCCGCCGGCCTGGCCAAGCAGTGCCAGATCCAGGTCGCGTATGCGATCGGGGTGGCCCGGCCGATGAACGTCACGGTATACACCGAAGGCACGGGCGTGATCCCCGACGACAAGATCGCCGCGCTGGTGATGGAGCACTTCGACCTGCGTCCCAAGGGCATCATCCAGATGCTGGACCTGCTGCGCCCCATCTACGAGAAGACCGCCGCCTACGGCCACTTCGGCCGCGAAGAGCCGGAGTTCAGCTGGGAGCGCACCGACAAGGCGCAAGCGCTTCGCCAGGCCGCCGGCCTGAAGTAAAGGACCTGGCGGCAGGCCTGTTCAACCCGCGCAGCGGCAGGGGCTGCGCGCAAGAACATGCAGCGCAGCCACCCTTGCAGGAAAGCCGGGCTTTGCCCGGCTTTTTCTTGCACTGACCAGGCAACTTCAACAACGCCCCAGCGTTCTTGCAGTCAATCCAGCAGCGCCTGCTGGCGCTCGGACTCGTGTTTCTTCATCGCGAGGTAGTCACCGCGGTCCATCTCGTGCAGCTGGCGCGCGTACTTCTCGGTGGCATTGAACCAGCCCTGCAGCCGGCGGTCCAGCTGCTGCTCGGGCGGGGCCGTGAGCGAAGCGAGGTAGCTGTCGATCGCCAGGTAGTAACGCACCACGTTGCGCTCGATCGCGCCGCGGATGCCACCGATGTACTGCACCTGGCCGTTGGGCTCGCGGCCGGTGACGGTGAAGCCCACCTTGCTCGCCCCCACGGTGTTCAGGTAGGTCTGCATGGCGATGCGGCCGAAGCCGCCGTACCCATAGGTGTAGCTCAGGTGGATGAAGCTGTGGCGCTCGTCCAGCGGCGTGACGGAGAGCACGATGTGATAGTCCCGCGTGCCCAGCGGGCCCTTGGCCGCGCTCAGCTCGGTCTCCATGTAGTCGGCCGTGCGCGCCACCGGCCGGAAGGCGAAGTCGAGCCGGTAGGCGTCCGCCAGGGGCTGGTCCGCCTTGCGGCCGATGCGCATCTGCAGGTTGGCGCCGGCCGCGTTGTTGAAGGGATGGCAGTACTTGGTGTTGAAGGGCAGGATCAGCACGTCGCACCAGGCCTGGGGCTGGGCGAGGCCCTCGCTCACCACCTTGAAGGGGAAATCCAGCACCGCATGCACGTCACCGACGATGGTGTCGCCGGTGTCCTGCGAGTGGATCACCAGCGCACGGCCGAAGCTGTTGTTGCGCAGCGGCTCGCGCATCTGCTCGTACTGGGCGCGCAGCTGCGCCCCGTCGGCCTGCGCCAGCCCGCTGGCGGCCACCAGCAGCGCGGCCATCGCCGCGCGCCTGAGCATCGAACACCGGTTCATGCAAGGTTCCTTGTTCCCTGCAATTCTGGACCATGGCCGCGCAAGCGCAAGCGCGTGTCCTCGTCCAGCACGGCCTCCACGTCCAGCTGCACCCCGCCGGTGAACAGCGAATGCGGCCTGACCGCGTACAGGAAGGCGCCCCGCGGCCCCACGTCCAGCAGCATGCGCAGGCTCGGCTGGTCCACCTGTTCCCAGGCCCGGATGAGGCGGGTGCGCACCAGGTTGTCCGCGCACTGCACGTAGCGCAGCTTGTGGTGGTTGCGCGTGAAGTTGATCGCGTCCAGGTATGCGGCCGCGGACTTGTTGCGGGTGTGGAAGTTGGGCGTGAGGTCGATGGACAGCGTCATCAGCGACGCCTCCACCTCGAGCATGAAGTTGCGGCCCAGCAACCCATCGGCGGCCTCCCCGTACTTGTAGGCAAGGTGGAGGTGCGACGGCGTCTTGCGCAGCGGAAGCTTCATGGTGGTGCTGCCCACAGCTTGCCGCGCGGCGCCGCCTGCGCCTGTAGGACAAGCCAGTCAGCGGTTGTGGGGACCCGTGGGCCCGCCGGGGATACAGGCCCAAGCGGGCTTCTCCTACAGCCGCTTCCCGGCTCCACTGACCGTGCCGGCGCCCGCGCCCCGCACCATGGAATGCATTCCAACCTAGGAGCAATGGACATGGCTGCAGAAGACAAGGACATGAACCGGGACCCGGTGACCGAAGACAACGGTTCGCACCCGGTAGGCACGGGCGTGGGGGCCGCGGGTGGCGCCGTAGCAGGCGTGGCCGCGGGCGCGATGGGCGGCCCGGTGGGCATGGCCGTGGGCGGCGTGGTGGGCGCGATCATCGGCGGCCTGGCGGGCCGTGCGGCCGCCCAGGCCGTGGACCCGCAGCGCGAGGAATCGCACTGGCGCGACAACTACGACAAGGAGCCCTACTACGAGAAGGGCCGCAGCTATGACGACTACGCCCCGGCCTACCGCCTGGGTCTGTCCGGCCGCGCCCAGCACGAGGGCGACTGGGACAGCGCCGAGCCGCGCCTGGCCTCGGAATGGGAGTCCAACCGGGGCAGCTCCAGCCTGGACTGGGACCAGGCCCGGCCGGCCAGCCGCGCCGCCTGGGACCGCGTGGACAGCGGCAGCGCCTATGCCCGCGACGACGCCCTGGCGGGTTCGTCCATGAACACCGGCCTGCAGTCGCAATCGAGCTACGACAGCAGCCGCCAGCCGGCCGGCTCCACCGCGACGCGCGGCGCCGCCGCGGCCATGGGTGAGATGCAGACCGCGGGTGACAGCAGCGGCGACCGCGACGACACCATCGACGTGCTTCAGGATCTGGCGGAGTGCTCGCTGGACGGCGCCTACGGCTTCCGGGCCTGCGCCGAGCAGGCCCAGAGCGCCGACCTCAAGTCCATGTTCTCGCAGCGCGCCCAGGAGTGCGAGCGCGCCGCGCAGGAACTGAACGAGCAGATCCGCGGCCTGGGCGGCTCGGTGGAAGAGCACGGCAGCGCCAGCGCGGCGGTGCACCGGGGCTGGGTGTCGGTGAAGACCACGCTCAGCACCATGGACGACAAGGCGGTGCTGGAGGAATGCGAACGCGGCGAGGACAACGCCGTGGCACGCTACCGCAAGGCCCTGCAGAAGCCGCTGCCGGCCCAGGTCAAGCTGATCGTCGAGCGCCAGATGCAGGGCGTGCAGCGCAACCACGACCAGGTCAAGCAGCTGCGCAACCAGTACCGCGGCCGGCAGGCCTGAAGGCCGCGGCCGGCCCCGGGGCCGGCCGCGTGGGCAACACACCCTGGCGGCCGCCGCGCGCGGCCGCCCTCCGTCCATGGCAGACCGCACGGCCACCGCGCTCAAGACCTACCGCGACAAGCGCAACTTCGACGCCACGCCCGAACCGGCCGACGGTGGGCAGGCCGACGAGGCCGCCCGCAGCTTCGTGGTGCAGAAGCACTGGGCGAGCCGGCTGCACTACGACTTCCGCCTGGAGCTGGACGGCACCATGAAGAGCTGGGCCGTTCCCAAGGGCCCCAGCTTCGACCCCGCCGAGCGCCGGATGGCGATGCCGACGGAAGACCACCCCATCGCCTACAACCGCTTCGAGGGCACCATCCCGGCCGGCAACTACGGCGCCGGTGAGGTGATCATTTGGGACAAGGGCACCTGGGTGCCGCTGGGCGACCCGCAGGAAGGGCTGCGCGAGGGCCGGCTCAAGTTCGAACTCCAGGGCCACAAGCTGCACGGGCATTGGACGCTGGTGCGCATGAAGGGCCGCGGCAAGGGGCGTGAAGACCCCTGGCTGCTGATCAAGGAGCGCGACGGCTTCGCCCGTCCCGCGGCCGAGTTCAGCGTGGTCGACGAGCTGCCGGACAGCGTGCAGGCCCTGGCCGACCGGCCCGCGGCCCGGACAGCGTCGGCGCTCCCGGCCGTGGCATCGCCCGCGCCCGCCGCATCGCGGGCGGCCTCCAAGGCCGTCGCCGCGAAGACCCGCACACCCCGTGCACGCAAGGCCCTCGAAGCCGCCCCCGCCCCGGTGCCGGACGGCCCGCCGGCGGGTGCCCGCCCGGCCGCGCTGCCGCAGGCGCTGCAGCCCGAGCTCGCCACGCTGGTGGACACGCCGCCGGCCGACGCCTCGGACTGGCTGTTCGAGATCAAGTTCGACGGCTACCGCATGCTGGCCCGCGCCGAAGGCGGGCAGGTGCGGCTGGTCACGCGCAACGGCAACGACTGGACCGCACGCCTGGGGCCCCTGGCGGCCTCCCTGGAGGCCATGGCCTTGCCCGACGGCTGGTACGACGGCGAGATCGTCATGCCGGCCGCCGATGGCCGCGCCGACTTCCAGGCCCTGCAGAACGCCTTCGACAGCGCGCGCACCGCGGGCATCGTCTACTACCTCTTCGACCTGCCCTTCTGCGCCGGCCAGGACCTGCGCGCCGTTCCGCTGGTGGAGCGCCGCGCCGTGCTGGAGCGCATCGTGCGGCGCAAGCCCCAGCCGCAGGTGCGCTTCTCCGAGACCTTCGCCGCGCCGCCGGGCGAGATGCTGGCCACGGCCTGCCGGCTGGGGCTGGAGGGCGTGGTGGGCAAGCGCCGCGGCTCGGCCTACGCCGGCCGGCGCTCGCCCGACTGGATCAAGCTCAAGTGCGGCCAGCGGCAGGAGTTCGTGATCGCCGGCTTCACCGATCCCAAGGGTTCGCGCACCGGCGTGGGGGCGCTGCTGCTGGGCGTGCGCGAGGGCGAGGCCCTGCGCTATGCGGGCAACGTGGGCACCGGCTTCGACGAGGCCACGCTGCGCCGGCTGCGCGCCGCGCTGGACGCGCGCAGCGCCCGGGCCAGCCCGTTCGCGGCGTCCGCCGGCCTGCCACGTGGCGTGCACTGGGTGCGGCCCGAGCTGGTGTGCGAGGTGTCCTTCGGCGAGTGGACGCGCGAGGGCCGCATCCGCCATGCGGTGTTCCACGGCCTGCGCGAGGACAAGCCGGCCGCCGCCGTGGCGCGCGAGCGGCCCGGTGCGGCTGGGCCCGCCGCGGCATCCCCGGCACCGGCAGCACCGGCGCCAGCCTCGCCGGCGGCACTCGAGCCCCGGCTGCCCCCCTCGCTGCGCATCACCCACCCCGAGCGGGTGGTGGACGCCGCCAGCGGCGTGACCAAGATCGAGCTGGTGCGCTACTACGCCCTGGTCGCGCCGCTGATGATGCCGCACCTGGCAGCCCGGCCCGTGGCCCTGGTGCGGGCGCCCGAGGGCGTGGCGGGCGAGCTGTTCTTCCAGAAGCACCTGGACCGCTACCGCATGGAAGGCGTTGCGGAGCTGCCACAGGAACTATTCCCCGGCCATCCTTCCATGCTGGAGATCCGCGAGGCCCGCGGGCTGCTGTCGGCCGCGCAGATGAACGTCCTCGAGTTCCACACATGGAACGGGACCACGGAAGCGATGGACCGCCCCGACCGGCTCACCTTCGACCTGGACCCGGGCGAGGGCGTGGCCTGGGCGCAGATGCAGGAGGCAGCCCGGCTGGTGCAGGCCTTCCTGCAGGAGCTGGGGCTGCCCGCCTTCCTCAAGACCAGCGGTGGCAAGGGGCTGCACGTCATCGTGCCGCTGCAGCGGGAGTTCGGCTGGGACGCCGTCAAGGATTTCTCGCGCAGCGTGGTGCAGCACCTGTCCACCACCCTGCCGCAGCGCTTCGTCGCCAAGAGCGGCGGGCGCAACCGGGTCGGCCGCATCTTCATCGACTACCTGCGCAACGGGCTGGGCGCCACCACGGCCTGCGCCTGGTCGGCGCGGGCCCGGCCGGGCCTGGGCATCTCGGTGCCCGTGCGCTGGGACGAACTGGCGGGCCTGCGCGGGGGCGACCACTGGACGGTGCGCAGCGTCCACGCGCGCCTGGCGGTGGGCAATTCGCCCTGGGAGTCCTACGAAGGGGCGCGGGTCGCGCTGCGGCCTGCCATGGACAGGCTGGGCTTCCGGCCCTGAACCCCGTGGCCCGCGACGCCGCTCAGGGCGGGGGCGCGGCGACGACGGTGAAGCGCAGCTGCAGCTGCTCGATGCCCGGCTGCACGGCCACGCCTTCGTCGCCGGCGATCGCCTGCAGGTCCGCCAGTGCGAGCAGGCGGTAGGGCGAGACGGCGGAGACCGGGCGCTCGCCCGTCGTCGCGATGCGCTCCAGCCCCAGCACCACCGACTTGCCCACGGCCTGGGCCGTGATCACGATGTCGGCCGGGGGCTCCCCGTCATCGGCCAGCACGAACAGGGCGGCCATGAGGCAACTGCGCAGGGCCGGCCGGCGCACGTGCTGCGCCATGCCCGCGACCTCGTTGCGAAGGCTGAAGCCGCGGAAGGTGAACGCGGTCGCCACCAGGCCCATGCATTCGCGCACGCCCTCCTCCAGCGAGACGACGGCGGCCTCGTCCGGGGCCAGCCAGGTGACCATGTCCAGAGTCGAATCCAGCGCAGCCCGCGCGAAGCCGCGGATCTTGGCCGCGCTTTCCAGCACCTCGGCCACGCGGGGCTCGGGCGCCTTCAGGCGCCGCTCCATGATCTCGTGGATCATGCCGATGGGTTGCAGGTGGACCACCAGGTGGTGCCGCATCGAGGGCGCGAGCCGGCGCAGCAAGGCGTACCGCGCAGCCTCGACCGCAGCGGCGGGAAACGCGGGGGAATCGGCCAGGGCCGTCGAAGGGGAACTCACTCTGGCAAGTGTCTCACGCGAAGAGGGCTTGTCAACTCGGCGGTGACGTGGCGCCACTCAATTTGATGCGCGCCCGGCCGCAATTTCGTAACATAGACCTGCACACCGCGCCCATGACCCAAAAGCCCCCTCGTCCCGGCTTCCTCGACCGGCCTTATGAAGCCGGCGACACCATCCCTGCGCCCGAATCGATGGAGGTGAATTCGCCGGACGTGTGGGAGGCCTGGCACGCGCTGAACCAGCGCGAGATGGCCCAGTTCGCGAACACCGCGCCCATGTCCGACCTGCCGGTGAGCGAGGCCGAGGCCGGCTTCGCGGCGACGCAGCCGGCCTCGCTGCCGGAACTGCGCGAGTTGCGGCAGGCGCAGCGCAAGCCCAAGGGCCCGACGCTGGAAGAAGTGATGGTGGAAGCGCGCCTGTTCAACCGGGTGTGCCCGGTGCCCTTGCGCTGGAACGACCTGTACCTGCTGCTGCCGAACAAGGTCGGCGCCGGCGCGACCGCCCAGCCGGCACCGCCGCTGGCGGCGACGGCCTGGGCCACCACGCCCGCCCTGGCCAAGCGCATGGTCTTTCGCGAACACCTGGAGTGGGCCGACCGCCAAGGCGTCCTCGGCCAGGTCATGGCCTTCCTGCGCACCCTCCCAGAAGATGAGTGGTACCACATGGGCGACTGATCGCCCATGAACGCAAGCGGCCGCCGGGCCGCCCCAAAAGAACAAAGGGCGCCTGAGCGCCCCTTGCCATGGAAACGGGCGCCGCGGCGCCCGGCCCTTTTACTTCTTCTTGACCAGCGGGCAGGTCGAGGCCGACAGCGGGCCGAAGGCTTCCTCGCCCGGCATCTTCTTCACGATCTTGTAGTAGTCCCAGGGGTACTTGGACTCGGCGGGGGTCTTCACCTGCATCACATACATGTCGTGGATCATCACGCCGTCTTCGCGAACGTAGCCGTTGTCCGTGAACATGTCGTTGATCTTGGCCTTCTTCAGCTGGGCCATCACCTTGTCGGAGTCAGTGGTGCCCGCCGCCTTGACGGCGTTCAGGTAGGCCAGGGTGGCCGAGTAGTAGGCGGCCTGGTTCATGGTCGGCTCCTTCTTCATCTTCTCGAAGTAGCGCTTGGACCAGGCACGGGTCTTGTCGTTGTTGTCCCAGTACCAGCCGGTGGTCAGGTACAGGCCCTGCGCGGTCTGCAGGCCCAGGGAGTGGATGTCGCTGATGAAGGCCAGCAGGGCCGCCGGCTTCATGCTCTTGGCGATGCCGAACTCCATCGCCGCCTTGAGCGAGTTGGTGAAGTCCGTGCCTGCGTTGGACAGGCCCAGCACCTGCGCCTTGGAGCTCTGCGCCTGCAGCAGGAAGGAGGAGAAGTCCGAGGCGCCCAGCGGCACGCGGACGGCGCCGATGGACTTGCCGCCGTTGGCCGTCACCACCTTGGTGGCCGCTTCCTGCAGCTGGGTGCCGAAGGCGTAGTCGGCGGTCAGGAAGTACCAGGTCTTGCCACCGGCCTTGGTGATCGCGCTGGCCGTCCCGTTGGCCAGCGAGGTCGTGTCGTAGGCGTAGTGCACGGTGTAGGGCGTGCAGTCCTGGTTGGTCAGCGACGCACCGGCGGCGCCGATGGCGATGAAGGGGACCTTCTTCTCGTTCGCCACCTTGGACATGGCGATGCTGACGCCGGTGTTGGAGCCGCCGAGCAGCATGTTCAGGCCGTTCAGGTCGGCCCATTCACGGTACTTGGACGCGCCGATGTCGGGCTTGTTCTGGTGGTCCGCGGTGAGCAGGACGATCTTCTTGCCCAGCACCGTGCCGCCGAAGTCGGCGATCGCCATCTTCGCCGCTTCGATGCCACCCTGGCCGATCACGTCCGCGTAGACGCCGGACATGTCGTCGATGTCGCCGATGACGACCTCGTTGGCCGCGGCCATCGCCGACATCGGCGCCGCGAAGGCGGCCGCCAGTGCGCAGACCAGCGCCGTCTTGTTCAGTGTTTTCATTGATGTAACTCCAATCGTTTGCATGCCAACCGGTCCCATCCGGTTTCCCCGAAGGTAACGCGAGTGGCAGGCCATGCGCATTCGTACAAACCAGATTCGTGGAAACGCCATGGCAGCTCATCCGTTACCAGGGCACCACCGGCGCGACCCGGCGCGCGACAATCCCGAATGAGCGACGTTCCCAACCCATCCACGCCGGACAGGGCCCAGCGGCACAGCCTGGTGGCCACGGCCGTGGTGCTGGCAGGGCTGCTGGCCCTGCACCTGCTGCCGGCCCTGTACGGGGCGCTGGCGGCGTTCGCGCTGCACCGGGCGCTCTCCGGCCCCATGCCGCCCGGCGCCGGGCTGGGGCGCCGCTGGGGGCCGGCACTGCTGACCGGGGCCTTGCTGGTGGCCATCCTGCTGGGCGGCGGCAAGGCCGCCGAGCTGCTGCTGGGCTCCCGCCCCGGCGGCCTGGCCCAGCTGCTGGGCCTGATGGCGGACGCGCTGGACCGCATTCGCTCCAGCGTCCCGCCCTGGCTGGCCGAGCGCCTGCCCGATTCCACGGCCGGGCTGCAGCACGCGCTGGCGGCCTGGCTGCGCGGCCACGCCGGCCGGCTTCAGCACTGGGGGCACGAGGCCCTGCGCATCGTGGTGCAACTCCTGCTGGGCGTGGCCATCGGCCTCTTGGCCGGCACGGCGGCGCGCAGCCACGCCGCCGACACGCCGGTGCCGCGCCTGCTGCTGGCGCGCTGGCTGGCGCTGGCCGATGCCTTCGCCGACGTGTTCGCGGCCCAGGTGCGCATCGCCCTGGTCAATGCCGCGCTGACCGGCCTGTACCTGCTGGTGGCCCTGCCGCTGCTGGACCTGCGCGTGCCGCTCTCGGCCACGCTGGTGGCCTTCACCTTCGTGGCCGGGCTGGTGCCCATCGTGGGCAACCTGCTGTCCAACAGCGCGGTGGTGCTGGCTTCGCTGATGGTGGAGCCCTGGCTGGCCGGGGTGTCGCTCGGCTTCCTCGTGCTGGTGCACAAGCTGGAGTATTTCCTGAACGCGCACTTCGTAGGCCACCGCATCCGCCTGCCGACCTACGCGCTGCTGTCCGCCATGCTGATCGGTGAAGCCGCGTTCGGCGTGGCCGGCCTGGTGGCCGCGCCCGTGGTGGCGGCCTGGCTCACCCGGGAATTGCGGGCGGCCGGCTGGCTCTAGCAGGCCCCCCCGAGGGCGCGGGCCCGGCGGGCCCCGTGCGGCCCGCGAGGGCCGGCCGGCGCCCGTCACCCGCGCACGGCCTTCAGCGTGCCGCTTCGCCGCGCTCGTCGCGGTGCTCGCCGTTGTCGAGTTCGACACGGCCGTCGCGGGCGTCGGGCTGACGGTTCTTCCAGTTGGCATAGGCCCGGTCCATGCGTTCGCGTCGCTCGCGCTCCACGTCATGGTCGGCCTGGGCGCCCATGGCACGACTGTCGTCGCGCGTGTCGCGGTGGGCGTGCATGGCATTGCCCATGCGGTGCATGGCCGAGCGCGTCTTCTCGCCCAGGCGGTGCATCGCATGGCCGAGCTTGTTGTCGGCCGTGCGGGGCGTGGCCGGGGCCGAGCGCGTGCTGTCCGCGTCGTGCATGCTCCGCGTGTCGTCGCGCGACTGGGCGACGGCGGCGGTCGCGCCGGCGGCCAGCACGGCCGCCATGACGAGGATGGAAGTCTTTTTCATGAGGTTCACCGGTTCGGTTGCAAAGGACCCCGACTCTGCTGCGCGGGCCCGGCCATGCCTGTCGGAGAAGCGCGCGAGGCTGGGCCGGAAGCCGTCGACATCCAGCTCAAGCTTGACGCAGGGCAAAACCCTGGCGCGGCCCCGTCGCTAGGCTCGCACCCATGGATGTCTCGACCGCCGCCGACGCGGCCGCCCGCTCGGGCCTGAAGACCTGGCGCCTGGCCGGGCGTGAACTGCTGCCCCTGGTGCAGGGCGGGATGGGCGTGGGCGTGTCCGCCGGCCGCCTGGCCGGCACCGTCGCCTCGCACGGCGCCGTGGGCACCGTGTCCTCGGTGGACCTGCGCCGCCTGCACCCCGACCTCATGGAAGCCACCGCGCACCTCCAGGGCGACGAGGCGCGCGACCGCATCAACGCGGCCAACCTGGTGGCCCTCGACCGCGAGCTGCGCCGCGCCCGGGCCCTCTCGCAGGGGCGGGGGCTGATCGCGGTGAACGTGATGCGCGCGGTCAGCGCCTACGAGCCCTACCTGCGCCAGGCGCTGGCCAGCGGCGTGGATGCGCTGGTGGTGGGCGCCGGCCTGCCGCTGGACCTGCCGGACATCGCCCGCGACCACCCCCGGGTCGCGCTGGTGCCCATCCTGTCGGACGCGCGCGGCGTCCAGCTGGTGCTGCGCAAGTGGGAGCGCAAGGGCCGGCTGCCCGACGCGATCGTGATCGAACACCCGGGCCTGGCCGGCGGCCACCTCGGTGCGGCACGTGTCGAAGACCTGGCCGACCGCCGCTTCGACTTCGACGTCGTCATCCCGCAGGTGCTGGACCTGCTGCGCGGCGCCGGCGTCGAGCGCGAGGTGCCGATCATCGCCGCGGGGGGCATCTCCTCGCGCGAGGACATCCTGCGGCTGCAGGGCCTGGGCGCGGCGGCCGTGCAGCTGGGCACCGCCTTCGCCGTGACGCAGGAGTCGGACGCCGACCTGGCCTTCAAGCAGGTGCTCGCGGGCGCAGGGCCGCAGGACATCGTGGAGTTCACCAGCGTGGCCGGCCTGCCGGCCCGTGCCGTGCGCACGCCCTGGCTGGAGAAGTACCTGCGCCTGCAGCCCAGGCTGCAGGCGGCCGCCCACGCCAAGGCCCGCTGCAACATGTGGTTCGACTGCCTCGCCCAGTGCGGGCTGCGCGACGGCAAGGCCGACTGGGGCCAGTTCTGCATCGACAAGGTGCTCGGCCATGCCGTGGCGGGCGAGACCGCCAAGGGCCTGTTCTTCCGCGGCGCCGGGCGGCTGCCCTTCGGCAGCGAGATCCGGCCCGTCGCCGACCTGGTCGCCTGGCTGATGGGCGGCAGCGCCGACCCGGGCGAGGCCGCGCCGCTGCCGGCCGCCTGAGCCGTCCCGCGGGAAACACCTGCGTCCTGACAGGTCGCGCGATTGCTGGCAGAGTGCCGGGTTCCCCAATGGATTACGAAACCCAGCCATGAACCAGCACGAGGAGATCGCGGGCCGCTTCGGCAGCGGCCAGTCCGTCCAGCGCATCGAGGACGAAGGCCTGCTCAAGGGCCTGGGCCAGTTCACCGACGACATCGTTCCCGAGAGCCAGCTGCGGCTGGCCTTCCTGCGCTCGCCCTACCCGCACGCGCGCATCGTGTCCATCGATGCCCAGGCCGCCCAGGCGATGCCGGGGGTGAAGCTGGTGCTCACTGCGCAATCGTTGGACGGCTTCAAGCCCATGGCCCTCAACGCCGGTTTCAAGCGCCCCGACGGCAGTGCCGGCGCCTCGCCGGTGCGCCACGTGCTGGCGAGCGGCAAGGTGCATTTCGTGGGCGAGGCCGTGGCCGCGGTGATCGCCGACACGGCCGAGCAGGCGCGCGACGCCCTGGAAGCCATCGCGGTCGAGTACGACCCCCTGCCCCACGTCGCCGGGCTGGATGCGGCCCTGGCCGCCGGGGCGCCCGCGCTCTGCGAAGCCGCGCCCGACAACATCGCCGCCGAGGCCCGCCACGGCGACGCCACCGCCTGCGATGCGGCCTTCGCGGGCGCTGCCCACGTGGTGCGCCTGGCGATCGACAACCAGCGCGTGGCGGCCCTGACCCTGGAGCCGCGTTCCGTGCTGGCCTGGGTCGCCGAGGACGGCCGCCTCACGCTGCGCATGAGCAGCCAGATGCCCTCGGGCGTGCGCAACAGCATCGCCGACGTCACGGGCATCGCCAAGGACCGCCTGCGCGTCACGGTGGGCGACGTGGGCGGCGGCTTCGGCATGAAGACCGGCGCCTACCCCGAGGACATCGTCACGGCCTGGGCCGCCTGGAAGCTCCAGCGGCCCGTGAAGTGGGTCGCCGACCGCAGCGAGGAGTTCGTCTCCACCGCACACGGGCGTGACCTGCGCAGCGAGGCCGAACTGGCGCTGGCGGCCGACGGCCGCATCCTGGGCCTGCGCCTGCGCTCGCACGCCAACGTCGGCGCCTACGCGATGGCCACCGGCGTCGCCATCCAGCTGCTCATCGGGCCCTGGGTGCAGACCAGCGTCTACCACGTGCCCGTGATCGACTTCCGCCTGCGCGCCGTGCTGACCAACCAGGCCCCCACGGGCGCCTACCGCGGCGCCGGCCGGCCCGAGGCCATCTACTCGATGGAGCGCCTGATGGACGAGGCCGCGCGCCAGACCGGCATCGACCGCGTCACCCTGCGCCGGCGCAACTTCATCCGCCCGGACCAGATGCCCTACCGCAACCCCATGGGCCAGGTCTACGACAGCGGCGAGTTCGAACGCATCATGGACCGCGGCCTGGCGCAGGCGGACTGGGACGGCTTCGAGGCGCGCGCCGCCGCAAGCCGTGCCCAGGGCAAGCTGCGCGGCCTGGGGATCGCGACCTTCCTCGAATGGACCAGCGGCAACAGCTTCCAGGAACGCGTGACCTACGACGTGCGGGCCGACGGCGTGATCGAGGTGTTCTCGGCCGTCAACCAGATGGGCCAGGGCATCGCCACCACGCTGGCGCAGCTGGTGGTGGACGTCTTCGGCGTGCCGCTGGACAAGGTGCGCGTGGTGCTGGGCGACACCGACCGCGGCGACGGCTTCGGCAGCGCCGGCTCGCGCTCGGCCTTCGTGGGCGGCTCGGCGGTGCACGTGGGTGCGCAGCGCACCCTGGACGAGGCGCGCAAGCTGGCCGCCAAGTCGCTGGAGGCCGCCGAGGGCGACCTGGACTACGCCGCCGGCCGCTTCAGCGTGCGCGGCACCGACGTGGGCGTGGGCCTGTTCGAGCTGGCCGCGGGCGAATCCGGCCAGCGCATCCACATCGAGAGCACCAGCGAAGTGGGCGGCCCCAGCTGGCCCAACGGCTGCCATGTGAGCGAGGTCGAGATCGACCCGCAGACGGGCGTCGTGGAGGTCGTGCGCTACAGCAGCGTGAACGACGTAGGCCGCGTGCTCAACCCCATGATCGTGCGCGGCCAGCTCGACGGCGGCGCCGTGCAGGGCATGGGCCAGGCGCTGTGCGAGGCCATGGTGTACGAGCCCGAGAGCGGCCAGCCGATCACCGGCAGCCTGATGGACTACGCGGCCCCGCGCGCCGACATCATGGCCGGCGACTTCGTGACCGAGATGGACACCGCCGTGCCCTGCCGCACCAACCCGCTGGGCGTGAAAGGCGTGGGCGAACTGGGCACCATAGGCGCGACGCCCTGCATCGTGAATGCGGTGGCCGATGCGCTGGCGCGCGCGGGCAAGGCGCAGCTCGCGCCCACGCTGCAGATGCCGCTGACGCCGCCGCGGCTCTGGGCGGCACTGAACGGCTGAGCCCCCAGGCGCCGCCGCCCCACGGCGGCCGTGCCCGGCTTATTTGCTGGAGGGCCGGCCGGTCTTGATCGCCGGCACCTCGCGCAGCGCGGCCAGGAAGGTGCTGTCGGCCATGGCCGAGAGCGCCTTCAGGCCGGCGCGCAGCACTTCGCTCTTCTTCATGGCCCGGCCCAGCCGAGCACTGCGTGCCTTCAGCACGTCCAGGGCCGCGTACTCGTCCTTGGGAATGGTGAAGCTGTCGCGCACCAGCTTGGGCTTGCGGGCCTTGGGCTCGGGTGTCTCCGCCTTGGCCACCGGAATCGCCCGGGTGGGCGACGGGGCGGTGGAGCGCGTGAGGGCGACCGGCAACGGGGCGGGGCTGGCTGCGGCCCGGGCCGGCCTGGCCGCCGTGGCCGGCTTCGCTGCCTTGCCGGAGGGCACGGCCTGGGTGGCCTTGCTGGCCTTGGCGGGCTTGACGGCCTTCGCGACCTTCGCGACCTTCGCGGGCTTGGCGGCTTTCGCGGCCTTGGCGGGCTTGCGCGACGCAGCGCCGCCAGGCTGGGCCGCGCCGCGGGCGCCGGGCCGGGGCGGCGCGGCTTGGGCCCCGGCGGTCGCGCTGGCGGCGCTGGCGCCCTTGCCCTTGTCGGCCTGCGTGCCGCTGGACGTCGGCGTTGCGGTGGATTTCTTGCGGCTGGCCATCACAGGTCCCTTTCAAAAACGGTATATACCGTTTATACGGTTTCGGGCTGCCGCTGTCGAGTTCCGGATGCGGCGGCCTCCGACACGGACCGGCCCGCGCCGGCATCACCATGGGCCATGGACGCGCCCGTCTTCCTGAACACCCTGCCCACGCTGGACCGGCACGGTGCGGTGCGGGTGGTGGTCGAGGCCAGCGCCGGCAGCCGCAGCAAGTTCAAGTACGACCCTGCCTCGGGCTGCCTGGTGCTGCACCACGTGGTGCCGCCCGGCAGCTGCTTCCCGCTGGACTTCGGCTTCATCCCCTCGACGCTGGGCGCCGGCGGCGACCCCCTGGATGCGCTGGTGTTCGCCGACGAGCCCCTGCCCGTGGGCACGGTGCTGCCCTGCCGCCTGCTGGGCGTGCTGCAGGCCGAGCAGGTGCAAGGCCCGGGGCCGCCGCGCCGCAACGACCGATTCCTGCTGGTCCCCACGGCCAGCCTGGCCTACGCCCCCTGGCGCGACCTGGGCGACATCCCACCCGCCGTGCTGGAGGGGCTGGAGACCTTCTTCGTGTCCTACAACGCCCAGCGCGGCGTGCGCTTCAGGCCGCTGGGGCGTCGCGACGCCGCCGCGGCCCAGGCCCTGCTGGCGGCCGGGCCATGAGCAGCTCGCCCTCGCTGGACCGGTTCCGGGTGCCGCCCGGCAGCCGCGTGCGGCTGAAGCAGTGGCCCACCCGCATCGAGCCCCTGCTCAAGGGTGGCAAGGCCTACGCCCGGGCCCTCGCCGAGCATGTGGAGCGCCTGGGCGAGCTGCAGCAGCGGCTGCACGCCTCGCACAGCCACGCGCTGCTGCTGATCTTCCAGGGCATGGACACCGCCGGCAAGGACGGCGTGATCCGCCACGTGATGTCGGGCATCAACCCGCAGGGCTGCCAGGTGGTGAGCTTCAGCCACCCCAGCACGCAGGAGCTGGCCCACGATTTCCTGTGGCGCGGCGTGTGCGAGTTGCCGGCGCGCGGCCGCATCGGCGTCTTCAACCGCTCCTGGTACGAGGAGGTGCTGGTGGTGCGCGTGCACCCCGACATCCTGCGCTGCGAGGACGTGCCCGGCGGGCCGGGGGCCGACGGCAAGGTGTGGCGCCAGCGCTTCCGCTCCATCGTCGAGCTCGAGCGCCACCTGGACATCAACGGCACGCGCATCCTCAAGTTCTTCCTGCACCTCTCGCGCAAGGAGCAGCGCAAGCGCCTGCTCGAGCGCATCGACGACCCGGACAAGCGCTGGAAATTCGACCCCGCCGACATGCGCGAGCGCGCCGCCTGGAAGGACTACATGCGCGCCTACGGCGAATGCCTGGAGGCCACCAGCACACGGCGCGCGCCCTGGCTGGTGATCCCGGCCGACGACAAGGACGACGCGCGGCTGCTGGTCTCCCAGGCCGTGCTGGAGGCCCTGCAATCGCTGCGGATGCGCTGGCCGCAACCCGGCCCCGCGCGCCAGCGCGAACTGCGCCAGATCAGGAAACAGCTCGCCCGCGGGTAGACGCGCGCCGGGCCGGCGCCCAGAATCCTTGGAGCCGCCATGCATGAATTCGAGGTCCGCCTTGCCGTGCCCGCCGAGCAGATCGAGGCGGTGGCGTCTGCGCTGCGCGACGCAGGCGCCGTGGCGCAGCGGCTGCGCGCCACCTACTACGACACCGCGGACGAAGACCTGGACCGGGCGCGGCTCGCCTTGCGCGTGCGACAAGAAGGCGGCCGCTGGCTGCAGACGCTGAAGGCGCCCGGGCGCCACGCGCTGGACCGGCTGGAGGACGAGGTGGCGCTGGCCGCGGCGCCCACCGGCGCGGACCCCCAGCTGCACGCGGGCAGCGCGGCGGGCGCCGCGCTGGCGAAGGCGCTGCCGCACGGGGCGCCGCTGCAGGCCTTCTTCCAGACCGACATCCGGCGCCTGGCGGTGCGGCTGCAGGCCGGGCGGTCGCAGGTCGAACTGGCCCTGGACCACGGCTGGCTGCGCGCCGGCGGCCGGCGGCTCGCCGTCGCCGAGATGGAGATCGAGTGCCTGTCGGGCGACCCGGCGGACGCGCTGCGCCTGGCCCGCCGCTGGCAGCGCGCGCACGGCCTGTGGATCGACGTGCGCAGCAAATCGCAGCGCGGGCGGGCGCTGGCGCGTGGCACATCGGTGGACCCTGCCGCCCCTGCCCCGCCCGGGCGGCATGCAGCCGACTTCGGCGGCGCCCTGCTGTCGCAGGCGCTGGATGGCGTCCTGGCGCAGGCGGCCGGGGTCGCCACCGGGGCGGGCGACGACGCCGTGCACGACCTGCGCACCGCGCTGCGCCGGCTGCGCACCGCCCTGCACGCCCTGCCGGGCCTGCTGCCCCGCGTGCCTGCGTCCGCGCAGCCGGTGCTGCGGCAGGTCTTCAGGCAACTGGGCGAACACCGCGACCGCCAGGTGCTGGTGCCCCTGCTGCGGGCCCCGCAGCGCGCGGCGGGCGCGCCGGCCTTCGCCTGGCAGGCCGCGGCCCCGCCCGACCCGGGCGCCGTGGTGCGGGCGACCGCCTTCCAGCAGGTCCTGCTGGCGCTGCTGGGGGCGTGCGAAGCGGCCGGCCCGGGCCGCACGCGCGCGCAGGCGCGCAGCGAGGCCACGGACGCGCTGCGGCATCTGCACCGTCAGCTGCGGTCGGCCCTCCCGGGCTGGGCGACCCTGGATGCCCAGGCCCAGCACGGGGTGCGCAAGCGGCTCAAGCGGCTGCGCTACCTGGCGGAGATGACAGCGCCGCTGTTTCCGCGCCATGCCAGCGCCCGGTACGTGCGCAACGCCAAGGCGGCCCTGGAGGTCCTGGGCCAGCTGCAGGACACCCGCGCCGGTGCCCAGCTCTGGCGCGACCAGGCGCTGCGCGTGCCCGAGGCCGCCTGGGGCTGTGGCTGGCTGGCCGCGCGCGAGGCGCAGCTGGAGGCCCAGGCCGGCGCGGCCTGCGCCGCCTGGCGCGAGCGGGCCAGGCCCTACTGGGACTGAGGCGGCGAAGCCCGCGCCCCGGCCGTGCCCGCGGGCGCGGTGGCGTGCGAGGGCTCGTTCTGCCGCTCGCCGCGCAGGTTGAGCAGGAACAGGCCGGCCTGCAAGGCGATCAGCGAGTAGGCGCCGTCGTGCCAGCCCCAGGCGATCCACATCACGTTGCTGACGATGAAGCACCAGAAGCCCCAGTAGCGCCGCCTGCGCCCGGGACAGGACACCAGCCAGGCGGCCAGCAGGGTGACGGCCATGGCCGGCCACTGGATGAGTGCGAACAGGGAATCCATGGGTGGGCGAGTATCCCGACGCGGGCGCTGCGCCCGTGTGGGCCGGCCGCGCCGGGCGCTGTAGGAAGGCCGCAGGGGCCGCGGCCGCAGGGCCGCCCCGCCGGCGGCGCCGCGCTTGCGTTTAGCATGGCTGTTTTTGCGTTCTCCGCATGACCGCCAAGCCCCGCATCCCCGGCCGCCGCTTCCTGC
>NZ_JADDOJ010000065.1 GCF_015159745.1 Ramlibacter aquaticus | reverse complement strand
GTGCCGGCGACGCCGCCCGTCTGGCCACCGCCAGCGCCACCGGCGCCGCCGGCCCCCGTGGCCGTGATCGTCACGTAGGTCGCCCCTTGCGGCACCACCACGGACTGCGAGGCCCCGGTGAACGACACCGTCTGTGACTGGGGGAAGCTGGGTGCGGGTGCGGGTGCGGGCGCAGGTGCCGGTGTGGGTGCCGGTGCCGGTGCAGGCGCAGGTGCAGGCGCAGGCGCAGGCGCAGGTGCAGGTGCGGGTGCAGGCGCCGGTGCCTGCGCCGCGACATCCGCCGATCCTCCGCCCCCGCAACCCGCCAGCACGCACGCCAGCAGGAACCCGACGCGCCGCATGGCGCCTGCCGTGACGTGCACGGCACTCGATTGGTCTTTCATCCCCACGCCCCTCGGTTCGCTTGTCTTTGGACGAGCGGGCCGGATGCCGGCCCCGCTTCAGCGCGGGAAGCTACCGGAAATGCGGGACCTCCTCCATCCCGCGCATGAGGGACTGCCACGGCACGCATGGCCGGGGTGGCCGGGCAAGGGCCCGCGTCGGGGACGACGCGACCTGCCCCGCCCGGCCGGGTTCAGCCGGCGACCCAGCCGGCAAGCTCCACGCCGGCGATGCAGATCAGTTCGTCCTCGTCGCCCGTGCCACCGCTGGCGCCCACGGCCCCCAGGATCTCGCCCTGGGCGTTCTTGACCAGCACCGCGCCCGTCTGCGGCACGAAGCGACCTGCGCCCACCGATGCCAGGGAGACGAAGAAATTGGGGTTCTCCATGGCCCGCTCCGCCAGCTTGCGGCTGGACAGGCCCATGCCCACCGAGGCCCAGGCCTTGGCCCTCGCGATGTCGAAGCGGAACATGCTCGCGCCATCCTCGCTGGCGAAAGCCTTCAGGTTGCCAGCCGCGTCCAGCACCGCGATGGCCATGGGCTTGTAGCCCTGCGACTTGGACTTCGAGAGGGCGCCCTGGATGATCTCCAGCGCCTTTTCAAGGGTGAGTGCTGTCATGGGTCCTTCACTCCGGGGAAATGTTCAGGTCCTTGGTGAGCTTGGCCCAGCGCGCGTGCTCGGCGGCCAGGAACGCCGCCATCTGGTCGACGGTGCCCGCGCCTTCCGTCATCGGCCCGATGGCCAGCAGGCGCGCCGCCAGGTCCTTGTCGAGAAGGACGGCGTCGAGATCGCGGTTGATGCGCTGGATCACGGGCGCTGGCGTGCCGGCGGGGGCCACGATGGCCAGCCACCCCGCATAGTCGAAGCCCGGCAGCGTCTCCGCGATCGGGGGCACGTTCTCCCAGCCCGCGATGCGCTTGGCCGTGGTCACGGCCAGCGGGCGCAGCTTGCCGGCCTTGACCATCTGGGCGATCGACGGCACGTCGCTGAGCAGCACCTCGACCTGCCCGCCCACCGTGTCCGTGACGCCTGCGCCCACCGACACGTAGGGCACCGAGTTGAACTCCACGCCCAGCTGCAGGGCCAGCAGGCGGGTCATCATCCCGCTGAAGGTCTTGGGGCCCTCGTTCGCCACCGCGAGCTTGCCGGGGTTCGCCTTCGCGTAGGCCACCAGGTCCTTGAGCGATGTCAGCCTGGAGCCGTTGTTGACGGAGATCGCGAACGGCACCTTGCCCACCAGGCCCACCGGGACGAAGTCCTTCTTCGGGTCGTAAGGCAGGTTCTTGAACAGGTAGACGTTCGAGACCAGGGCGGCGGCCGTCGCGAAATACAGGGTGTAGCCGTCCGGCGCCGCCTTGGCGGCGACCAGCGCACCGATGGCGTTCTGGCCGCCGGGCCGGTTGTCGATCACCACGGCCTGGCCCCAGCGGCGGGACAGCTGCTCACCGATCATGCGCGCCGTGGCGTCGGGGCCGGAGCCCGCGGGCTGCGACAGCACCATCCTGACCGGCTTGTCCGGCCAGGCCTGCGCAAACGCGGAAGACCAACCCATGGCCATGGATGCGGCCGCCAGGCCCGCCGTGAACTCGCGTCGTTTCATTGCTTGTCTCCTTCAGTGATTGTTCGGGCAGCGCGCCTCAGGCGCTGATCGCGACGGCTGCGCCCAGCGCGGCCTGTGCTTCATGGAGCAGCGCCTCGATCCCTTCAAGGCTCTCGGCCACCCCGTAGACATAGTGGTCGGGGCGCAGCAGCGCGGCGGCGCACCCGTGGCGCTGGAACCATCCCGCCACGACGCCGTCCGCCTCGGGGGTCGCCTGCAGGTCGACCACGCGCAAGCCGGGCCAGCACGCCGTGTCCACGCCCTGCACCCCGCCCCGCGAGACCAGCCGCCAGCCATGGCCGGCCACCGCGTCCATGCGGGCAGCCGCCGCGTCCACCCGCAGCCAGGGCTGGGGGAACAGGGCCCCGCGCCCGGTGGATGCGTGCCGCGACAGAAGCCCCGCCTCCAGGCGCGGCAGGATGTCCTGCCGGGGCGTGTCCTGCACCACGCCGTCGCAGTCGGCGAGCAGCTTGGCGTCACGGGCGCGGGCCCTGGCTTCGTCGCGCTCGCAGATGACGGCCCCCACGCCCTTGATCCGGCTGGTGAGCTCGCGCACGTGCGCCTTGCGCTCGACGCCGTAGCTGTCCAGGAGGGCCTGTGCGGCGTCGCCCTGCACCTCACCCCGCAGGACGGCGTCCAGCTTCCACGCGAGGTTGGCCGCATCGCGCACGCCCTGGCACATGCCCTGGCCCAGGAAGGGCGGCTGCATGTGCGCCGCGTCCCCCGCGAGGAACACGCGGCCCCGGCGCCACTCGGCGGCCACCAGGGCGTGGAACCGGTAGCTCGCCTGGCGCCACAGGGTGCCGTCCTCCGGCGTGAGCCAGCGCGCGAGCAGTTTCCAGGTCTGCGCGTCGGTCGCGACCTGCCGGGGATCTTCGCCGGGCTTCAGCGAGATCTCCCAGCGCCTGTGGTTCTTCGGCCCGATCACCAGCGTGCAGGGCCGGTCCGGCTCGCAGTACTGGACACTGACCTTGGGCAGCTTCGCCAGCCCCTTGTCGTTGACCAGCACGTCGACGACCAGCCAGGGCTCGTCGAAGTCCAGGTCCTCCAGGGGCATGTCGAGCTGCGTGCGCACCGTGCTGGAGCCGCCGTCGCAGGCGATGGCGTAGCGTGCGCGGACCGTGCGCGGCGGCTTCGCCACCTCACGCAGGGTCAGCTCGACGGCCTCCCCGTCCTGCACGATGCCCGACACCTCCAGGCCCAGGGCGACCTCCACGTTCGCGAGCTGCGCCACGCGGTCGCGCAGCGCACGCTCCACGGGCGGCTGCGTGAACACCAGCGAGGGCGTGTAGCCCTGCGGATACGGCGGGGCCACCATGGTCATGCGGCGGATCAGCTGGCCGTCCACGCCGAAATATTCCGAGTTGGTGAAGGGCTCGGTGAAAGGCTCGACCGCATCCACCACGCCCAGCTGCTGGAAGACACGCATGATCTCGTGGTCCAGCGCGATCGCGCGCGGGATCTGGTAGACGTCGACCAGCCGGTCACAGGCGAAGACGCGCAGGCCCCGCTGGCCGAGCAGCCCCGCCGCGACCTGCCCCACGGGGCCATAGCCGACAATGGCGACGTCGTAGAGCGCGTCGCTCATTGGGGCTCGGCGACGATGGGGTTGGAGAGCAGGCCGACGCGGTCGATCTCGATCTCGATGGTGTCGCCGGCCTTCATCCACACCGGCGGCGTGCGCGCCTGGCCCACGCCCGCCGGGGTGCCCATCACGATCACGTCGCCCGGCTCCAGGGTGAGCACGTCGGCGAGCAGCGCGATGGTCTCGGCGACGCTGAAGATCATGTCGCTGGTGTTCGCGTCCTGCATCACCTGGCCGTTGAGGCGGCTCTGGATCCGCAGCCCCGTCGCCCCGGGCGGCAGTTCGTCCGCCGTCACCAGGGTCGGGCCGAAGCCGCCAGTGCGGTCGAAGTTCTTGCCGATGGTCCACTGCGGCGTGCGCTTCTGGTAGTCGCGCACGCTCATGTCGTTGTAGCAGGCGTAGCCGAACACGTAGCGCAGCGCGTCCGCCTCCTTCGTGTGGCGCGGGACCTTGCTGCCGATCACGACTGCCAGCTCCGCTTCGTAGTCGAACTTCGACGACACCTGCGGCAGCCAGGCCGCCTCGCCATGCGCGAGCTGCGAGGAGGCTGCCCGGAAGAAGAACCACGGGTACTCGGGCTTGTCGCGGCCGCCTTCCTTGGCATGGTCGAAGTAGTTCAGGCCCAGGCAGACGATCTTGCCCGGCTCCGGCACCAGCGGCGCCAGCGCCACGGAGGCCAGCGGCACGCGCTTGGGGTTGCCGGCCAGGGCCGCACGCCCGGCAGCCGCGAGGTCGACGCCGGCCTTCAGGGCCTGGCGCATGTCGCTGGGCACGTGCGGGTTTGCGTCGTTGAGGTCGATGAGGTGCTGGCCTTCGACGAGTGCGAGCCGGGCCTCTGCGCCGCGGAGGTAGGTGCTGAATTTCATGTGCTGTTCCAGGAAGAGATTGGGATTCAGGGCGCGAAGAAGACGCAGCGTTGCGCCTGCTTGAGTTCGGGTCCCGGGGGCGCGGAGATGCCCCACTGGTCCACGCGGCCGGGGGGCCACTTCCAGTACTCGGGGCCGTGGGCTTCGTAGCCCTCGTCGATCTGCTCGACGTCGGCCGTGTATTCGATGACCACGCCGAAGGGGTCCATGAAGTAGTTGAAGAGGTTGTTGCCCGGGCCGTGCCGGCCGGGGCCCCACTGGATCGGGTGGCCGGCGTCCTTCATGCGGCCGCCCCCGCGCATCACCGAGTCCACGTCGGGCATCAGGAAGGCGATGTGGTTCAGGGCGTCGTTGTCGGCGATGCCGATCGCGATGGTGTGGTGGTCGCGGTCGCAGTTCATGAAGGCCATGATCCCGGTCCTGTCGGCCAGCCTGAAGCCGAGCGCCTGCTGCAGGAAGTGCTGCGTCTCGTCCACCGCATGGCTGTTGAGCACCACGTGCGTGAGGCGGATGGGCCGGTCCTGCACGGGTGCCGTCGCGGCCCGGCGGACGTCCCCGTGCACCACCTGGATCGTGCGCCCGTGCGGGTCCTGGAACTTGAGGCCCACGCCGCCGGCAGGGTCCTTGTCCAGTTGGTGCGGCGCGGCCAGCAGGCGGCCGCCGGCGGCCTGCACCCGGGCGGCGACCTCGTCCAGCGCCTCGCGGCTGCGGGCGCGCAGCGTGACCTGGCGGACTTGCGGCACTTCGCCGCCCGCATGCAGCGCGAGCAGGTACTCGTCGGTGCCCGTGCCGCGCAGGTACAGCACGCCGTCGCCGCGGTGTGCGACTTCGAGGTGCCAGGTTTCGGTGTAGAACGCCTCGGCCTTCGCGAGGTCGGGCACGAAGAGCGCGACGCTGCGCAGGCCTTCGATCCAGGGAGAACTCATGGGTGTGCTTGCCTTTGCGGGATGCCGAGGAAGCGCTCGGCGTTGCGGTGGACCAGCTGCGCCACCGTCCCGGCGTCGAAGCCGGCGGCTTCGATCCTGGAGACGGGCGTGCGGTCGTGGAAATTGAAGGGGTAGTCGGTGCCCACGATGAGCTGCGAGCTGCCGAAGCTGTCCACGAGGAAACGGAGCATGGGCGCGTCGAAGACCAGCGTGTCGTAGAACATCCTGCGGGCCTGGTCCACGGGCGCCTCGATGACCGCGTCGCGCAGGGCGGGGAACACACCCCAGCCCTGCTGCAGGCGCGGCAGCAGGCTGGCCAGCGTGCCGCCGCCGTGGCTGAAGGCGATGCGCAGCCGCGGCCGGCGCACCAGCAGGTTGCTGGTGATCGCGGACGCGGCCGCCAGCCCCACGTCGCCGGGATAGCCGAGCACCTGCTGCAGCGGGGCCGGGCCGACCAGCCTGTCCATCCCGGCAGGGCGGATCGCGTGGACGAAGACGCAGGCGCCCAGCGCCTCGCAGGCCGCGAAGAAGGGGTCGAACTGCGGTGCGCCTATGGGCGCGCCGTTGATGTTGCTGCCGATCTCGACGCCGGGGAACCCCAGCGTCTTCACCACGTACTCCAGCTCGCGGATCGCCAGGTCCACGTCCTGCAGCGGCACCGCACCCAGCGCGGCGAGCCGGCCCGCCGACTCGGCGACCATGGCGGCCAGGGTGTCGTTGAGGAAGCGCACCAGCTGCTGCGCATCACCGGCACCCATCCAGTAGGAGAGCAGTTCGGGCATGGGCGACACGACCTGCAGCGCCAGCCCCATGGCCTGCAGGTCCTCCAGGCGCTTGGGCGTGTCCCAGCAGCGGTCGGACACCGTGCGGTACACCTTGCCGGCGATCATCACGCTGCGGTGGCAGTCCTGTGCCGCGGCCATGGACGGCCAGTCGCCCGGCACTGTCTTGCCGATGTAGGCCGGGAAGTCGGCCGGGACCACGTGGGCATGGGTGTCGATGCCGCAGGCACAGCCCGCGGGATGTTTGAGATCGCTCAAGGTTTGTCTCCGCTGCGGATGGTAGGAAGCGGGGTCCCAATTGGCCAGACGATGACGCGGATAGATAAAATCCACGCCGTGGATATTCGTTCGCTGGATCTCAACCTGCTGGTCATCTTCGACGCCATGGCGCGGCTGCGAAGCGTGAACAAGGCGGCCGAGGCCGTCGGGCTGAGCCAGCCCGCCACCAGCGGCGCGCTGGCCCGGCTGCGGTCGGTGTTCGACGATCCGCTGTTCGTGCGTTCGGGTTCGCGCATGGAGCCCACGCCCCGCGCCCTCGAACTGGCGCCGGCCGTGCGGCGGGTCGTGCAGACCATCGCCGGCGAGATCCTGCAGCCGTCGGGGTTCGACCCCGCGACCGCCGACCGCAGCTTCACCATCCTCACACCCGACATCGGCGAGGTCGCCTTCCTGCCGGGCGTGCTCCGGCGCATCAGGACGCAGGCGCCCAACGTACGCCTGCATGCCGTCTCACGGCCCCGCGCGGCCGCGGCGAGCGCCCTGGAATCCGGCGACGCGGAGCTGGCCGTCGGCTTCTTCCCGGACCTGCACAAGGCCAACTTCTACCAGCAGGCCCTGTTCAAGACTTCCTATTCATGCATCGCCTCGGCCGCGAATGCGGGCGCGGGCAGCCGGATGACGCTGAAGCAGTACCTCGCCGCGCGGCACATCGTCGTGCGGCCCGACGGGCGCGAGCACCTGCTGGACCGGTTCCTGGACGACAAGGGCTGGCACCGGCACGTCACGCTCGAGCTGTCGCACTTCATGAGCCTGGTGTCCATCCTGCCAGGCACCGACCTCATCGCGACGGTGCCCGAGGACATCGCGACGGTCGTGGGGCGCCACGTGGCGCTCAAGCGCATCGAACTGCCCTTCAAGGCGCCGCAACTGCAGGTCCAGCAGTACTGGCACCGGCGCATGCAGAACGATGCGGCCAACAAATGGCTGCGCAGCCTCTTCTACGAGGTCAACCGGCGCGACGCGGGGGCGGGCATGCCGGGGTGAACGCAGGGGCGCAGGGACGCGTCCGCTTGCGATGCAGGCGCGCCTGCCAGGACCCGTCACGGCCTGGGGATGCGCTGGCCATCACAGACGATGGCGCAGCTGCTGGATCAGGGGGCCCAGCTCAGCCGAAAAAATGGCCAGTCGAGCGTCCACCAGGTCCATGGCATCGCCTTGGCTGAGCGCCATCTCCAGCTGCTGCGCGTGGGCCTGGACGCGCACGGCGCCCACGGTGCCGGCCACGGCCTTGGCCGTGTGCACGAGCAGGTGGGCCCCCTTCAGGTCGCCCTCGGCCAGGGCCGCATGCAGCCGGGTCGTCAGGTCATGGTTGCTGGCGACAAAACGCTCGAGCATGAGGCGGTAGAGGTCCTTCTTGCCCAGGGTGCGCGACAGGCCGAGCTGCACGTCCAGGCCCGCGACACCCCAGGGCAGCCCATCGTCGGCTTCTGCCACGTTCTCGACCGCCAGGGGTGCGGGCATCGTGGCATGGCCATCCTTGCGCTGGATGTAGCGCACCAGGACCCGCCACAGTTCCTTGACGTCGATCGGCTTCGAGATGAAGTCGTTCATGCCGGCGTCCAGGCACCGGTTGCGGTCCTGCTCCATGGCACTGGCCGTCATCGCCACGATGGGCAGCTGCCCGGAGCGCTTCAAGTCGCGGATGCGCTGCGTGGCCACGACGCCGTCCACGTTCGGCATGTGGATGTCCATCAGCACCAGGTCGTAGTGGGTCGCCTGCACCTTGCGCACCGCCACCTCACCGTCGACGGCCACATCGACGGTGACCCCGATCTCCTCCAGGATGGCCGCCGCGACCTGCTGGTTGATTTCGTTGTCTTCCACGAGGAGGATGCGGGCCCCGCGGATGCCCTCCAGCCCGTCACGCACGCTCAGGGGTGCCGCAGCGGTCTCGGGAGGCGATTCCCGCGACGGATTGAAGGCCTGCATGGCCGCGTCGAAAAGAAGTGACGCATTGATCGGCTTGACCAGGACGCTCTGGATGTCGACGCTGGCCGCCTCGGCCAGCACCTCTTCGCGGCCGAAGCCGGTCACCATGATGACGATGGGAAGTTCGGCAAAGCCCAGGTCCCGGATGCGCCGGGCCAACTCGATCCCGTCCATGTCGGGCATGCGCCAGTCCAGGAACACACCCTCGTAGGGCTCCCCCGACAAGGAGGCCCGGCGCAACTCCTGCAGCGCGGCCAGCCCACCCCCCATCGCGACGGCCGTCATGCCGAGGTTCTTGAGCATGTGGGAGACGACGGAGCGGGCGTGTGCGTTGTCGTCCACCACCAGGACGCGCCGGAGCGCGACAGAGCCTTCGATGTCCGAGGAAATGGACCTCTCGGGCGCACGGCCCACCTCCAGCCTTGCCGTGAACCAGAAGACGCTGCCCTGCCCCGGCTTGCTCTGCACGCCCACCGTGCCGTCCATCATTTCGGCCAGCTTCTTGCTGATGGCCAGCCCCAGTCCCGTGCCGCCGAAGCGGCGTGTCGTCGAGATGTCGGCCTGCCGGAAGCTCTGGAACAGGCTTTCCATCTGCTCTTCGCTCAGCCCGATCCCGGTGTCCCGGACCTCGAAGCGAAGCAGGACCTCGCCCGGACTCTGCTGCGCAACCCGCACGGTGACGACAATCTCGCCCCTGGGGGTGAACTTCACCGCGTTGTTCAGGTAGTTGAGAAGGATCTGTCCGAGGCGCAGCGAATCGCCCACCAGGTGCTTGGGCACATCGGGTGCGCAGTCGACGATGACTTCGAGCCCCTTGGCATCCGCGCGCTCGATGATCAGGTCGACGATGCCCGTGAGCATGGTCTCGAGTGCGAAGGTCTCGTGCTCGAACACCAGCACCCCCGCTTCCACCTTGGAAAAATCGAGGATGTCGTTGATGACGCCCAGCAGATGGCGGCTGGACAGCCCAACCTTGTGGACGAAGTCGCGCTGGCGATCGTTCAAGGGCGTCTTTGCCAGCAGGTTCGAGAACCCGATGATGGCGTTCATGGGCGTGCGTATCTCGTGGCTCATGTTCGCCAGGAACTGGGACTTCATCCGGCTCGCCTGGGCGAGATCCGCGTTGCTCTTCTCCAATTCGATCGAGGCGCGTGCCAGCCGTGCCGACAGGTTGAAGTTCTCCCTGAGCAGCGCGCCGAACACGACCGCGTTGGCAAGGAGGCCGCACAGCCGTCCCATGTACCAGCCCAGGTCATAGCGCGCATGGTTCAGGACGGCTGCGAGCAGGCTGTCACCGATCCAGGAAAAAAGCGCCACCACGATCCAAAGGTCCAGGACCGAGGAACTGCGGCCTCGCCAGACCATCACGCCCGCGAGGACCGCGACCAGGGAGGTGACCACGGCCACGAGGACCTTCGTGGGGGCGTCGGAGGCACCGACCATGAGGGTCGGCAGGACCTCCGACGACCATCCGCAGACCCCGACAAAGACGGCCGCAAGCCCGAGGGCGCTGAGCACGCTGGCCAGGAACTCCGCGGATCGATGCTGCGGGTTTGTCGGGCGGCGGCTGCGCATTCTTGCGTAGGCGATCAGGAACAGCGGGAAGCCGGCGTGCCAGGCGAAGTAGAGCCAGGCGGTGGTCTGGCCGGTGTCCCCGAACAGGCCTGAAGCGAACACCAGCCCCGGGAAGCTCAAGGCGTGCGCCACGGCCATCACCGCGCTGAACAGATAGGCCGCCGCCAGTGGGAGCAATGCGGGGAGGCGGGAGATGCCGTACTGGCTCCAGAGCATGACGGCCGTGGTCAGGTCGAAGCCGACGAGGGCCATCTGGTAGGCCGCCAACGCCGCCGGGAACGCGGGCAGCGGCTCGCGCGCGTGAGGCGCCCAGACGATGACCCAAGCCGCGACGAAGACGATGACGGCCGCGGCGAGCCGCCGCGCGACGCTGGAGGGGCCGGCTTCTGCCAGCATCTCAGGAGAGGTGACGGAAATGGAGGTACTCCGGCTGATCGACATGCTCAGGCGCGCCTCGGTGGACCGCCCGCAGCCACCGGGGGCCCGCGGTGCTGGCGGTCTGCGACCAAGCCATGTGAGAGGGTCTGCATGTGCTCAGTCTAGATCAGGCATCGCCGTCCTCGAATTCTGGGTCGGTGCTCAGTTGTAGGTGATGGTCACGGTGATCGTATCCGCGTAGCTCCCGGCCCGCACGCCAGGCTGGCTGCCCGGGATGCGGCCATAGACCGGCAGGTCCAGGCTGGTGCCCGACAGCACGTTGATCAGGATGCTGCCGGACACGGTCTGCGTGCCGGCCGCGCCATTGCCCCAGACGGTGCCGTAACCCGAGTCCGTATAGAGGTTGTAGGCCAGCGATTGCGAACCGGCGACCATGCGCCGCGCCATCGCGTCGCCACTCTGGCCTGCGCTCAGGGACACGCTGATCGGGATCAGCACGCCGAGCACGCCGCCGCAGGTCACCCGCACGTTTCCGGTGCTGGCCTGGGCCGCGCCCGAGATGGGCGACCAGGCCGAACCGAAGGCCACCGCGGTGGCCGAGGCGGAACAGGTGCAGACCCCCGTGCACAGCGCCGCCGCGGGGCCGCAGGCGAGCAGCGCGAGCCACATCAGCGCTGCTCGTTGCAGCCAGCGGGCGCGAGTGCCCGCCCTCATGGCCCGTACCCTCGGGTGACACAGCGCAGCAGGCCCAGTTCGGGCAGCGGCTCGGTCACGTCGGCCGCAGGCAGGCGCACGCTGCAGGCCACGTCACCGCGCACTTCCAGGCGTGTGCCGGGCACGTACTGTTCGATGTACAGCAGGCCGTCGAGCGCCACGCGCCCCGCAGGTGTGCCGTCCTCCTGCAGCACCGGCGTGCCCACGGGCAGCTGCGCACCGAAGCCGTCCGCCAGGTGGGCTGTGGCCGAGCGGCGCGTCTGCACGTCGAAGCGCACCAGCACGCCGCCCCCGCGCGCGGGCACCACGGTGCGCAGCGTGCTGTCGACCCGGGCATCCAGGGCCAGGTCGGCCGGCTCGATGCGCAGCTCGTTCTCCTCCCACGGCCGCAGGCCGGGCACGAAGGCGCGGCCCTGACCGTCGGTGCGCGCCACCTCCTGGTTGTCGCGCAGCACGCGCGTGCCGGCGGCGCCACCGGTCTCCACCAGGGCGAAGCTGCTGCCGTTCAGGCTGGGCGCTGCATGCAGGGCGCCACCGGCCAGCACCCAGGCGCCACGCGTCTGCAGCCGCTGGGCCGCGCCCGCCACCCGGTCCTGCGCGGCCTCGGCCACAAAGGCCGTGGTGGGTCCGTTCCAGCTCACGCCCAGCAGGCCGTGCGCGTCCTCGCCCACGTCCTGGCCCTGCACGCGGTAGCCCCAGCCCTGCCCCGCGGCGGGGTCGCGCCGCACCTCCACGCTGTTCTGCGTGCGACCCTGGTCGCGGCCCGTGCTCGCGAAGATGCCGGTGGAGGTGTCCAGGGCCCGGCTCCAGAGCAGCCCCACGCTGGCGGTGTGGTGCACCATGTCCTGCGCGGCATAGACGCTCCACTGGCTGGCGGGGCCGGCGCCCAGCGTCACATGCAGGGACAGCGCCTGCTGGCGCTCCCCCTCGGAATCGCGGCGCGCCGCAGCGGCCAGCGAGATGAAGGCGCCGTGCCAGGTTCCGGCCACGCTGGCCGCGAGGCTGCGGCGCGGGAAGGCGCCGGCTGCCGGGTCCTCGAAGCGGGGGGAGGCCATCTGCGCCTGCACCGACAACGAGGTGTCGGCCCCGGCGACCTGCACGCCGGCCTGCACCATGGCACCGCGGCCTGCGCCCGAGACGCCGCCCGCGGTGCCCGCCGAGAGCACGGCGGCGGCGGCGCCGGGCCAGAGGGCGTCCGCGCGGGTTGCTGCGGCTGCGCCCAGGACCCCGCCCCAGGGCGTGGCCTCCAGGTGCAGCTCACGGCTCAGGCTGTCGCTGACGCCATGGCGCCAGGTGCCCGCCAGCAAGGCGCCGGCGTAGCGGTCGTCCGCGCCCAGGTAACCGCGCCGCAGCAGGCCGGCGCTGGCCGAGAACTCGGACGCCCCTGCGCGCAGCAGCTGCGGGCTCGCGAGGTAGGGCAGCGACAGCAGCTGGTCCCGGCCCAGGGCGTCCCGCACCACGACCTGCATGTCGCCGCGGCCGGTGAGCACGGGCACGTTGTTCAGTTCGAAGGGCCCGGCCGGTACCTCGGCATGCAGGCGCCGGATGTTGTCCACGTACACATCGACCGTGGAGGGCACGCTCGCCTGCCCGTGGACGGACGGCAGGGCGTAGGCCGGCACGGCCGGCCGCATGGCCGCGTCTGAATTCCATTGCACGCCGCCGAAGCGCCAGGCGCGGCCCCAGGAGCCGCCATCGGAGACGGCATCGCCCAGCCTCAGCGTCTGGGCATCCTCGAACCAGTCGTGCACGAAGGCCGTCTCCAGCCGTGCAAGCCGCGTGCCGCCCCCGTCGCGCGGCTGCAGCGCCACGGCGCTGCGCAGCGTGCCCCAGGCGCCGAACGCGCCGCCGTCGAGCATCGCGCCGGCGCTGGTGCGGCCCGCGCCGTGCTGGGCCAGCAGGTCGTAGTCCAGGCGCACGCCCGGCATGGACGGCACGGGGGACGACGGTACGGCCAGGGCGAGCCCCTGCAGGCGGGTGGGCTCGAACGCCTGGGGTGCCAGCTGCAGGTCCAGGCTCTGGCTGGCCTCGTCCAGGGTGAAGCGCGCGCCCGGGAGGCGCGCCAGCGGAACGGGCGCGCCGTCCGCGCCCTGCGCCGCCGTGTGCAGGTGCCAGGCGCGAAGCAGTGCGGGAGCGATCGCCGGCCCGTCCTCGCCCCAGTCCACCATCTGCTCGCCCATGTCGACCGAATTCACGCGGACCGCGAGCAGGCGGGGCTGCGCGGCGCAGGCCGCTGCAGCCAGCCCCAGGGCCAGCGCGGCAGCGCAGACGGACCGCAGGCCGCGGTCCGGTGTCTCACGGCTGGCCGATCTCGATCGATTCGCGGACCGGGCCTGCATCGGTTTGGGCTTGGATCGTGATGCGGCCTGCCTGGATCACGGACTTGGGAAAGGACCAGCGGTGCGCGGCCCCCGCCAGCACGGCGGCGCCGGACGCCGGGACACCGCCCGGCGCCCGGGGATCCCCGAGGGCCTGGAGGCTGGCGAAGCTCTGGTGCACGTTGCCGGTGTTTTCGACCTCGACCTGGACGCCCTCGCCCTGTGTCCACGCGCGCCAGCGCTGCGCACGAACGGGCCGGGCCGGCGCCAGGTACACCGGCAGGCGCAATTCCAGCAGCACGTGGACCGCGGGCTCGGCCGCCTGGGCCGGCACCGGCACCTCGCGCACGATGAGCCGGAAGCTGCCTTCGGCCTGCAGTTCGGGCAGGGCCCGCAGGCCCACGCGCACGACCTGGTGGCGGCCGGGTTCGATGCGGAACACGGGCGGGTTGACCACGAGCTGCGTCGTGGGCTCCAGCAGGTCCGTGCCGTCGGGCTGCGTCCAGCGCCGTGCATCGACCTGCAGCAGCACGGCTTGCGGGCCGCGATTCTCGATCTGGAGCGCGCGCCGGTCGTGCTGTGCGTCCAGCACCACCACCACGGGGTCGACCGCCAGTTCCGCCGCCCGGCCCGACAGGGCAGCGGCCAGAAGCAGAAGGCCCGCCGCCCCGGACCACGCACGCATCATGACCGCCGTCAGTTGTAGGTGACGGTCGCCACCACGGTGTCCGCGTAGACGCCGCTGGCCACGAAATTGCCGCTGGGAATGCGGCCGTACACGGTGTGCGAAATGGCGAGGCCCGTGCCCGTGAAGGTGCCGGAGGACGGATTGCCCGTGGAGCCGTTGTTGCCGTCGCCCCAGACCGTGCTGTAGCTGCTGTCGAGGTAGAGCTGGTAGGCCAGGTACTTGCTGGCGCCCGCACTCATGCGCCGGGTGGACACGTTGCCCGCCGTGGAGGCGTTGGTGCCCGCGTCCAGGGAAACGGCGTAGGTGGTGCCCGTCACGCAGGTGACGACGACGGAACCCGCGGTGTCGGTGGTGGTGCCCGAAGCCGGGTTGTAGGTCCCGAAGCTGACCGGGGTGGTGGACACCAGGCAACTGTTGCCCACTGTCGCGCTCACGCCGAGGTTGGCGGTGGCGCTGCCGGCCCATGCCGGCGCGCCGGCGGTCGTTGCGAGGAATACAAGGCCCGCACCCCAGCGTGCCGCCCTGCCTGGACTTTTGAACCTCATGGGTCCTCCTTGAACTGCTGAACCAAAGGTATCCGCCGTTTTCATTACACAAAGCAGTGAAAAGAGGCAGGAAATATGAAGTTCGGCGCTGTTCAGGATGGACTGAAGGCCCGAGGTGATGGCCGACGTGAAATATTCACGAATAGACGAAGCTGACGAGTTGGAAACCTCTGGCAGGCCGGTCAGCCCGGGGGATCACCGACGGTTGTCGTCACGCCGACCGACACCCTTCTGGTCATGGATGGGGCTCATCCGGCGGGTTGTGATCGGGTGGATTCCATCTGCCATGATGAACGCGACTGCCAGGTTCCGGGTTCCGCGTCCGATGGCGACGGATCGCGACTCTGGCCAGGCTTGGCGAGTCTTCACGCATGCGTATGGGAGAGCGCAGAGGCGACGCAACGGCAACAGGAAACGCCCACGTTCTCTGCTTCGCTGGCCCGCCATTGGCAAACGCGAGTCTTGCCGCCGTCGTGCTGGTAGGCCGTGCAGGACTTGAACCTGCGACCAAGGGATTATGAGTCCCCTGCTCTAACCAACTGAGCTAACGGCCCGCCAGCCCGGGATTGTAGGCGGGCGCCGGAGGGCGATCCCGGCTCACTTGCTGTTGTGGCTGAGCGCGTTGCTTACCAGCCGGGAGGTGATGTCCACGATCTGGATCATGCGTTCGTAGGGCATGCGGGTCGGCCCGATCACGCCCAGGGTGCCGACGATCTGGCCGTCCACCTCGTAGGGTGCGCTCACCACCGACAGCTCCTCGAAGGGCACGAACTTGCTCTCGCCGCCGATGAAGATGCGCACGCCCTCGGCCTGCGAGGACACGTCCAGCAGCCGCATCAGCTGCGTCTTCTGCTCGAACACCTCGAAGGCGCGGCGCAGGTGGTGCATGTCGTGGCTGAAGTCGCTCACCGCCAGCAGGTTGCGCTCGCCGGAGATCACCACCTCGTCGGTCTCGCTCATGGCCTCGGAGCTGGCCTCCACCGCCGTCTGCATCAGCTGGGCGATCTCGCCGCGCAGCGTGTCCACCTCACCCTTGAGGCGCTCGCGCACCTGCTCGATGGTCATGCCCGCGTAGTGGGCGTTCAGGTAGTTCGACGCCTCCACCAGCTGCGACTGCGAATAGTCCACGGCGGTCATCACCACGCGGTTTTGCACGTCGCCCTCGGGCGAGACGATGATGACCAGGAAGCGCTTCTCCGACAGCCGCAGGAACTCGATGTGCCGGAAGACCGAGCTGCGCCGCGGCGCCATGACCACCCCCACGTACTGCGAAAGGTTGGACAGGATCTGCGCCGCATGGGCGATGACGCGCTGCGGCTGGTCCGGCGGCAGCTGGGGCGCCTCCACGGCCAGGCGCTCGCGCTGGGCCGTGAGCATGGTGTCCACGAAGAGGCGGTAGCCGCGCGCCGTGGGCACCCGCCCGGCCGAGGTGTGGGGGCTGGCGATGAGGCCCAGCTCCTCCAGGTCGGCCATGACGTTGCGGATGGTGGCCGGCGAAAGCTCCAGCCCGGACGCCCGCGACAGGGTGCGGGAACCCACCGGCTGGCCGTCGGCGATGTAGCGCTCGACCAGGGCTTTCAACAACAGCTTGGCACGGTCATCGAGCATGCTGGGATTGTAGGGCGCGTGGCCCGTCGGTTCCGACGGCGCGTCAAAAGCGCCACACTGGAAATGAGGGGGGACTGCGGCACATTCAAGACACGGCCGGCGCCATGCGCCTGTGTTGTAATTTCCTGATGCAAACGCTCTTCCGCCACGTGGCCGTCGTCGGCAAGTACCACGCCGCGGTGACACCGGCCGCCGTGGGTGCCACCCGCGCCGCCCTGGAGGACATCTGCAACTTCCTGGGCCGGCACGGCTGCGAGGTCGCGCTGGAGCGTGAAACCTCCACCTTCGCCGGCATGGGCAACTACCCCGCCCTGGACCTGCCCGCCATGGGCACCCAGTGCGACCTGGTCCTGGTGGTGGGCGGCGACGGCACCATGCTGGGCGTGGGCCGGCACATGGCCCGCTACGGCCTGCCGCTCATCGGCATCAACCAGGGCCGGCTGGGCTTCATCACCGACATCCGCTTCGACCAGTTCCGCGAGATCCTGGGCCCCATGCTGGCCGGCGAGTTCGAGGAAGACCAGCGCAGCCTCATCCAGGCCAACGTGATGCGCGACGGCCACTGCGTGTTCGACGCCCTGGCCATGAACGACGTGGTGGTGAACCGCGGCGCCACCTCCGGCATGGTGGAGTTGCGGGTCGAGGTGGACGGCCATTTCGTGGCCAACCAGCGGGCCGACGGCCTGATCGTGGCCACGCCCACCGGCTCCACCGCCTACTCGCTGTCCGCTGGCGGGCCGCTGCTGCACCCCTCCACCCCCGGCTGGGTGCTGGTGCCCATCGCGCCGCACACCCTGTCCAACCGCCCCATCGTGCTGCCCGACGCGTCCGAGGTGGCGATCGAGATCGTGGCCGGGCGGGACGCCAGCGCCAACTTCGACATGCAGTCGCTGGCCTCGCTGATGCACGGCGACCGCATCACGGTGCGCCGGTCCGAACACCACGTGCGCTTCCTGCACCCGCGCGGCTGGACGTACTTCGACACCCTGCGCAAGAAACTTCACTGGAACGAGGGGCACTGACCCATGGCGCTCAAGCGCATCGCCCTGCGCGATTTCGTCATCGTCCGCGAGCTCGAGCTCGACCTGGAGCCCGGCTTCAGCGTGCTGACCGGCGAGACCGGCGCCGGCAAGTCCATCCTGATCGACGCCCTGCAGCTGGCCCTGGGCGCCCGCGCCGACGCCGGCGTGGTGCGCGAGGGCACGGCCCGGGCCGAGATCACGGCCGAGTTCGACGCCCCGCCCGACATCGCGCCCTGGCTGGACGAGGCCGGCTTCGAGGGCGGCGACACCTTGTTGCTGCGTCGCAGCATCGACGCCCAGGGCAAGAGCCGCGCCTGGGTCAACGGCAGCCCCGCCACCGCCACGCAGCTGCGCGAAGTCGCCGACCGGCTGGTGGACATCCACGGCCAGCATGCCTGGCAGAGCCTGACGCGGCCCGACGCCGTGCGTGCCCTGCTCGACGGCTATGCCGGGCTCTCCACGCAGGCGCTGCAGTCCGCCTGGGCCGCCTGGCGCGGCGCGCAGAAGGCGCTGGCCGACGCCCGCAGCGCCCAGGATTCGCTGCAGCGCGAACGTGAGCGCCTGGCCTGGCAGATCGACGAGGTGGCCAAGCTGGACCCCGGCGCGGACGAGTGGGACGAGCTCAACACCAGCCACGCCCGGCTGGCGAACGCGGCGGCGCTGATGGAAGCCGCGCAGGGCGCGATCGACGCGCTGGAGGCCGACGAATCCGGCGCCTCGCGCAGCCTGGGGCTGGCGCAGTCGCTGCTGCAGGGGCAGGCCCATGTGGAGCCGGCCTTCGACGAGGTGGCCCGCGTGCTGGCCGATGCCCTGGCGCAGGCCCAGGACGCCGCCCACTCGCTGCACACCTGGCTGCGCCGCACCGAACTCGACCCCGAGCGCCTGGCCGAGCTGGACGAGCGCATGTCGCTGTGGATGTCGCTGGCGCGGCGCTACAAGCGCACGCCGGCCGAGCTGCCCGCACTGTGGGCCGGCTGGAAGGACGAACTGCTGCGCCTGGATGCCGCCGCCGACCTGGCCAGCCTGGAAGCCGCCGAGAAGCAGGCCGCCGCGGCCTACATGGCCGAGGCGCGCAGCCTCTCCAAGGCCCGCGCCAAGGCCGCGCCCCAGCTCGCCAAGGCGATCACAGCCGCCATGCAGGGCCTGGGCATGCAGGGCGGCCGCTTCGAGGTGGCGCTGCAGGCGCTGGAAGCCCCCGCCGCGCACGGCCTGGAGGATGTGGGCTTCCTGGTGGCCGGCCATGCGGGCAGCACGCCACGCCCGGTGGGCAAGGTGGCCTCGGGCGGCGAGCTCTCGCGCATCGCGCTGGCCATCGCCGTCACCACCAGCCGCCTGGGCACGGCGCAGACCCTGATCTTCGACGAGGTCGATTCCGGCGTGGGCGGCGCCGTGGCCGAGACCGTGGGCCGCCTGATGAAGCAGCTGGGCCGCGACCGGCAGGTCATGGCGGTCACCCACCTGCCCCAGGTGGCGGCCTGCGCCGACCACCACCTCGTGGTGGCCAAGCAGAGCGGCAAGGCCGGCACCACCAGCAGCGTGGCGCCGGTGCATGGCGAGCAGCGCGTGGCCGAGGTCGCGCGCATGCTGGGCGGCGAGCGGCTCTCGGGCACCACGCTCGCGCACGCCAAGGAAATGCTGTCGGGTTCCAGGCCGTGAGCGCCCCGGCAGTACAGGCCCCGACGCGCGGCGCCACCGCCGGGCTGGAGGTCGTGCTCATCACCGGCATGTCCGGCTCGGGCAAGTCCGTGGCCCTGCGCGCCCTGGAGGACGCGGGCTACTACTGCGTGGACAACCTGCCGCCGGAGCTCTTGAATTCCTTCGTCGCCCTGGAGCAGCAGATCCAGGCCGAGCGGGTGGCCATCGCCATGGACGTGCGCAGCGCCGTCTCGCTGCCGCTGGTGCCGGCGCAGCTGCGCGAGCTGAAGTCCCAGGGCGTGCAGGTGCGCTCGCTGTTCCTGGACGCGACCACCGAAACCCTGGTGCGCCGCTTCTCCGAAACGCGCCGCCGCCACCCGCTGTCCGACCCCGGCAGCGAGACCGACATGCGCCGGGCCCTGGTGGACGCGATCGAGCTGGAGCGCGAGCTGCTGTCCGACCTGCGCGAGCACGCGCTGGTGGTCGATTCCAGCGTGCTCAAGCCGGCGCAGCTGCAGGCGCAGGTGAAGGCGCTGATCTCGGCGCCGCTCTCGCAGCTGACGCTGGTGTTCGAGTCCTTCGCCTTCAAGCGCGGCGTGCCGGTGGATGCGGACTTCGTCTTCGACGTGCGCATGCTGCCCAACCCGCACTACGAGCCGGCCCTGCGTGCGCTCACCGGCCGCGACGCGCCCGTGATCGACTACCTGCGCAAGGCGCCCGAGGTGGAGCACATGGTCGAGCGCATCCAGGGCTTCCTGGACGAGTGGCTGGAGCCGCTGGCGCGCGACCACCGCAGCTACGTCACCGTCGCCATCGGCTGCACCGGCGGCCAGCACCGCTCGGTGTACATCGTGGAGCGGCTGGCGCAGGCCTTCGGCGCGCGCTGGAACGCCCTGAAGCGGCACCGCGAACTGGACTGAGGCTCACCTCCCGCCCATGCGCCGCAGGGTGCGGGCTGGCCGCCCCCGCGCGGGATCGCCCGTGACGCGAACCCCGCCCTCAGCCGGCGTCCACCAGCAGCCGCCGCACCGGGGCCGGCAGGCCCAGCACCTCCCACTCGGTGCGCCCGAACCAGCCGCCGCCCGCCCGCGCGACCCGGTCCGTCGCCACGTGCACGGGGTGCAGGTGCAGGTCCTTGTGCGTGAGCGCGTGCACGAAGGCCTCGCCATCTTCCAGCGTGGCGTGCGCATGCTCGCCCGCCAGCAACTCGCGGCTCGCGTACACCGGCAGGCAGTACAGCCCGGCCCAGATGCCCGTCGCCGGGCGCTTTTCCAGCCACACCGCGCCATCGGGCTTGCGGGCATGCAGCAGCCACAGCGATTCGGCCGTGCGCCGCAGCTTGCGCGTCTTCACCGGGTAGCGCGTGGGCTCGCCCTCGCGCGCGCCCACGCAGTCGGCCTCCACCGGGCACAGCAGGCAGGCGGGCTTGCGGGGCAGGCACAGCGTGGCGCCCAGGTCCATCAGGCCCTGGGTGTAGGCGGGCATGGTGTCCTGCAGGTCCTGCCGCGGCAGCAGTTCGGTGGCCAGGTCCCACAGCGCGCGCTCGGCGGGGGCAGAGGCCAGGTCGACGCCGTAGCCCAGCACCCGCGTGAGCACCCGCTTGACGTTGCCGTCCAGGATGGCGACGCGTTCGCCGAAGCAGAAGGAGGCGATCGCCGCGGCCGTGGAGCGGCCGATGCCGGGCAGCGTGGCCAGTTGCGCGGCGCTGCGCGGGAATTCGCCGCCGAAGCGCTCCACCACCGCCTGGGCGCAGCGGTGCAGGTTGCGCGCGCGGCTGTAGTAGCCCAGCCCGCTCCACAGGCCCAGCACCTCGTCCTCGGGCGCGGCCGCCAGGGCCGCCACCTCGGGCCAGCGCGCGAGGAAGCGCTCGTAGTAGGCCAGCACCGTGCTGACCTGGGTCTGCTGCAGCATCACCTCGCTGAGCCAGACGCGGTAGGGGTCGCGCGTGGCCTGCCAGGGCAGCGCGTGGCGGCCGTGGGTCTTCTGCCAGCGGACCACCCGGCTGGCGAACGCCTCGGGCAGGCCGCTCATGCGGCTTCGGGGACGGGCGCGCTGGCCGGTGCGGGCGTGTCGACCAGGTGCTGGGTGAGCGCGCGCAGCTTGGCGTCGAGCTCGCCCAGGGCGTTCTCCTGCTGCACGATCTCGGCGATGCGGTCGTCCAGGCCGCTGGCCGCCTCCTGGATGCGCTGGATCGCTTCCATGCGGCGCGCGAAGTTGCGGCGCCGCTCGCGCAGCTGCGCGTCGAGCTGGGCGGCGGCGGACTTGTTCCACAGCTCCACCTCGCCCATGGCCGACTCGAACACCACGCGCAGCCGCGTGGCCAGCGCCCGCACCAGGCGGTCGGCGAACTCGGGCTGGGCCAGCTTCAGCACGTTGGAGACGCCCAGGTACTGCAGGTGGCTGCGCTCGACCAGGTCCAGGTCGCGCGCGTAGCGGCCCAGGTCGGGCTCGCGCGGCGCCTGCAGCGAGAAGCCGTACTCGGCGTTCAGCTGGCGGAAGGTGCCGGTGAGCATGGAATGGATGTCCGCGCTCATGGCCTGCGCCTTCTGCAGGTTGGCGCGCAGGCGGTCGAAGGTCTGGGCGTAGGCCTTCTTCACGCCCAGCTTGATGCCGGGCTGGCGCAGGGCCTTGTTCAACTCGCCCACCTCGGCGCGCAGCGTGGGCAGGCCCAGCATGTTCAGCACCTCGCGCAGCAGCTTCAGGTGCACCGAGCGCACCGCGTGGATGCGCGCGCCGCTGACGTCGAAATCGCCCTGCTCCTGCTCGATGCGCGCGCGCATGTGGCGGATGACGGAGAGGTTCTTGCCGCGCAGGCCCTTGAGCTCCAGCATCTGCTCGGCGAGGTCGCGGCGGCGGATGGCGATGGCCCGGCCGGCCTCGGTGCGCAGCTCGTGGATGCCCGCGCCCACGGCCGCCCGCAGGATCTTCTGCCGCTGGCCCATGACGCCATCGGCCAGCGCGCGTTCCAGCTCGGGCAGGCGGCTCTGGCCCAGCAGGGCGTCGTCGTGGTTGACCTTGGCCACCAGGCCCTTCTGGGCCGAGACGGGCAGCACCTGCTCCAGCGCCAGCCCCAGGATGTCGGCCGTGCCGGCGCGCTGGCGGGCGATCTGGGCCTGCACCTGCGCGGGCGTGCTCAGCGCGTCCCAGAGCGTGTCGATCTTGTTCAGCACCACCAGGCGCGAGGCAGGCCCCAGGTCGCCGGTGTCCAGGTGCTCGCGCCAGATGGCGAGGTCGGACTTGGTGACGCCGGTGTCGGCCGCCAGGATGAAGACCACCGCATGCGCCTGCGGGATCAGGTTCACCGTCAGCTCGGGCTCGGCGCCGATGGCGTTCAGGCCGGGCGTGTCCAGGATCACCAGGCCCTGCTTGAGCAGCGGGTGCGCGATGTTGATCAGCGCATGGCGCCAGCGCGGCACCTCGACCCGGCCCTCGTCATCGACCAGGGGGTTGTCCTCGGGGGCTTCGTCGTGCCAGAAGCCCAGCGCGCGGGCCTCGTCCTGGCTCACCATGCGCACCTCGGACACCTTCTCGAAGGCCTGGGCGAGTTGCGCCGGGTCCTTCACGTCCAGGTCGACGCGGGTCCATTTCTCGGGGGCGTTGCGCCACTCCATCAGCGCCTGCGGCTGCAGGCGGGTCTCGATGGGCAACAGGCGCAGGCAGGGCGGGACGTCGGCGTCGTAGCCCAGCTCGGTCGGGCACATGGTGGTGCGGCCGGCGCTGGCGGGCATGATGCGGCGCTTGTAGCCGGCGAAGAAGATCGCGTTGATCAACTCCGACTTGCCGCGCGAGAACTCCGCCACGAAGGCCACCATGACCTTGTCGGAGCGCACCTGGCTTTCTAGGCGGCGCAGGCGCTCCTCGACGGCGGCGTCCAGCAGGTCGTGGTCGCGCAGCCACTCGGACAGCAGCTTGAGCCGCAGCGCGAATTCACGCCGCCAGGCCGCGTGCTGGTCGAATTGCTCGTTGAAGGTGGTGCCCACTGTCGGATGAATATAGCATCCGGCCCCCCGCTTCCGAACCCTTTGCGGCGCCGGTGCCGCGAGGGCGCCACACCCTCAGGGCTTCTGGCAGTGCGGACAGAAGTAGGTGGCGCGCTGGCCCTGCACGATCCGGCGCACCGGCGTGCCGCAGACGCGGCAGGCCTCGCCCTCCCGCCCGTAGACCATGGCGTCGAGCTGGAACAGGCCGGCTTCGCCGTGGGCATTGGAAAAATCCCGCAGGGTGCTGCCGCCGCGCGACACCGCCCGGGCCAGCACGTCGCGCACCGCGGCATGCAGGCGCCGGGCGCGCGGCCGGCTGATGCGGTCGGCCCGGGTGGTGGGGCGTATGCCGGCCTGGAACAGGGCCTCGGAGCAGTAGATGTTGCCCACGCCCACCACAATGTCCCCCGCCAGCAGCACCTGCTTGACGGGCGCCCGGCGCTTCCTGAGGGCGTCGGCAAAGCGCTCGGCGTCGAAAGCCTCGCCCAGGGGCTCGGCCCCCAGGCGGCCCAGCAGCTTCTGCGCCTGGGGCGCGTCCTCGTGCGCCGCGTGCACCACGGCGCCGAAGCGCCGCGGGTCGTTCAGGCGCAGCACGCCACGGTCCGTCAGCAGCTCGAAGTGGTCGTGCACGCCGGCGGGCGGCAGGCTGTCCGAGAAGGCCAGGCTGCCGGACATGCCCAGGTGCACCAGCAGGAGGCCGTCGTCCAGGTCGATCAGCAGGTACTTGCCGCGCCGGCGAACCTGCTCCACCCGGCGTCCGGCCAGCACGGCCGGGTCCACCCCCAGCGCCCAGCGCAGCGGCTTGCCCAGCCGGGCGCCGTGGATGCGGGCGCCGCGGATGCGCGACTCGAAACTCAGGCGGGTGACTTCGACCTCGGGTAATTCAGGCATGGCGGGCAGGGGCCGGGGGGCTTCGGATTATGATGGTTCGATGCAGAGAGCCACTCCCGCGGCCGCCCTGCTGGCGCTGCTGCTGGTGGCCGCCGGCGAGGCTCCAGCCCAGACGGCCCCAGCGGCCCCCCAGGCC
>NZ_JADDOJ010000064.1 GCF_015159745.1 Ramlibacter aquaticus | reverse complement strand
CGGGGGGAGAGTGGGGGCCGCCCCGGCAGGGGCCAAACAATGCCTTGCGAAAAAAACCACTGCGAGTCATAACACCCGCATGCAGCAGGGACGCAGCAGGCTCCCTCAGCTACCCCGCGGACACCACCCCGGGATGGTCCCCATCCGGCCTCATCCACGGATCCACGTGCGTCATCAGGTTCAGCACCCGGTGCCGCCCCAGCACCCGGTCACGCGCCGCGACGGCGATGTCGTGGCCCTGCTCCACCGTGAGGGTGGCGTCGACCTCGATGTGCGCATCGACCACGATCAGGTCGCCCATCTTGCGGGTGCGGATGTCGTGCACGCCGGCAACACCCGGGGTCTCCTCCAGGGTGCGGCGGATGGCGGCGACTTCCTCGTCGTCGACGGCGCGGTCCATCAGGTCGTGCAGCGCGTCCCAGCCGAACGACCAGCCCATGCGGGCCACCATGAATCCCACGATGGCGGCGGCGATCGGGTCCAGGATGGGCCAGCCCGCCAGGTTGCCGGCGATGCCCAGGCCCACCACCAGGGATGACGCGGCGTCCGAACGCGCATGCCAGGCGTTGGCCACCAGCATGGAGGACTTCACCCGCGTGGCCACGGCCAGCATGTAGCGGAACAGCAGTTCCTTGGCCACCAGCGCCGCGCCGGCCACCCACAGCGCGACGACGTGCACAGGCTGCACCGTCTCGGGCTGCTCCAGCTTCAGCACCGCCGACCACAGCATGCCGGCGCCCACCGCCAGCAGCAGCAGGCCCAGCACCAGCGAGGCCGCGTTCTCGAAGCGCTGGTGGCCATAGGGGTGGTCCTCGTCCGCCGCCTTCTGGCTGTGGCGGTTCGCGAACAGCACCACGAAATCGGCCACCAGGTCGGACAGCGAATGCAGGCCGTCGGCCACCAGGCCCTGCGACTTCGCCAGCACGCCCACCGCGATCTGCAGCGCCGACAGCCCCAGGTTCACGGCCACGCTGACCCAGGTGCTGCGCGAGGCGGCGGCGGCACGCTCGGCCGGGGTGTGGCGGGGATCCTCGTCGTCGTCGGGCACCGGGCTGAATGGCATGGCCCGATTCTCCCACCTCACCCGCCGGGGGCGATGCGGTCCAGGCGCAGGCGGTGCCGCGCGTCGGTGGCGCGCCGGCTGGCGCCCAGCACGGCGGCGGCGGCGCCGAAGGCGGTGGCGCCGGCCAGGAGGAAGAGCACGAAGACCTGGTACTTCGCCGCCTCGAAGGGCGACATGCCGGCCAGCACCTGGCCGGTCATCATGCCGGGCAGGGTGATGATGCCGGCGGCCGACATCTGGTTGATGAGCGGGATGATGCCGCCCTTGAGCGCATCCCGCCGCACGCCGGCCAGGGCCAGTTGCCGCGGCGCACCCAGGGCGAGCCGGGCCTCGATCGCGCGCTGCTCGCGCACCAGCGCGGTGTTGAAGGCGTTGAGGCTGACGCTGATGCCGCTCATCGCATTGCCCAGCACGATGCCGAACATGGGCACCACGAACTGCGGCGCGAACCAGGGCGTGGGCCGCAGCAGCGCCACGGCCAGCGCCGTCACAGGCACCGTCGCCAGCGTGATGGTGCCCGCCCCCAGCGAATAGCCCCAGTGGCCCTGGAAGCGCCGCTGCTGGCGCGAGCGCGTCTCCCAGGCCGCGCTGGCCAGCATGGCGGCGAGCACCGCGCCCACCAGCCAGGGCGAGCCAAGCTCGAACACCGTCTTGAGCACCAGCCCCACCAGCAGCAGCTGCACCACCATGCGCAGGCCCGCCACCACCATGGAGCGGGCGATGCCCAGTTGCAGCCACAGCGACAGCCCCGCGTTCAGCAGCACCAGCAGCCCGGCCACGGCCAGGTCCAGGAAGGACAGCGACTGCGCGTTCATTCGTGCACCTCCTGCTCATGCGCGGGCGCCTGCAGCCGGCCTTCCTCCATGCGCAGGCGGCGGTGGCCCATGCGCTGCGCCAGCTCGGGGTCGTGCGTGACCAGCAGCACCGCGCCGCCGTCCGCCATGCGCTGGCGCAGCAGGGCCTCGACCTGGTCGCGGCTCTGCGGGTCCAGCCCGGAGGTGGGCTCGTCCAGCAGCAGCACGCGGTTCTGCGGCGTCAGCGCGCGCAGCAGGGCCACGCGCTGTCGCTCGCCGGTGGACAGGCGGGCCACGGCCCAGCCGGCCGCGGCCGGGTCCAGGCCCAGGAGGGGCAGCTCGGCCGCGAGGTCGCGCCCGGCGGCGAAGTGCCCGGCCACGTCCTCGGCCCACCAGCCGGGATCGGCCGCCACATAGCTGACCAGGCGCCGCCACTGCGGGGCCGGCATGGCCGAGCAGGCCTGGCCGTCGAGCAGGGCCTCGCCCTCGTGCGGGTCCAGGTCGGCCACCATGCGCAGCAGCACGCTCTTGCCGGCGCCGGAGCGGCCCTGGATGGCCACGCACTCGCCCGGCGCGAGTCGCAGGTCCACCGGCCCCACGCCCAGCCGGCGCAATCCTCTCAGTTCGAGCATGGGGGCAGACTCTAGCGGGAACCGGCGGCGCCCGCTCGTCGGCCCGGGTTGGCACCCTGCGGGCGAACGCCTACAGTTCGGCCGGGGCCGCCCGGGCCCCGCCAAGGAGATGCCATGGACGCGAACCCCGCAGGTGCCGCACACCACCCGCAAGGGCTGCTGCCCTGGGCCGACCGGCTCGCGGTGGCCGTCGCGGTGCTCGGCCTGCTGACCCTGGCCTGGCAGTCGGCCGAGCGCAACAGCCAGCAGGCGCTGCAACTGGCGGCCCTCAGCCTGGCCGGCCCGGCGGCGCACGTCACCCTGCCCGCGGTGCAGGTGGTGGGCCGCCGCGACAGCCTGGGCGCGGGCGCCGCGTCCACGGCCCCGCTGGCCTGAGCAGGCCGCCCGGGCGCCGGGCTCCGCGAGCTTCGCCCTCCCGTCCGGCGACAGGTCCAACGCCAGGCCGGGCCCGGCCCCGTCCGCAGCCGCCCCGCGCACCTGCCCGAGGGCCGCATGATTTTCGGTTAGTCTCTTCGCATGGCCACCATCCTGGTCGTCGACGACGACGCCGCCCAGCGCGAATTCATGCAGGCGGTGCTGCGCCCCGCCGGCCACGTGGTGCTGCTCGCGGCCGACGGCGAAGCCGGGCTGGAGCTGGCCGTGTCCTCCGAGCCCGACCTGGTCTGCGCGGACGTGGTGATGCCGCGGCTGAACGGCTTCCAGCTCGTGGCGGCGATGCAGAGCCACCCCGACCTGGCCGGCACCCCGGTGCTGTTGGTGAGCTCGCTGGCCGAACGCATGCAGATCCGCACCGGCATGTCGGCCGGCGCCGACGACTACCTCATCAAGCCCTGCCGCCCGGACGACCTGCTGCAGGCCGTGGGCACCGCGCTGCGCAAGACGGGCGTGCGCGAGCGGCGTGCGCGCAGCCTGGCCGAGGGCCAGGTGCAGGAAGCGCTGGATGCGCAGCGGGACAAGCTGGCCAACATCTACGAGGCCCGGCTGCACCAGGAGCTGGACAGCCGCTGGGAGCGCTCCGCGGCCGAGACCGACGAGGCCTACCCGCGCTGCGTGCTGCTGCTCGCGCAGCTCTACCACCGCCTGCCTGCCATGGCGCTGCCGGCCGAGCGCAAGGCCCTGCGCAGCCGCTGCCAGCGGGTGCGCGACGCCGTGCTGCTCTTCGATGCCCAGCGCCTGCTGTTCCAGGGCGAGTGGGTGATGGCGGTGTTCGCCGATGCGCAGGACCCCGGCGGCCGGGGCGACGCGTCGCGTGCCCTGCGCGCCGCCGAGGCCCTGTCCTCCGCCCTGCCCGACGTGCCGCTGCTGCTGGACGCCGGCGAAGTCCACCTGCTGCGCCTGGCGGACAGCCTGCAGGGCGAGTTCCGCCTCGAGATCGCCGGCGGGCCCGCGGTCGCCCACGCCGTGGAGGCGCTGGCCGAGGCCCTGCGCGAGGGCTGGCCGCTGTCCTGCACGCCGGCGTTCGCCCGGCTCGAGCCCGCGCTGGCGGCCGCCATCGCGGGCGCCGGCCCCATCCCGCTGGCGCGCGGGGCCGCCGACGAGGTGGAGCAGACCCTGCCGGTCTTCGACCGCGAGGATTTCGAACGCCGCTACGGCAGTTCGCGCAGCATGCAGGGGGTGGTGTGGCGGGTGTTCGCCTCGCATGCGCCCAACCTGCTGGAGCAGCTGGCCCAGGCCGTCGCGGCCGGCGCGACCGGGGAGGTGGCCCGGCTCGCGCACTCCCTGAAGGCGAATGCCGGCATGGTCTCGGCCGCGCGCGTGCGTGCGCATGCGCAGGCGCTGGAGGCCGCGGCCGACGGAGCGCAGGAGGCCGACCCGGCCGCGCTGCAGCGCCTGTGCGGCGCCATACGCCGCAGCTTCCTGGAGTTCTCCGCGGTGCCGGCGCCGGACGAAGGCACGGCCTGAAACGGCCACGGGCCCCGCAGGGCCCGTGCGATTGCGGGGCGGCCGTGCCGCCGCGGCTTCAGTCGACGGTGACGCCGGCTTCGCGCACCACGCGCCCCAGGCGCACGGTCTCGGTGCGGATCAGGGCGCCGAACTGTTCCGGCGTGCCCGCCACCACCGGGGTGCCGATCGCCTCCCACTTGGCGCGGAAGGCCGGATCCTTGAAGGTGTCCAGCACGGCCGCGTTCAGCTTGTGGATGATGGGCGCCGGGGTGCCGGCGCGCACGGCGATGCCGTGCCAGGCGGTGGTCTCGAAGTTCGGCAGCCCGGCCTCGGCCATGGTCGGCACGTTGGGCAGCTGCGGGCTGCGCTTGGCCGAGGTCACGGCGATGGGCCGCAGCTTGCCACCCTGGATGTGCGGCAGCGAGCTGCCCAGGATGTCGAACATCACCTTCACCTGGCCGCCCACCACGTCGGTGAGCGCCGGGCCCGCGCCGCGGTAGGGGATGTGCGAGAGCTTCACGCCCGCGGCCTTCTGGAACAGCTCGGCCGCCAGGTGCTGGGGCGTGCCGTTGCCGGCGGAGGCGTAGGTCATGGGGTCCTTCTGCGCCTTGGCCAGGGCGATGAACTCCTTCAGGTTCTTGGCGTTCACGCCCGGGTTCACCTCCAGCACCAGCGGGAAGGCCGACAGCTGCACCACGGGCGCCAGGTCCGACAGCGCGTTGAAGGGCATGGACTTGAACAGCGAGCTGTTCACCGCCATGGGGCCGCTGGCCGCCAGCAGCAGGGTCTGGCCATCGGCCGGGGCCTGCTTCGCGACCTCGGCGCTGCCGACGTTGCCGCCCGCGCCGCTGCGGTTGTCGATGATCACGGGCACGCCCAGGCGCTTGGACAGCTCGGGCTGCAGCAGGCGCGCCATCAGGTCGGTGGGGCCGCCCGGCGGGTAGGGCACGACGAAGCGGATGGGCCCCTTGGGCCAGGCATCCTGGGCCAGCACGGGCGCGGCGGAGAGGGCGAGCAGGCCGCTGGCCAGCGCGGCCAGGCAGTGACGTCGGGCGATCATCGGTGTGTCTCCTTGTGGTTGTGGACGTGAAGCGTGGGCGGGATCAGGCGCGGAAGCGGGCGCGCACCTGCGCCGCGGTGGCGAGCGGCCGGCCCAGCGCGCGGCCGGCCTCGGCCGCCTGCGCCACCAGGGCCGCATTGTCGGGTGCGACCCGGCCGTCGCGCAGGTAGAGGTTGTTCTCGAAGCCGACGCGGGCGTGGCCGCCGAAGGCCGCCGCGGCGGCGACACAGGCGTTCTCCTGCGGGCCGAAGGCGCACACGGCCCAGGGCTCGCCACTGGTGTGGGCATTCAGGAAGGGCAGCAGGTCGCGCGGCTGCGAGGTCTGGGTGGCGCTGTAGCGGCCCAGCACGAAGAGCAGGAACCAGGGCGCATCGGGCACCGTGCCGGCGGCGCGCAGCGCCTGCCAGCGGCGCAGGTCGGCCTCGTCGTACAGGATGACCTGCACCATGCACTTGTCGCGCGCCAGCTCGCCGAAGAAGGCGGCCAGGCCCGCCTCGCCGACCTCGGGCTGGTCGACTTCGCGCAGGCCGATGGAGACGGCCTCGGGCCGCAGGGCGCGCACCATCGCGATCTGCGCCGGCGCGGCGTACACGCGCCCGGCTTCGCTGGTCACCTGCAGAACCATCTCGTCGCCCACGGCGCCGCGCACCACGCGCAGCGCTTCACGGTAGCCCTCCACGTCCAGGCTGTGGCGGCCCTGCGCATCGCGGATGTGCAGGTGCATCATGGCCGCGCCCGCGTCCAGGCAGGTGCGCGCCGTGGCAGCCAGGGCCTGCGGCGTGAGCGGCAGGGCCGGGTGGTCGCCGGCCTGCTTGTAGGCGCCGTTGGGCGCGACGGTGAGGATGAGGGGATCGTCGGTCATTCGGGGGTCGCGCTCAGTCGAGCGGCGGCAATTCGCCGCGCAGCAGGTCCAGGCCCTGGCGCAGCAGTCGGTCGTAGCGGGCGCGCTCGGCCAGGCGGCGCTCTTCCGGCCAGTTCTGGAAGCCGGCGCCGGCCTTCATGCCGATGCGGCCGGCGGCGACGCGCTCGGTCAGGCAGCGGGCGGGCTGGGCGTCGTTGCACAGGCTGGGGTAGATGGTCGCGCCGGCGGCGGCGTGGATGTCCAGGCCGGCATGGTCGCGCTGCAGCACCGGGCCGGCGGCGATGAAGCGGAAGCCGAAGCCGAAGCGCACGGCAGCGTCCACGTCCTCCGGGCTGGCCACGCCTTCGTCGATCAGCTTGAAGGCCTCGCGCGAGAGCGCGTGCTGCAGGCGGTTGGCCAGGAAGCCGGGGCGGTCCTTGCGCACCAGCACCGGCACGCTGCCGCAGCGGCGCATGGTGTCCATCAGCGGCGCGATGCGCTCGGGCTCGCTCTGCGGGCCCAGCACCACCTCCACCAGCGGCACCAGGTGCGCGGGCATGAAGAAGTGCAGGCCGGCCATGCGACCGGCCGTGGCCAGGCCTTCGGCGATGCGGCTGATGGGAATGCCGGAGCTGTTGCTGGTCAGCAGCGCGTCCGGACGGGCGCGGCGCACCAGCTCGGCGAAGAGCTGCTGCTTGGGCGCCAGCGCCTCGGTGATGCACTCGACCACCAGGTCCACCGAATCCCAGTCGACGTTGTCCAGGCCGGGCACCACGGCGATGGCCTCGGCGCGCACGGCACGGCCGGCCAGGCCCAGCTCCTCGCGGGCGTGGTCGCCGATGCGGGCAGCGCGGGTGGCCTGCGGTTCGACCACGGTGACGCGGGCGCCGCCGCGGGCGAAGACGATGGCCACGTCGGCACCCATGGTGCCGCCGCCGATCACGGCGACGTGGTGGTGGGAGAGCTGGGCTGTCATGGTGGGGCGCAGTCTAGGAAGGGCGCTGTTGATTCGTCCAGTCGCATTTATCGATTGATTGATAATCAACCATGATCAATTGGTCCCTGCGCGAGATCGAGGTCTTCCTGGACCTGGCGGACACCCTGAGCTTTCGCCGCACCGCCGAACGGGTGCACCTGTCGCAGCCCGCCGTCTCGGGCGTGCTGGCCCGGCTGGAGGCGGCCCTGGGCGCGCCGCTGTTCGAGCGCAGCACGCGCACGGTGCGGCTGACCGACGCCGGGCAGGCCCTGGTCGCCCACGCCCGCATGCTGCACGCGCAGGCCGCGGCGGCGGAGGCCGCGGTGCGCGACGTGGCCGAACTGCGCCAGGGCCGGGTGCGCGTGGCCGCCCTGCCCTCGCTGGCGGCCACGGTGGTGCCCACGGTGTTCGCGCGCTTCGCGGCCCGCCACCCGGGCGTGCGCCTGGACCTGCTGGACGCGCTCTCGGTGCAGGCCTTCGAGCGGGTGCGCGCCGGCGACGCCGACTTCGCGCTCACCGCCGAGAACCCGGCCTACGCCGACCTCGCCTGGTCGCCCATCGCCAGCGACCCCTTCGTGCTGCTGCTGCCCACCGGCCACCCGCTGGCCCGCGGACGCGGCCCGCTGGCCTGGTCCGAGGTGACGGGCTTGCCGCACATCTCCATGCCGGCGCCCACCAGCGTGCGCCAGTACGCCGACGCGGCGATGCTGTCGCTGGGCACGCGCTTCGAGCCGCGCTACGAGGTGGAACACCTGGCCTCGATCAACGCCATGGTGGCGGCGGGCCTGGGGGTGTCGGCCCTGCCGGCGCTGGCGGCCCTGGTGGCGCGGGGTGCCGACGTGGCCCAGCGCCGGCTCGCCGGGCCGGACGTGCGGCGGCCTATCGGCCTGGTGACGCCCGAGGGCCGGTCCCTCTCCACCGCGGCGGCGGCGCTGGCCGGGCTGTTGCGCCAGGAGGTGCAGAAGGTGCTGCGCCCGCACTGACGGGCCCTCAGGGCGGCGGGCATCGGCTGTCTCTTGCGCGTCAGTCCCGATTGCGCGGCGGGCGCAGACGCGCGATGGTTGCGGCTTTGCTCGGCCGCGCCAGGGCGGCCGCCCCATCACAGGAGACTCCATGAAGACGCGCATCACCGAACTCTTCGGCATCGAGCACCCCATCATCCAGGGCGGCATGCACTACGTGGGCTTCGCCGAGCTGGCCGCCGCGGTGTCGAACGCGGGCGGGCTGGGCATCATCACCGGGCTGACCCAGAAGACGCCGGAAGCGCTGGCGGCCGAGATCCGCCGTTGCCGCGAAATGACCGACAAGCCGATCGGGGTCAACCTCACATTCCTGCCCACCGTCAGCTCGCCCGACTACCCGGGCTACATCCGCGCCATCGTCGAGGGCGGCGTGAAGGCGGTGGAGACCGCGGGCAACAACCCGCAGAAGTGGATGCCCATCCTGAAGGAGCACGGCATCCGCGTCATCCACAAGTGCACCTCGGTGCGGCATGCGCTGAAGGCCGAGGCGATCGGCTGCGACGCCGTCAGCGTGGACGGCTTCGAGTGCGGCGGCCATCCGGGCGAAGACGACGTGCCCAACTTCATCCTGCTGCCGCGTGCCGCCGAGTCGCTCAAGATCCCCTTCGTCGCCTCCGGCGGCATGGCCGATGGCCGCTCGCTGGTGGCGGCGCTGGCGCTGGGCGCCGAGGGCATGAACATGGGCACGCGCTTCATCGCCACGCAGGAGGCGCCGGTGCACGAGAAGGTCAAGCAGGCCATCGTCGCCGCCAGCGAGCTGGACACCCGGCTGGTCATGCGGCCGCTGCGCAACACCGAGCGGGTGCTGAACAACGCCGCCGTCGAGCGCCTGCTCGAGAAGGAGCGCCGCCTGGGCCCCGAGCTCAAGTTCGAGGACATCATCGGCGAGGTGGCCGGCGTCTACCCACGCATCATGCAGCAGGGCGACATGGACGCCGGTGCCTGGTCCTGCGGCATGGTGGCCGGCCTGATCCACGACATCCCGACGGTGAAGGACCTGGTGGACCGCATCATGGCCGAGGCGCACCAGATCATCCGCGGCCGGCTCGCCGCCTTCGACGCCGCCTGAGGCCCGACGCGCGCCGGCCCTGGCGCGCCTGCCCATCCAGAATCGCAAGACGAGGATTTCTTCACGCTGCCCTCATGAAATGGCGGGCCCGGCCGAAAGCCCTGGTGATAGGCTGGACTCACATGCATTCATCGCTTCGCAGGCGCTTCAACGTCACCGAGTACGGGGAAGGGCCGGTCACCCTGTTCTTCATCCATGGGCTGGGCACTTCGCAGGCGATCTGGCGCAAGGTGGCGCCCGCCTTCTCGGACCGCTACCGCATCCTCATGATGGACCTGATGGGCTGCGGCGGCTCCGACGCCACGGCCTGGAGCCCGGCCCGCTACGCCAGCCTGGAGGGCCATGCCCAGGACGTGCTGGAGGTGGCCGAATCGCTGAGCGGGCAGAACACCGTGCTGGTGCTGCACTCGATCGCGGCCATGATCGGCCTCATGGCCGAGCTGAAGGCGCCGCACGTCTTCGATGCGCACGTGAAGATCGCGCCCTCCCCCTGCTACCGCAACCTGCCGGGCTACCCGGGCGGCTTCGATCCGGCGGTGCTGGAGGGCTTCCTCGAACTGCTGGACCAGGACCTGCCCGCCTGGGCCCGGGCCATGTCGCGCATCGCGGCGGGCAGCGACCGGGAGGCCACGCTGGCCGACGAGGTCGAACGCGAACTGCTGGCCAGCCACCCGGCGGCCCTGCAGCAGTTCGCCCGCGTGGCCCTGACCGGCGACTTCCGCGAGCGCGTGGGCGAGCTGTTCAAGCCCACCCTGATCCTGCACTGCCGGGACGATGCGGTCGCGCCCGCCTTCGTCGGCCAGTACATGGCCGAGCGGATGGCGGACGCCCGCCTCGCCATGCTGGACGAGGACGGGCACTTCCCGCAGCTGAGTGTGCCGGCGCCGACCATCGCCGCCCTGCGGGACTTCCTGGACGGCCTGGGGCTCGCGGGGCGCTAGAGTCCTGCCCCATGGACCTCCAACTCAAAGACAAGCACATCCTCATCACCGGCGGCACGCGCGGCATCGGCCTGGCCTGCGCACGCGTCTTCCTGCAGGAGGGCGCCCGCGTCACGCTGTGCGGGCGCACCCCCGCGGCCCGCGAGGCGGCGCTGAAGGCCCTGGACGGCGGCGAGCGCGTGAAGGCGCTGCTGGCGGACCTGACCGACGCCGGCGCGGCACTGCGCATGCTGGACGAGGCCGAGGCCGGCCTGGGGCCGGTCGACGTCCTGGTCAACTCCGCCGGCGCCGCACGCCGGCGCCCCTTCGCCGAGCTGGACCCCGCCGCCTGGCAGGAGGCCATGCAGGCCAAGTTCCAGACCTACGTCAACGTGATGGACCCCGCCATCAAGCGCATGGGCGCGCGCGGCCGCGGCAGCATCGTGAACGTGGTCGGCATGGGCGGCAAGTTCCCCACGCCCATCCACCTCGCCGGCGGCGCGGCCAATGCGGCGCTGATGCTGGCCAGTGCCGGCCTGGCCGCAGCCTATGCACCACGCGGCGTGCGCGTGAACGCGGTCAACCCCACGCTCACGGCCACCGAGCGCATGGAGGAAGGGCTGCAGGCCCAGGCGCGCCAGGAAGGCATCGCGCTGGAGGAAGCACGCCGCCGCGCCGCGCAGGCCATGCCGCTGCAGCGCGTGGCCACGCCGCAGGAGGTGGCCGACGTGGTGGCCTTCCTCGCCTCGGACCGGGCCGCGTATGTGTCGGGTGCCGTGATCAACCTGGACGGCGCCCACCAGCCTTCGGTGGTCTGAGGAGGCTTCAGCCCCGGCCGGGCAGCATGGAGCGCAGCACGCCGTCGCGCCGCACGAAGTGGTGGTAGAGCGCGGCCACGGCGTGCAGCCCAGCCAGCCAGAGGATCGCGTCCCCCAGCCAGCCGTGGATCTCGGCCAGCGCCGCGCCCAGCGCATGCGATTCGCCGATCCAGGGTGCGATGTCGCCGCCCAGCCAGGTGAGCGCGTGGCCCTCGAGCCAGGCGCCCAGGATGGCCGTGAGCGGCACGGCGAAGAGCAGCACGTAGAGCGAGCCCTGCACCGCGCGCGAGGCGAAGGTCATCCAGCGCGGCATCGCGGGCAGCGAGGGCGCGTGCTCGGACAGGCGCCAGGCCAGGCGAACGAAGGAGATGCAGAACACCGTCAGGCCCAGGGTCTCGTGCAGGCGGCGGTCGAATTCGCGCGCGGCCGAGTAGACGCGCTCTTCCGAGCCGCCGGGGCCGTAGATGAAGGCGACCAGCACGAGGATGGCCGTGATCCAGTGGAGGGCACGGGCCACGCCGCCGTAGCGGCGGGCCTCGCCGAGAGGGAGGGACGTCACCCGGGCATGATAGCGCCGCCGGGCCTGGCGCCGGTCCAGTCCGGCAGCAGGGCCGCCCACTCGGGGCCCGGTGGGGCCACGATGCGCGGCCCCCCCGGCAGCGCCACGCTGCACGCGTGCAGCCACAGGCGCTGCGTGCCCAGCCAGGCCGCGACCGCGCGGTTGTGCGGCCCCTTCCCATGCGTGGTGTCGCCCACCAGCGGATGCGCGAGCTGCTTGAAGTGGCGCCGGATCTGGTGCCGCCGGCCGGTCAGGGGTTCCACCTCGACCAGGGCGTATCGGCTGCTGGGATGCCGCGGGTCCACGCTGAACGGCCACTCGTGGCAGGCCAGCCGCCGCCAGCGGGTGTGGGCCGCCAGCTGCGGCTGGCCGCGCGAGGGCTGCTCCGGGTCGCGTGCCAGCGGCTGGGCCGTGCTGCCGCTCTCGGCCGGCCAGCCGCGCACCAGCGCGATGTAGCGCTTGGCCACGGTCCCGGCCTCGAAGGCGGCACCCCAGTGCCGCGCCGCCTGCGCATGGCGCGCGAACAGCAGGACGCCGCTGGTGCCCTTGTCGAGCCGGTGCAGGGGGTGCAGGCGCTGGCCGAGCTGGTTCTGCAGCAGGCCCAGCGCGTGGCGCTGCTCATGCGCATCGAGCGCGCTGGGGTGCACCAGCAGCCCCGCCGGCTTGTCCACGGCCACCAGGTCGGCGTCGCTGTGCAGCACGCGCAGGGTGCCGGCGTGCGGGGGCGGCGGTGCGGCTTGCGGGGTCGGCATGGGGACGCCACTGTGCCACAGGGGCGCATGCCAAGGCCTTAAGCCTGCGCCCTAAGCCGGGGTGCGAAAACGCCCGCTGTCCTTAGGCCAACGGCCGCACCGGCTCCCCGCACGGCGCCGCAGAATCATCCCAACCCGCACATCTGGAGTTGATGATGAGCACACTGCTGGACACCTGCCTCTTCCTCAGCGAGGGCAACGGCCTGATCGACGACTGCCGCGGCCGCCGGGTGCCCGTGGCCGTGGTGGTGCTGGAGGCCGCGCTGCCGCTGGACCTGGAGGACAGCGACCCGGTGCTGCACGCTGCCCTGCAGGCCTGCATGGATGGGCACCTGGGGGCCATCGCCGCGCAGCCGGGCCTGGCCGCCTGCCTGGGCGCCGGCACCTTCGCCCTGCTGCTGCCGCGTGTCAGCCCGCGCCAGGCCCTGCAGCTGGTGGGCCTGGAACTGGGCACCGGCCTGCAGGTGACGGTCCCGGACGCGGCCGGCGGCCCCGGCCGGCCGGTGGTGTTCTCCGCGGTGGCCCGCCCCCTGCCCGGGGCCGAGAACGGGCTGGAGCAGGCGCTGCTGCGCCTGCTGGAGGATGCCGAGTCGCGGCTGGAGGCCATGGCCTTCTCGCTGCCGCCCCTGCCCGTGCCGGCCTGAGGCCGCAGCGGCCCGGCCGCCAGCCCTTCAGGCCGGATCCCGGCCGCGCTCGCTGCCCGGTTCATCGACTGGCCCCTCGGGGCCGGGCGCGCCGCCCTCATCCGCAGGGCCGGCCGACCCGAACAGGTCCTGCAGGCTGGGGCCCGGCCGGGTTGGCGCGGGCGGCGGCAGCGGGCCCGCCATGGCGCGCACCTTGGGGTACTCCTCGGCGATCCGGTCTTCCCAGTAGGTGGCGGGATTGGGTGCGCTGCACAGCCGGCGCCAGACCGCGTCCGGCACCGGGCGGTAAGCGTCCACGCGGCCGCCCTCCCAGTGCAGGTCGAGCTGGCGCGAGGCCGGGTCGTACACGGCGCGCCGCAGTCGGCTGCCGGTGAAATCACGTCGTTGCATGGATGAGCTTTCGCAAGGCCCCACCCCGCATTCTGCGTGCCCCCGCGCCCGCCGCGGCGCGGCTATAGTCGCCCTTGCAGTCCAACTGGGAACCGACATGAAACGCATCACTTCACGCCTGTCCCGTGCCGTCGCCGCGACGGCCCTCGCCCTGCCGCTGGCCTGGCCCGCGCACGCCGCGCTGATCGACGCCGGCGCCGCCGCTGCCGGCGATACGGCCGCCACCCAGCCCGCGTCCGAACGCGACAAGGTGCGCCAGTTCCTGGACCGCGCCAGCGTGCGCGACCGCCTTCAGTCGCTGGGCGTGGACGGCCTGGCCGCGGGTGCGCGCGTGGACGCGCTGACCGACGCCGAGGTGCACGCCCTGGCCGAGCGCATCGACGCGCTGCCGGCCGGCGGCCGCTTCAGCGAGATGGACATCATCCTCATCCTGCTGGTGGCGCTGCTGATCGTGGTGGTGCTCTGAGGCGGCTCAGGCCGCCTGCCCGCGCGACGCAGGCCCCTGCGCGTGCGGCCTGCGCAGCTGGGCCACGCGCCGGTTGACGAGCTGCGCGCCCAGCGCGTACTTCAGCGTGTCCAGCCAGCCATTGGACTGGCCTTCCTGCGTGGCATAGAACTGCGACGGGTCGTGGAAGCAGCCGTGGCAGCGCACCACGTCCTCGGCCCGGAACTGCTGCAGTTGCGGCCGGGCTCCATCCCAGGTGCTGCGCGCATCGCGCACCAGGCCCCAGCCGCAATCGTTGCCGTGGGCCACCAGGGCCTCCTTGGCGCGCATGAAGAGCAGGGGGTCCACCACGTAGCCATCGGTGCTGACCCAGCGCTCCCCCAGGTGCACCTGGCCGACCGCATGCGGCATCTCCGGCGGGGCCCCCTCCAGGATGCCGTGCAGGAAGCGCGTGCGCACGCGCACGAAAAGCAGGCGTGCCGGCAGCCCCGCCGCGCGGCACAGCGCGGTGAAGAGCACGCCCTTGGCATGGCAGTCCCCGGCGCCGCGGCGCAGCACCTCGCTGGCCCGAACCGAGCTGCCGTCGGAGGTGGCGGCGAAGGGCATGCGGCGCACGAAGTCGTGGATCGCCATGGCGCGCGCGGGCAGGCTCTGGCGCGACTGGGTCAGCTTCTGGGCCGTGATGTACAGGCCGGGGTGGTCCAGGTCCAGCTGGCGGGTGGCGACGCGCCAGCGCGCGTGGGCCTCCTGCGGGCCGTCCTCGGGGGTCCAGGGGAAATCCATCCCCTGGATACGCAGCCCGGGCCCCGCTGGATTCAGCCGCCGGAAAAGAACAGCCTGAAGGCCAGGGGCAGCAGCAGCGCCTGCAACACCACCTGCAGGCCCAGCGCCAGGCCCGCGTAGGCCCCGGCCTCGGCATTGACCTGCAGCGAGCGCGCCGCACCGATGCCGTGCGCGGCCGCGCCCAGGCCGAAGCCGCGCGCCCGCCAGCCCAGCGGCGTGGTCGGCACGCGCAGCAGCTGGTAGAGGTACTTGCCGCTCATGGCACCCACCAGCCCGGTGAGCACCGCGAAGGCGGCTGAAAGCGCCGGCACGCCGCCGATCTTCTCGGCCACGCCCATGGCCACCGGCGCGGTGACGGACTTGGGGGCCAGCGAGAGCAGCACCTCGCGCGGCAGGCCCAGCGCCCAGCCCAGCAGCAGGGCCGAGCCCACCGCCGCCAGCGCGCCGGCCAGGGACACCAGGGCCAGCCGGCCCCAGGTGCGGCGCAGCACCTGGCGCCGCTCCCACAGCGGCCAGGCCAGCGCCACCACGGCCGGGCCGAGCAGGAAATGGATGAACTGCGCGCCCGAGAAATAGGTGGGATAGGGCACGGCCGCCAGCGTGAGCGTGCCCGAGAGCACCAGCACCGACCACAGCACCGGGTTGGCCCACGGCGCCTTGCCCAGGCGCTCGTAGGCCGCGAGCGCGAAGAGGTACACGACCAGCGTCGCGGTCAGGCCGAACAGCGGCGTGGCCGAGAGGTAGACCCAGAGCTCAACGAAGTGGGGCATCGCCGGCCTCCACGGGTGCGACGGGGTCGGGCTGCGCGGCCGCATCGGCGTGCAGCCAGAGGAACAGGCGCGCGCTCACCGCCATGCCGGCCCAGGTCGACAGCACGATCACCAGGGCCAGGCGCAGGCCGTACTGCGCCAGCAGCGGGAGATAGGCCATCACGCCGACCGCGATCGGCACGAACAGCAGCGACAGGTGGGCCAGCAGGAAGCCAGCGCAGGCGGCCACCGGCGTGCGGACGCGGGCGCTGCCCAGCGCCAGGAAGAGCAGCAGCATGCCCACCACCGGCCCGGGGATGGGCAGCGCGAGCCCACGCGACAGCAGCTCACCCACGGCCTGCAGGGCCAGCAACCACGCGAATCCGGTCAGCGCCTCCATGGGCTTCATGATACGGTGCGGGCTGCAGGACGACAGGAGACAAGGATGAACGGCGCCCAGGCGCTGGTGCAGGCGCTGCAGCACAGCGGCGTGGACACCTGCTTCGCCAACCCCGGCACATCGGAGATGCATTTCGTGGCGGCGCTCGACGGCGCCCAGGGCCTGCGCTGCGTGCTCGGCCTGTTCGAGGGCGTGGCCACCGGCGCCGCCGACGGCTACTGGCGGATGGCCGGCCGCCCGGCCGCCACCCTGCTGCACCTGGGCCCGGGCCTGGCCAACGGCCTGGCCAACCTGCACAACGCGAAGAAGGCGCGCTCGGGCATCGTCAACATCGTGGGCGACCACGCCACCGGGCACCTGGCGCTGGACGCACCGCTGACCTCGGACCTGGAAGGCGTGGCGCGTCCGATGTCGCACTGGGTGCATCGCGTCGCCTCGGCCGACGCCGTGGCCGCCGCCGGCCGTGAAGCGGTGCAGCAGGCGCGGCGCCGGCCCGGCCACATCGCCACCCTGGCCCTGGCGGCGGACGCAGCATGGTCGCCGCTCTCGCTGCCGCTGCCCGACCTGGGCCCCCTGCCCGAACCGGCCTTCGAACCGCTGCAGCAGCCTGCGCTGCAGGCCGCGGTGGACCTGCTGCGGCGCGACCCGGGCGGCACGCTGCTGCTGCTGGGCGGCGCCGCCATGCGACAGGAGGCCATCGCCTGGGCCGGCCGCATCGCCGCCCACACCGGTTGCGGCCTGATGTCGGAGTTCTACGTGGAGCGCGCCGCGCGCGGCGCCGGCCGGGTGCCGGTGCCGCGCCTGCCGTACGCGGTCGAGCCCGCCATGGCCGCGCTCGCGCCCTGGCGCCAGATCGTGCTGGTGCATGCGATGCCGCCGGTGGCCTTCTTCGCGTACCCCGGCAAGCCGGGGCGGCTGGAGGCGCCGGGCACCGGCTTCGTCCACTTCAGCCACCATGGGCAGGACGCGACCGCCGCGCTCGAGGCGCTGGCCGACGCCCTGGGCGCCCGCCAGGCGCGGCCCGTGCTGGCCGCGGCCCGCGACCGCGGCGCCGCACTGCCCACGGGCGCGCTGGACGCGGCCGGCATCGCGGCGGTGATCGCCGGGGTGCTGCCCGAGCAGGCCATCGTGGTCGACGAGGCAATCTCCACCGGCCGCAGCTTCGATGCCGCCACCCGGCAGGCCGCGCCGCACGACTGGCTCGCCAACATGGGCGGCGCGATCGGATTCGGCTTGCCGGTGGCCGTGGGCGCGGCCCTCGCCGCGCCAGGGCGCCGCGTGCTGGCGCTGGAAGGCGACGGCAGCGCGATGTACACGCCGCAGGCGCTGTGGACGCTGGCGCGGGAAGGCCTGGACGTGACAGCCGTGATCTTCGCCAACCGCAGCTACCAGATCCTGCGCGGGGAGTTCGCCGGCGTGGGCGCGGGCGAACCCGGCCCGCGCGCTGCCGGCATGCTCAGCCTGGACCGCCCGGCGCTGGACTGGGTGCAGCTGTCGAAGGGCTTCGGCGTGCCGGCCACGCGCGTGCACGACCTGGCCCAGCTCGCGGATGCACTGCGGCGCTCCTTCGCCACGCCCGGGCCCTCGCTCATCGAGGCCGTGCTCTAGGCCGGCCGCATCTTTTTGTTCAACCCCAAGGAGACACGACCATGATCAAGGTCAGCGTGATGTACCCGTACAAGGAAGGCGCCCGGTTCGACCACGACTACTACCGCGACAAGCACCTGCCGCTGGTGAAGGCGCGCATGGGCGAGCACCTGCGCTCCTACACCATCGACAAGGGCCTGGCGGGCGGCGCGCCCGGCACGCCGCCGGCCTACGTCGGCATGTGCCACCTCTTCTGCGACTCGGTGGAGTCCTTCCAGCAGGGCATGGGTCCGCACATGAAGGAGATCATGGGCGACATCCCCAACTACACCGACCTCTCGCCCGTGCTGCAGACCAGCGAGGTGGTGGTCGGCTGAAGCCGCCGGGCGCCGCTTCGGCGGCGCCCGTCTATAGTCGGGGCCAGCAAGGAAGAACGCCGCATGAAGAGCCCCGCGCAGCGCGTCGCGCTGGTCGACACGCCCATCATTCCCACCATCGCCGCCCTGGCGCGCGCCAACCCCGGCACCATCTCGCTGGGCCAGGGCGTGGTGAGCTACGGCCCGCCGGACGAGGCCGTGGCCCGGCTGCCCGCGCTCATGGCCGACCCGCAGCTGCACAAGTACCAGGGCGTGATGGGCATCGCGCCGCTGCTGGAGGCCATCGCCGCCAAGCTGGCGGCCGAGAACGGCATCGCGACGGCAGGCGAGTCGCACATCATGGTCACGGCGGGCAGCAACATGGCCTTCCTCAACGCCGTGCTGGCGGTGGCCGACCCGGGCGAGGAATTCATCCTGCCCATGCCCTTCTACTTCAACCAGGAGATGGCGGTGCGCCTTTGCGGCTGCGTGCCGGTGCCGGTGCCCACGCGCGCCGACTGGTCGCTGGACGTGGACGCGATCGCCGCCGCCATCACGCCGCGCACGCGCGCCATCGTCACGGTGTCGCCCAACAACCCGACCGGCGCGGTGTACGCCGAGGAGGACCTGCGCGCCGTCAACGCGCTCTGCGCTCGGCACGGCCTCTACCACTTCAGCGACGAAGCCTACGAATACTTCACCTATGGCGAGGCCAGGCACTTCTCGCCGGCCGCCATCCCCGGGGCGCAGGCGCACACCCTGTCCTTCTTCTCGCTGTCGAAGAACTTCGGCATGGCGAGCTGGCGCGTGGGCTACGTGGTCTTCCCGCACGCGCTGTTCGACGCCATGAACAAGGTGCAGGACACCAACCTCATCTGCGCGCCCGTGCCCTCGCAGCTGCTCGCCGTGGAAGCCCTGCGGCTGGGCCGCGCCTGGGTGCAGCCCCGGGTCGACGCGCTGGCCCAGGTGCGCACCGCGGTGCACCAGGCGCTGGGCGCGCTGGAAGGGCTGGCGCAGTTCCCGCGCACGGCGGGCGCGTTCTACGTGCTGATGCGCCTGCCCGGCGTGGAAGACCCCATGGCCTTCAACCGCGCCATGGTGGAGCGCCACCACGTGGCCACCATCCCGGGCTTCGCCTTCGGGCTGGCCGACACCCGGTCGGCCAACTACCAGCGGCTCTCCTACGGCGCCCTGGACCCCGCCAGCGTGGCCGAGGGCGTGCAGCGCTACGTGGCCGCGGTGAAGGACTGGTACCGCGCCTGAGCCTGCATCGCCGACCGCGCCGCGCGACCTGGCGGCGTGCCCGGCGGTACGGGGTGAGCGCGCCGGCCCACGCGTGGCTCGGCGGCCGGGCCAGGGCCTTGTCCTACGCGGCGCCGGGCCTGTCCATGCGAGCGTGCGGCCATGCTCGAGAAACTGCCCCAGACGCTGGGCCACGTGCTGCGTGAGCAGCGCGCCGGCCTGGACACGCTGCTCTTCAACCGCTGCGGCCTGCGCGCCGGCCACGGCCAGCTCCAGCTCGCCAGCCTGGCGTTCGCCGACCACGCGCCCATGCCGGCGCGCTACACCGCGGATGGCGAAGGCCTCTCGCCGCCGCTGCAGTGGACGGGCGTGCCCGCCGGCGCCGGGCAGCTGGTGCTGCTGGTGGAGGACGCGGACGCGCCCATGGCCGAGCCGCTGGTCCACGCCATCGTGGTCGACCTGCCGCCCGAAGACGGGGCCCTGGCCGAGGGCGCGATGCCCGGGGGCGGCCAGCCGGGCGAGGTCCACGAGGGACGCAACTCCCTGCTGCGCGCCGCCTGGCTGCCGCCCGATCCGCCACCGGGCCACGGCACGCACCGCTACGCCTTCCAGCTCTTCGCGCTGGCGCCCGGCGTGCGCTGGAGCGGCGCGCCCGGCCGCAGCGCCGTGGCCGAGGCCGTGCACGCGCACGCCATCGCGAGCGGCCTGCTGGTGGGCACCTATGCCCGCCCGGACGGCTCGGTGCGCGACGACGAACCCGTGACCCTGGCCGCGCCGCTGGCCGGACCCTGAGGGGCCCGCCGCGGCCGCGCACTCGGCACCGCCGCCACAGTCCACGCGGAAGAAGTTCACAAGCGAGCATCCGGCGCCGCCCCGGCAGGGTGGGCGCTCCAAAGATGGCCCATTGCCATCCCGACTGGAGTTGCCATGCCCGCCTTCCGCCCCCAGCGCACCCGGATCTCCGCCGGCACGCGCGCCCTGCCCTGGATCGCCACCGCTGCCCTGGGCTGCGGCGGCGCCATCGCCCAGACGCCGCAGGACGGCCCCGCCGTCCCGCCCCCGCTGCCCAGGCAGGCGCTGGAGCGCGTCACCGTGACGGGCTCCAACATCAAGCGCACCGACGTGGAGACGGCCGCGCCTGTCACCGTCATCACGCGCGAGGAACTGCGGCGCAGCGGCGCCAACACGCTGGGCGACGTGATCGCCAACCTGGGGGTCGCCCAGGGCGGCCTGACCGGCGTCGAATTCACCGGCTTCACGCCCGGCGCGGCCACGGTGTCGCTGCGCGGCCTGGGCGCCGGCGCCACCCTGATCCTCATCAACGGCCGCCGCATCGCACCCTACGGCATCACCGGCTTCCAGGAGGTCCTCACCAGCGTCAACTCGATCCCGGTCAGCGCCATCGACCGCATCGACATCCTCAAGGACGGCGCCTCGGCGATCTACGGCTCGGACGCGATCGCCGGCGTGGTCAACATCATCATGCGGCGCGACTTCAACGGCATCGAGGCGCAGCTCACGCACACCGACGCCCACGCCGCGCTGCGCAACACGCGCCTGGGGCTGGCCGGCGGCAAGGGCGACCTCGCAGCCGACCACTACAACCTGTTCGCCATCTTCGAGCACGTGGACCAGGCGGCCTCGGTGGTGGCGGACAACCGCTTCTACCCCAGCCGCAACATCACAGGCCTCACCGGCCAGGCCGACCAGGACTTCCGCTCGGCCTACTCGGTGCCCGGCAACCTGATCGCCGGCCGCGCCGTGACCACGCTGCCCGGCACCGCCTGCGCGCCGCGCAACGTGCGCACCGTGGGCGGCAACACGCGCTGCGTGCTGGACGTGTTCGACTACAACACCATGGCGCCGCGCACGCAGCGCGACAGCCTGGTCAGCCAGGCCACCGTCGAACTCTCGGCCTCGACCACCGCCTTCGGCGAATTCAACTACAGCCGCGGCCGCTACGACTACCAGTTCGACCCCCAGTTCTACTACAACGGCCCCGGCGCGGTCACCCTGGTGCCCGGCGCGCCCTACGGCCTCCCCGGCACGGCCAGCGTGCTGTTCCGCACCGGCGACATCGGGGCGCGCCACTAGGGCGTCGTGGAAGACCAGTACCGCCTGCTGGGCGGCCTCAAGGGCACGCTGGGCCGCTGGGAGTTCGACGGCGCTGTCGGCCTGATGGGCGACAAGGTCCGCGTCAGCCAGCGCGGCGCCGTCCTCACCACGCCCATGGACGACGCCCTGGACAGCGGCCGCTACGTGCCCGGCTTCGCCAACGACCCCACCGTGCTGGCATCGATCTCCCCCACCCTGGTCCGCGCGGGCAACGCGCGCACCCTCTTCGGCGACCTGCACCTGAGCACCGAACTGGGCCAGCTGCCGGGCGGCCCGGTCGGGCTGGCCACGGGCCTGGAGGTCCGGCGCGAGACGCAGGCCGACCATTTCGACCCGCGGATGGTGGCCGGCGACGTGTTCGGCTTCGGGTCGCTGCAGGACATCGACAGCGCCCGCACGGCCACGTCCGTGTTCGGCGAGCTGCGCCTGCCCGTGCTGCCCAGCCTGGAAGCAGACCTGGCCACCCGCTACGACCGCTACAGCACCGGCGGCAAGGCCTTCACGCCCAAGGCCGGCCTCAAGTGGACGATGGCGCCCGCGCTGCTGGCGCGCGCCACCTGGGGCCGCGGCTTCCGCGTCGCCAACCCGCGCGAGATCTCGCCCAGCTCCAGCGTGGGCTTCTACAACGGCGTGCAGGACCCGGTGCGCTGTCCCTCGGTCACGTCCACCAACCCGGACTGCAGCCTGAGCATCGTGGCCAACATCTCCGGCAACCCGGACCTGCAGCCCGAGAAGTCGCGCAGCTTCACCGCCGGCTTCGTGCTCGAGCCCGCCAAGGACACCAGCATCACCGTGGACTACTGGCGCATCCAGCGCACGAACGAGATCACCAACCTCAGCCTGGACTACCTGCTGGCCAACCAGTCCACCTTCGCGCAGTACATCACCCGGGACACCAGCGGTGCCATCACCCAGGTCGACCTTCCGTACATCAACCTCTCCGGCACCGAGGTCAAGGGCCTGGACTTCGAACTCAAGGGCAAGTCCAGCCTGGGCGAGAACGGCAAGCTGAGCTGGGGCGGTGCGGTCACGCGCTACCTGAGCTTCAGGGTGCAGCCGGCACCCGGCGTGCCCGCGGATGAGTACAACGGCACCTACAACCAACCCAAGCTGCGCTCCAGCGCCTACGTGGGCTGGGAGAAGGGCCCCTGGTCCAGCGAACTGCGCATCACCCACGTGGACGGGTTCAGCAATCGGCCGACGCCCAGTTCGCCCTGCTCGGCGCCGGCTTCGCTCTCGCAGTACTGCGGCGTGGGCTCCTGGGACGTGCTGGGCCTGTTCGTGGGCTACAAGGGCTTCAAGAACGTCGAGCTGACGCTGAACATCGCCAACCTCCTGGACAAGGCGCCGCCCTTCGACTACCGGGCACTGCGCAACAGCCAGACCACGGCCTGGAACAGCAACTACGCCAACGCCAACGGTCGCACCTTCCAGCTGGCCGCGCGGTACACCTACTGATGGCCGCCGCACCGTCCAGGGGCGTCGCCCGCCGCCGCAGCGGGCCGTCCGGGGCCTGGGCCACGCCGCAGGTCCGCAGCGGCCTGGGGCTGCTGGGCCTCGGCCTGGCCACCGGCCTCCTGGCCCAGCCCGCGTGGTCCGCGCCGCAACCGGCCACGGCGGACGCGGCGGCCGCCCCCGCCCCAGCCGCCGCGGCTGCGCCCGCTTCCGCATCCCCGCGGCAGCCCCTCAGCGTGCAGCAGTTTTTCGCCCTGGCCAGCTTCCGCAGCATGAAGCTCTCGCCCGACGGCACCCGCATCGCCGCGGTCGGGCCCCTCAAGGGCCGCGGCAACCTGGTGGTGGTGGACCTGAAGACCCGCGCGGCGCGTGCGATCACGGCGTCCAGCCAGTGGGACGTGCGCGACGTGACCTGGATCGGCAACGGGCGCCTGTACTTCAGCATCGCCGACGGTGAGGCAGCGTCCGGCCGGCCGCGCCTCAAGGGCGGCTACGCCATCGACCCGGACGGCGCCAACCTGCGCGAGGTCTGGGGCTACAGCGACAGCGGCTTCGTGCGCGGCATGCGCATCGGCGAGGTGCTGGACACCGAGGGCGGCGATTCGCCCGTGGCCTACGTGTCCATGGCCCTGCGCAGCAAGAACTGGGAAGACGTCTACCGCCTGGACATGCGGACCCTGCGGCCCGAACTGCTCTCCTTCGATTCGCCCGGGCGGGTGGACGACTGGCTGATCGACAGCAGGCACCAGCCGCTGGCGGCGCTGCGCACCACCCGGCGACCGGCCCGGGGACAGCCCTACCAGGAGGAGTTGCTCGTCCGCCGCGAGGGCGGCTGGCAGGTGCTGCTGCGCGCCGACAGCATGGACAACCTCGAAACCCTGGGCCTGTGCGGCGCGGACGCGGACGACAGCGGCGTGTACCTGAGCGCGCGCCGCGGCCGCGACCGCGCGGCGCTGTGGCGCTACGACCTGGCAGCCGGCAGCTTCGGCACGGCGCTGGTGGAAGACCCGGACGCCGACATCGCCTGCAGCGGGGCATCGACGGAAGGCGGCCACGCAGCCGCCCTGCTGCACGACACCGCCACCCGGGCCGTGGTGGGCTTCCACTACCAGGGCGGCATGCCCCGCACCGTCTTCTTCAAGGAGGGCACGGCGGCCCAGGCCCAGTGGGAATCGCTGGTCAAGGCCACGCAGGGCGACATCGGCATCCGCTGGAGCAAGGACCGCAGCATCGCGCTCGTGAGTGCGCAGTCGGACGTCAACCCCGGCAGCTACTACCTGTTCCGGCCGGGCGAGCAGGCGCTGGAAGTGCTGGCCCAGGCCCGCCCCTGGATAGACCCCGCCCAGATGCCCAGGCGCAGCTTCATCCACT
>NZ_JADDOJ010000063.1 GCF_015159745.1 Ramlibacter aquaticus | reverse complement strand
GAAGAAGCCCGGGGAAGGCGCCCCGCCCCGGGTGTGCCCGCGCAGGAGACAACGATGAGAAGGAATGAGCCGGTGACCCAGCGGGAGTTCGACATCCCCGAAGGCGCCACCCTGATGTCGACCACCGACACGGCCAGCCACATCACCTACGCCAACGATGCCTTCGTGGCCGTGAGTGGCTTCGCGCGCGACGCGCTCATGGGCCAGCCGCACAACCTGGTGCGCCATCCCGACATGCCGCGCCAGGTCTTCGCCGACATGTGGTCCACGCTCAAGGCGGGTGAGCCCTGGTCCGGCCTGGTGAAGAACCGCCGCGCCGACGGCGACCACTACTGGGTGCGCGCGCACGCCGTGCCGGTGTGCCGCAACGGCGCGACGACGGGCTTCATGTCGGTGCGCACCCGCCCCACGCCCGAGGAGGTGCAGGCGGCGCAGGCCGTGTACGCGGACATGGCCTCGACGCGCCCCGGCTTCCGGCTGCACCGCGGCGTCCTGCTGCGGCGCGGCGCCGCCGCCCTGCTCAACTGGCGCAAGACGCTGTCGGTGCGCGGGCGCATCCGCGTCACCGTGGCCAGCATGTGGCTGTTCATCATGGGCTTCGGCATCGCCATGGCCGCCAACCTGCTGCGGCTGGGATCGGTCACGGCCGTGGCGCTGGCCGTGGTCTCGCTGGTGCTGGAGTGGCAGATCGCCCGGCCCCTGGAGCAGCTGCGCCGGCTCGCGCTCTCGGTGGCCACCGGCGAGAGCCGCGAGGCGGTCCGCATGGACCGCGTGGACGAGATCGGCGTCACCATGCGCAGCGTGAACCAGCTCGGCCTGATGTTCCGCTGGCTGGTCAACGACGTGAGCGAACAGGTGCTGGCCGTGCAGACGGCGGCGGCGGAGATCGCGCAGGGCAACGACGACCTGTCGGCGCGCACCGAGCATGCGGCCTCCAGCGTGCAGGAGACCGCGGCGACCATGCAGCAGATGACCTCGACGGTGCGCGCCAATGCGGACAGCGCCCGCCACGCAGACGGCCTCGCGGGAGAGGCCAGCGGGGCCGCTGCGCGCGGCCGCGAGGCGGTGGGCAAGGTGGTCTCCACCATGGGGGAGATCCGCGCCGCCTCGGACCGCATCGCCAGCATCATCCAAGCCATCGACGGCATCGCGTTCCAGACCAACATCCTGGCCCTGAACGCGGCGGTGGAGGCGGCCCGGGCGGGCGAGCAGGGCCGCGGCTTCTCGGTCGTGGCCAGCGAGGTGCGGGCCCTGGCGGGCCGCTCGGCGGACGCCGCCCGCGAGATCAAGGCGCTGATCGGCGACAGCCTGCAGCGCGTGCACTCGGGCACCGGCCTGGTGGACGAGGCGGGCGTGGCCATGGCCGAGATCGTCGCCCGGGTGGGCGAGGTGAGCACGCTGATCGCCCGCATCAGCGCCTCCAATGCGGAGCAGACCGGGGGCATCGAGCAGGTGGGCGCCGCCGTGGGGCAGCTGGACCAGGTGACGCAGCAGAACGCCGCGCTGGTGGAGCAGAGCACGGCCGCGTCCTCCAGCCTGAAGGGCCAGGCGCAGCGGCTGGTGGAGGCGGTCAGCGTATTCCGCTGACGCGCCACGGGGTGCGGGCGGCGCAGGGGCCGGGGCGCCGCCTGGCGCGGCCGTGGTGCCGCATCGCAGCCGTGCAGGCCCCGGCCGCCGGCGTGCGCGGCACCGGCCCCGTAGAATCCGCCTTGCCGCCGCCGTAGTTCAATGGATAGAACGAGCGCCTCCTAAGCGCTAGATACAGGTTCGATTCCTGTCGGAGGCGCCAGCCTGTTGCTCGGCCCCCGCATCCCCGGGGGCGCCCTGGCGAATTCCTGCGTGGCAGCCATGAACCGTCACCCGACCGCCTCCCTGGAGATCCCGTCGCTCTCGCGGCGCCGCCTGCTCACCGCGGCCACGGCCCTGCCGCTGGCCGGCTGCTCGGCCCGCACCCTCAATGCCCTGGTGCCCAGCAGCACCTTCCGCTTCGAAGGCGGCATCGCGTATGGCGAAGACCCGCGCCACCGGCTGGACGTCTACCGCCCGCTGGCCGACGTCGCCGGCGCGCCTCTGGCCGTGTTCTTCTACGGCGGCAGCTGGACGCGTGGCGACCGCGCAGACTACCGCTTCGTCGGCGAGGCGCTGGCCAGCGCCGGCATCGTCACCGTGGTGGCGGACTACCGCCTGAGCCCGCAGGTGCGCTGGCGCGAGATCCTGGACGACTGCGCGCGCGCCACCCGCTGGAGCGTGGACGCGGTGCAGCGCCTGGGCGCCTCGCCCTCGCGCGTGTTCCTCATGGGCCACAGCGCCGGCGCCTACAACGCGGCCATGCTGGCGCTGGACGCGCGCTGGCTGGGTGCGCACGGCGTGCAGCACCGCTCGCTGGCCGGCTGGGTCGGCATCGCCGGGCCCTACGACTTCCTGCCCATCACCGACCCGGAGGTGCAGGTCGCCTTCGACTGGCCGAACACGCCCCCCGACAGCCAGCCGGTGGCGCATGCCGACGCGACCGCCCCGCGCACCCTGCTGCTGGCCGCGCGCGAGGACAACCTGGTCAACCCGCAGCGCAACAGCGAGGCCCTCGCGCGCGACCTGCAGCGCGCCGGACGCCCGGTGCGGCTGCAGGTGCTGGACGGCGTCAACCACGTCACGTTGATCGCCTCCATGGCGACGCCGCTGCGCATGCTCGCGCCGGTGCGCGACGAGGTCACCGGATTCCTGAGGGCCTGACGGCCCGCGTCGACTCATCCAGAATGCGGGCTGCAACACAACCCGAAGGAGACCCCATGTTTTCCCATGTCATGGTCGGCACCGCCGACCTCGAGCGCTCGCGCCGCTTCTACGATGCCGTGCTCGGCACGCTGGGCGTCGGCGCCGGCTTCCAGGACCGCCACCGCATCTTCTGGCGCTCGCCCACCGGCACCTTCTCGGCGACCTTGCCGATCAACGGCGAGCCGGCCTGCGCGGCCAACGGCGGCACCATCGGCTTCGCCTGCAGCTCCAAGGAACAGGTCGACGCCTGGCACGCGGCCGGTGTCGCGAACGGCGGCGCCACCTGCGAAGACCCGCCCGGCGTGCGTGAGGGCTCCGTCGGCAGCCTGTACCTGGCCTACCTGCGGGACCCGGACGGCAACAAGCTCTGCGCGCTGTACCGCATGCCCAAGGCCTGAACGGCCTGACGCAGGGCCGCGGCCCTGCGATCCTCGAGCAAGGCCGGCGACCGCCGGCCGCTTCAGAGGACAGCGGCCGAGGCCAGGTCCTCGTCGTCGCTGGGCGCGAGCTGCTCGCCGAGCGAGAAGCGCACCGTGGCCCCCTCGCCGGGCCGTCCCTCGATCGCGATCTCGCCGCCATGGCGCTCGACGATCTTCTTCGCCCCCGCCAGCCCCAGCCCGTAGCCGGCGAACTGCGAGGCGTCGTGCAGGCGCCTGAACATCGCGAACAGTTCCCCGGCGCGCTCGGGGTCGAAGCCGACGCCGTTGTCGCGCACCTCGAACGCCGCCTGCCGCCCCGGCAGCCGCGCCAGCACGATGCGCGCGCCGTCCTCGCGGTCGCTGGTGAATTTCCACGCGTTGCCGATCAGGTTCTGCAGCAGGGCGTGCAGCAGGGCCTGGTCCCCGCGCACGCGCAGGCCCTCCTCGATCACGGCCTCCACCTTGCGCTGAGGGGCCGTGAAGGCCAGGTCGTCGACGATCTGCCGCGCCATCTCGCTCAGGTCCACCTCGCGCACCAGCAGCGGCGATTGCGACAGCCGGTACAGGCCCAGCATGGCCTCGATGACCCCCTCCATGCGGGCGACGTTGGCGACGATGCGGGCCAGGTAGTGGGCCGACCTGGGCGCCAGGGGCTGGCCGTCCTGCCCCAGCGCGCCGGCGAAGCCGCCGATGGCGGCCAGCGGCGCACGCAGGTCGTGGGCGATGCCGTAGGAGAACTGGGCCAGGTCCGCGTTGGCCCGTTCCAGCTGGCGCGTGCGTTCCAGCACGCGCCGCTCCAGTGCCACGTTCATCTCCGCCCGCTGGGCCTCCAGGGCCTTCTGGTCGGTGAGGTCGCGGATGACCACGTTGGTCAGCTCGCGCCCTTCGGCGTCCTGGAAGGTGGCCGTGGCCACCTCGGCCTCGAAGAGGCTGCCGTCGCTGCGGCGGTAGGTCAGTTCACCGCGGGTGCTGCCATCGCGCGCCCGGGCCTGCATCAGGGGCTGCAGGCGCGGGTCGCCCTCGAACACCACCATCGCACGGCCGCCGGCGACCAGTTCCGCCTCGCTGCGGCCGAACAGCCTGCAGGCGGCGGGGTTGGCGGCCAGCACCGCGCCGGCCGAGGTGCCGATCATGACGGCATCCAGGCTGTGCTCGAAGAGCTTGCGCCAGCGCTCCACCGCCACGGCCAGCGTGCGCCGCGCCGCAAGGAGTTCCAGGTAGGGCTGGCGCAGCATCCAGACGTACATGGCACGGTACAGGGCCATGTAGGCGATCACCTTGAGGATGTGGCCATAGACGAAGAAGGCGTCCGAGGCGCTGGCATAGCGGGTGAAGGCGTACTGGGACATCGCCAGCACGCCCAGCGCCGCGGCCATGAGCCCGCTCTGGTGGTCGCGGCTGCGGCCGAACTGGCGCGCGAACAGCAGCGCGCCCGCCAGCTCGACGACGGCGACGCTGAGGTCCATCGCGATCTTCAGCGGCGTGGGCCCCACGCCCGGGCGAAACAGCAGGGCCGAGGCGGTGGACAGGGCGCCGGCGGCCGCGAAGAGGCAGCCCAGCACCAGCGAGACCGCGAGCGCCACCCAGCGCAGCCGCGGGGGCACCGTGCCGATGCGGGGCTCGCAGGCCAGCACCACCAGGGCCAGCGCCGTCGCCAGCCGGGCCAGGAAGAAAGGGATGTAGGCGCGCGCCAGGCCTTCACCGCCGGCAAAGCTCGGCGTGGGCTCGAACAGGGCCACGTGCGCCAGGTCGGACAGGGCCACGCTGCCGAAGCAGCAGCAGGCCAGCGCCATCACGCTGCTGCGTTGCCAGGCCAGGGCGTTCCAGGCGACCGAGAAGATCATGGCCGAGCCGATGATGCTGAGCACCTCCAGCACGGTGTGGATCTGCCCGTTCAGCGTGCTTCCGATCTGGAAGCGCAGGCCGGGCAGCCACTCGAGCACGAGCAGCGGCACGGCCGATGCGGCGACGATCAGGGCGGGGCGCACGAAGCTCGGCCCCGGGGCGAGACGTGGCTCCAAGACAACCTCCAGACGGCATGCTCCTGACTGCAAGGTAGCACCGGGCCCGGGCCCGGCCTTAGGGGAAATTCTTAGCGCGGCGGCGCCCGCCGGCGCAAACATAGCCGCTTGCCTCGCACTTCGCATGAACGCTGACATCCTCATCGTCGACGACGACAGCGACCACCTGGAGCTCTGCGCCCTGGCGCTGGAGGGCGCCTGCGACCGCGTGGCCACGGCGTCCTCGGGCGCGCAGGCACTGGCGCAGCTTCGCGCCTGCGAGCCCCAGGACCTGCCTCGGCTGTTGATCCTGGACGTGAAGATGGGCTACGAGTCCGGCCTGGACCTGCTGCGCGACCTGCGCGCGGACGCCGGGCTGTCGCACCTGCCGGTGGTCATGTATTCATGCTCCAGCGACGAGCGCGATGTCGCCAGCAGCTACTTGCTGGGCGCCAACGCCTACCTGGTCAAGCGCAGCGACCTGGGCGACATGCGGCAGGTGCTGGGCGCGGCCTACCGCACCTGGGCCCTGCCCGCACCCGCCGCGACCGGGACTGCGCCTGTGCACCCGGCCGCCGCGGGCTGAGCCCGCAGGGCGCCGGTCGCGTCCGGGCGTGCGCTCAGCGCGACGGGGCCAGCAGCGCCGCCAGCAGGGCCAGGCTGGCCACGCTGGTCAGCCGCAGCCGCAGCGGCAGGTACCAGCCGGGCAGCGCCGCCCGCGCCGCCAGCGCACGGTCCTGCAGGTAGTGGGCGACGAAGCCGGCCACCAGCAGGGGCACCGCGGCGCCCGGGGGCAGCAGCACGGCCGGCCAGGCCAGCAGCGCGGGCACCACGCTCCAGACGTAGCGGCCCTGCGCCTGGGCCGGCGTGAGTCCGGGCAGCAGCATCGCGAACGCCCAGTGCAGGGCGCCCACGAAGCTCAGGATGACAGCCCCGTAGGCGAGCAGGGCCTGCTGCCAGAGCAGGCCGTGGCCCGGGTCCGCCAGCAGGGCCAGCGCGAGGCCGACGAAGGGCAGCAGCCCGCCGTAGCCCAGCCAGGCCACGCTGTGGGGAAGGACGGGGGTCGAAGGCGGGCCGAGGTCGTTCATGGTCAGAAGGTGGACAGGCAGGGCGGCACTGCGTGGAAAGGCAGGGTGGCACCGTCCGTTGGCCGCGATGGTACGGGGCCCTGGGCGCGGGCTGCCGCCGCAGCGCGAAAAACCCCAGGCCGGCGGCGCGCGCCGCCGCGTCAGGCCGGGCGCATGAAGGCGTCGAAGAAACGCGCCAGGTCCTCGTGCGCGTCCAGCGCCAGCACGTGCGCGATGTACTGGTCGGGCCGCACGACCACCAGCGCGCCCTGCGCCCGGTCCACCCCGCGCAGGTCGAAGATGTCGGGGATGCCCTTGCCCTGCGCGCAGCTGGCCTTGTCGTAGTCGCGCAGGCCCAGGCGTCCCTTGGCCGGCAGCAGCAGGGGCGGCAGCTGGTCCAGGGCGATCCGGGCGTGCGGCGCCTGGAAGATCGCCCGCAGGTCGAAGACCGCATCGATGTCCTGGCCGGCCGGGGTGAAGCGACGCACCGGCGAGCGCGAGTCGTCCTGCAGGAAGCCGCACAGCGCGTGCAGGGCCCCGCCCGGCTGGCCCAGGTCGCCCTCGCCCGCGAAGGCGTAGAGCCGCCAACGGCCGTCGGCCTTGCCGGCGTGCCCCAGCTGCACCGGCCGCGCGTCGCAGGCCCGCAGCACTGGGGCGGAGTGGAAACGCATGCCGATGCGCAAGCCGGTGGCCAGGCCCTGCTGCGTGGCTTCGCCGCACACCAGCGACGGCGCATAGCAGGTGCCCACGCCCGCGGTGAAGCGCCCGTGCTGCTCGAAGTAGCGCTGGAAGGCCTTGGGGTCCACGCCCTCCCCGGCCTGGCCGGCCGCCTTGCGGGCCGGGTCGCTGAACATCTTCGCCCACTCACGGTCGAAGTCGATCAGCTGCTGCGCGGCGGGCTGGCGCTCGGCCGAGTAGGTGTGCAGCAGGGCGGGTGCGCACTGGCCCCGCAGCACGGCGGCCAGCTTCCAGCCCAGGTTGAAGCTGTCTTGCATGGAGAAGTTCATGCCCTGGCCGGCCTTGGGGCTGTGGGTGTGGCAGGCGTCGCCGGCGATGAAGACGCGCGGCTGCGCGCCGGCAGTGCCGGGGTCCGCCACGTCGTCGTAGCGGGCGCAGATGCGCTGCCCGATCTCGTACACCGACCACCAGGGCACCTCCTTCACGTCCAGCGTGTAGGGGGCGAGGATGCTTTGCGCGGTCTCCACCAGGCGCTCCACGGTGATGCCGCGGTCGGCCACCCGCTCGCCTTCGCGCAGCTTGTCCTGCTCCACGTACAGGCGCACCAGGTAATCGCCCTCGCGCGGGATGACCAGCAGGTTGCCGTGCTCGGACTGCACCGCGCACTTGAATCGGATGTCGGGGAAGTCGGTCACCGCCAACACGTCCATCACGCCCCAGGCCTGGTTGGCCGAGTCGCCCACCAGCTGCAGGCCGATGGCGCGGCGCACGCCGCTGCGGGCACCGTCGCAGCCGACCACGTAGCGCGCCCGCACGGTCTCGGTGGCGCCGGTGGCGCTGCGCTCCAGGGTGACGGTCACCGGGTGGTCGGCGGCCGCGTCGTCCACCTGCAGGCCGACGAATCGGCGGCCGTAGTGCGGCGCCAGCCGCGCCGGCGCGTTGCGCATCAGCTCCAGGTAGAAATCGTGCACGCGGGCCTGGTTCAGCACCACGTGCGGGAATTCGGACAGGCCGTCCTCGGTGTCGTGCACGCGCCCATGGCGCACCACGCGGCCGGCCTGCGCCTCGTCGGGCTTCCAGAAGGTGACCTCGTTGATCCAGCAGGCCTCCTTCAGCACCTTCTCGGCGAAGTTGAAGGCCTCGAACATCTCCATGGTTCGGCAGGCGATGCCGTCGGCCTGCCCGAGCTGGATCGGCCCGTCCTTCTGGTCCACGATGCAGGTGCGGATGTCGGGGAAGGCCGCCAGCTGCGCGGCCAGGGTGAGGCCGGCCGGGCCGCAGCCCACGATGAGCACGTCCACCTCGCCGGGCAAGGCTTCACCCGGGGGCCGTGCGCGCGGATCGGCCGCCTGGTGGACGCAGGCCAAGGCCGTGGCCGAGCCGGGCTCCGAGTTCGCGCAGGACCTGGAACGCAGCATCGAGGCCGCGCGCGAGCACCCGGGCGGGACCGCGCAGCCGCTCAGTCCGGGCAAGGGCTGAGCCGCAGCCAGGCCTCGCGCAGCGCGACCAGCACGGCCTCGGGCGCCTCCTCGTGCGCGAGGTGGCCCAGGCCCTCCAGCCGCACCACGCCGGCCCGTGAGGCCTGGGGCAGCAGCGCCTCCACGCGCGGCGCATCGCGCGGCGGCACGGTCTGGTCCGCCGTTCCCACCACCTGCAGCAGCGGCACCTGCAGGCGGGGCAGCTCGCGCGACAGGCCGGCCAGGTCCCAGGCGGCCATCATGCCCAGCGCGCCCGCCACGTGGCCGGGGTCGCGCACCAGCAGGCCGTAGAGGCGGCGGCCCTCGGCGTCGAGCCGCGAGCCCGTGCCTTCCAGCAGGTGGGCCAGCACCAGCGGCTCGGCCGCCACGCGGGCGAACAGCGAGGGCACGCCGGGCAAGGCCGCCAGCAGGCGCGCCGCCGGCGAGAACACCTGCCCGGGCAGCCCGCCCCAGGGCAGCAGCGCACCATTGACGGCCACCACCAGCCGCGGCGCGGCCAGGCCGTCCAGCACCATGCGCAGCGCGACGGCCGCGCCCGCGGAATTGCCGACGATGAGCGCGGGCGCGCACGCCAGCGACTGCAGCAGGCCCTGCACGGCGCGGGCCATGCCCGGGAGGGAGAGCGGGTTGGCCACCCCGCCCGCGGCGGGCAGGCCGGTGAAGGCGTGGCCGGGCAGGTCGGGCACCAGGACCTCGAAGCCCAGCGCCGCCAACGCAGGCGCGAAGGCCCGCCAGGAATGCGAGGACGCGCCGGTGCCGTGCAGCAGCAGGGCCACCGGCGGCTTGCGCCCGGGCCGCGCCGCCATCGCCGTGCGGCCGCCCTGCGCGGCGAACGATTGAAGGTGCCAGCGCAGCCCCGCCGCCTCGACGAAGCGGCTGTGCTCGTGGTGGGGCCAGCGCGGGCCTTCCAGGGCCCAGTCCAGGGTCTGCCGCATGCCCGGTCTCAGCCCGCCTGGCGCACCGCCTGGTGCATGGCCTCGGCCGCGCCGTGCGGCAGCGGCAGGTAGCGGGCCCGCATCGCCGCGGCCAGCGTTTCGGCGGCCGGGTGCGGATGGGGCGAGGTGTCCAGCACCAGGGCGGCGTGGCCCAGGGACCCGAGCTCGCGGGCGGCGGCCAGCGCGTCCGCGCCTGCACGCTCGCGGCCCGGGCTGCCGTCGCGCGCGATGTTGGCGCGGCCGTCGGTGAGCAGCACGACCAGCGGCGTGTCGCCGCGTCGGCGCACCGCGTCGGCGAGCTGGGCGGCCGCGTCCAGGCCGGCGGCCAGGGGCGTGCCGCCACCGCCCGGCAGGCCGGCCAGGCTGCGGCGGGCCCGCGCCAGCGACCGCGTGGGCGGCAGCAGCAGTTCGGCCGCATGGCCGCGGAAGGCGATCACGGCGACCTCGTCGCGCCGCACGTAGCAGTCGGCGAGCATCAACTCCACCGCGCCCTTGGCCTCGGCCAGCCGGTGCAGCGCCGCCGAGCCCGAGGCGTCGACGACGAAGATGGTGGTGGTGCGGCGCCGCTGCACATGGCGGCGCACGCGGAAGTCCTCGCGCCGCACCTCGATGCGGCCGGCCGGCGGCTGGCCCCGGGCCGCCCGCTCGCGCAGCCGCAGCCCCTGCCAGGGCGCGGCGGCGCGCAGGGTTTCGACCAGGTGCAGGCGCGGACCGGTGCGGGGGTCGCCAGGCCGCGCGCCCACGGGGCGGCCCCGGCCGTGGCCGCGTTGCGCCGCGCCGCTGCGCCCCGCCGCACCCGCGCGCTCGCGCGCCGCGGCGATGGCCAGCGAAGCCAGCAGGCCGGCCGGCAGCGCGGCCCGGGCGGCCTCCAGCAGCTGGTCGCCCGGCGGTGGCTCGGTGCTGCTGGCATCGGCATCCCGCTCGGTATCCTGGGCGGCATTCTCCGGCGCCTGGGGCGGCGGGTCGTCGGCCTCGGGCTGCGGCGCGGGCTCGGGCAGGCGCGTGGCGCGTGGCGCCAGCACCCAGGCCGCAGCCACGGCCGCATCCGAGGCATGGACCGCATCGGCCCCGCGCAAGGCGGCCAGCGCCCGGGCGCAGCGCCAGGCCAGCAGGGGCGCGCGCAGCGAGGCCACGCCCAGCGCATGCGCGGCGCCGCACAGGCCTTCCAGCAGGGCCTCGTCCACCGGCAGCGCGGCGAGGCGTTCGCGCGCGGCGGCCACCTCGCCGGGCGAGGCCGGCGACGCCTGTGCGTCGTCGGCATCGGCCCCGGGCGCGTCCGCGTGCAGGTGCAGGGCCAGCCGGTCGGCCAGGGCCGCCGGCAGGCGCTCGTCGTCGGTGCCTTCGTCCAGCGCCAGCAGCGCGAAACGGGCCGGCAGACGCGCGGCCAGGCCCTCGCGCTCCAGCACCAGCTCGCCGCTGTCCAGCAGGTGGGCGAGCCGCCCGGCCAGGGCGGGCTCCATGCGCTCGGCCATGGGCGCGAGCAGCACACCGCCATGGGCACGCGCGGCCAGGCCGGTGCTGGCCACGGGACGGCCGGCCGCCAGGGTGGCGCCCAGGTCCAGCCCGCCCAGCAGGGCGGCGTCGCCCAGGCGCACCGGCAGGCGCAACCAGGGTGTGGCGGCAGGCAGGCAGGCGCGCAGGCGGTCCAGCCAGGCCTCGCGCGCGGCGCCAGCCGGCCCGCGCAGGACGGCGCCCCCCAGGCCTGCCGGGTCCACGGCCAGCACCGCAGCCGCCAGCGCTGGCCCGGGCTTCATGCGCCCATCAATTCGGCGATGGCGCGGTCCACCCGCACCGAGGAGCCGGCGTCGTCCAGCGGATTGCGGCGCAACCGGTGGCGCAGCGCCGGGGCGGCCACGCGGCGCAGGTGCCCGGCCGCGACGGCCTCGTCGCCCTCCAGCGCCGCGACCGCGCGCGCCGCGCGAACCAGGGTCAGGTCGCCGCGCAGCCCGTCGGTGCCCAGGGACTTGCACAGCTGCGCCGCCAGGCCGCGCACCTCGTCGGACACCGCCACGGTTTCCAGGCGCGCACGCGCGGCCACCAGCGTGCGGCGCAGCCGGCCCTCCTCGCGCTTCCATTGGGCGGCGAAGGCCTCGGGGTCGCGCTCGAAGGCCTCGCGCCGCTTCACCACCTCCACGCGCGTGGGCAGGTCTTCGGGGGTGCGCACCTCGACCGAGAGGCCGAAGCGGTCCAGCAGCTGGGGACGCAGCTCGCCCTCCTCGGGGTTGCCGCTGCCCACCAGCACGAAGCGGGCCGGGTGGCGCACGCTCAGGCCTTCGCGCTCGACCACGTTCTCGCCCGAGGCGGCGACGTCGATGAGCAGGTCGACCAGGTGGTCCTCGAGCAGGTTCACCTCGTCGATGTAGAGGAAGCCGCGGTGCGCTCGCGCCAGCAGGCCGGGCTCGAACACCTTCTGGCCGTGCGCGAGCGCGCGCTCCAGGTCCAGCGCGCCCACGATGCGGTCCTCGGTCGCGCCCAGCGGCAGGTCCACCACCGGCACCGGCACCTTGCGCACCGCGGCTGCCTTGCCGACGGCCCGCAGCGCATCGCAGTCGGGACAGGCGTGCGCTGGCCCGGCGGGGTCGCAATGGAAGCGGCAGCCCTCGACCACGGCCATGGGCGGCAGCAGCGCCGCCAGCCCGCGCACCGCGGTCGACTTGCCGGTGCCACGGTCGCCGAAGACCAGCACGCCGCCGATGCGGGGGTCCACCGCGGCGGCGAGGATCGCCAGCTTCATCTCGTCCTGCCCGACGAGGGCAGGGAAGGGAAAGGTCGCCATGCGCGCCAGTATGGACCTGACGCGACGGTTTGTCATGCCGGGCTTACACTCCGGCTTGTCAGACGCTTCAGCGGCGCACGCGCGGCGTCGCCATCCAGTCGATGATGGCGAAGACCAGGGGCGCGCCGATCAGGAAGAAGGGGAGGTACTGGATCACGGGTTTCTCCTTGTCGGTGAGGCCTGTAGCATCCGCACGCATCGGCTTCGCCCCGGTAGGACGGCGGCGCGGCCCATGGCAGGACGCCCCGCCCGGGCGCCGCCGGACAGACAGCCGGGCGAGGAGGACCCATGCCGCAGACCCATCCGCAGCGCACAGCCCTGCACAACGAACTGCACGCCCGCCCGCCCGAGCCGGTGGCGCCCCCCCTGGCGGTGACCCATATCGTGATGGCGGCGCAGCCGCAGGAGCGCGCGGCAAGCCGCGAACACCTGGGCCGCCTGCTGCACGACCACCACCTGCCCGCGCCCGACGAAGGCATCACGCACCTGCGCACCGCGCTGGGCGTGACGCGGCTGCGCTGGGAGCTGCACACCGAGTTCGTCTCCTGGACCTTCTCCCAGCCCTTCGACCTGGCGGGCTTCAACGCCAACGCGCCGCCCACCGGGCTGCGCGCCGTGCCGGAGGACTGGCTGGCCACCCTGCCCGGCCAGCAGCTGGTGGCCATCCACCTGTGGGTGCTGCCGCCGCAGCTGCGCGAGGACCTGCTGGCCCGCGAACTGCTGCACGAGGACACGGTGGTGGGCTCCAGCCTGCTGCACGGCCAGCTCGAGGCGTACACCGACTTCGCGATCCACGCCGACGGCTTCTCGCGCATGGCGGTGTATGCCGGCAGCCAAAGCTCGTCGCCGCGCGTCCTGGGCCGGCTGGTGCAGCACCTGCTGGAGATCGACACCTACCGCATGGCCGCCCTGCTCGGCCTGCCGATGGCCCGCGAGAGCGCGGCCAGCCTGGGCGAGGCCGAGCGGGAACTGGCCGAGCTGGCCGGCGCCATCCGGGAGGCCGCGCGCGAGGAGGAACCCCAGCTGCTGGACCGGCTCACCCGCCTGGCCGGCGAGGTGGAGAGCCGCTACGCCGCCACGCACTCGCGCTTTTCCGCCAGCGCGGCCTACTTCGAGCTGGTGGACCAGCGCGTGCGCGAAATCGACGAGTCGCCCATCCCCGGGCTGCAGACCATCGGCGAATTCATCGAGCGTCGCATGTCGCCCGCGCGCGCCACCTGCGCCTGGGTGGCGCGGCGCGAGAACGCGCTGTCGGAACGCGTGTCGCGCATCAGCAACCTGCTGCGCACCCGGGTCGAGATCGAGCAGCAGGAGGGCACGCAGGCCCTGCTGTCGGCCATGAACAAGCGCATGAGCCTGCAGCTCAAGCTGCAGGCCACGGTGGAGGGCCTGTCCGTGGCCGCGATCACCTACTACGCCGCCGGGCTGGTGAGCTACCTGGCACGCGGCGCCGTCGCCCTCGGCTGGCCGCTCAAGCCCGACATGACGGCCGCAGTGGCGGTGCCCCTGATCGCCCTGGGCGTCTGGGCGTCGATGCGGCGCATGCACCACAAGCTGTTCCAGATGGAAGACCGCACGCCGGATTGAGGACCGGCGGCGGGCCGCGGCCGAGCGCGCCCGCTCCCGGCCGATCGCGGCATCCCTCGCCACGCGGTTCAACAAGAGCGACAATGCGTTTTTGTTGAATATCTCGATTTCTGGCATGACCTCCCGACGCAAGCTGCTGCGCGCGGCCGCCGCCCTCGCCCTGCCTGCCCGGCTGGCGCACGCCGCTGCCGCCGTGCCTGCGGGAGCACCCGTGCTGCTGGGCCTGGACGCGGAGTTCGGGCACGCCAGCAGCACCTCGGCCGAGGCCATACGGCAGGGCATCCTGATCGCCGCCGACGAGCTGAACGCACGCGGCGGCGTGCTGGGCGGGCGGCCCCTGCAGTTGCTCACGCGGGCCAACCACGCGGTGCCCGCGCGCAGCATCGCCAACCTGCGCGAGCTGGCCGCCACGCGCGACCTGGTCGCGGTGTACTGCGGCCGCTTCAGCCCGACGGTGCTGGAATCGATCCCGGTGCTGCACGAGCTGCGGCTGCCGCTGCTGGACCCCTGGGCCGCCGCCGACGCCATCGTGGACAACGGGCACGACCCCAACTACGTGTTCCGCCTCTCGTTGCGCGACAGCTGGGCGGCGCCGGCCATGCTGACCCACCTCGCCGCCAAGGGCGTGCGCCACGTCGGCCTGCTGATGCTCAACACCAGCTGGGGCCGCAGCACGAACAAGGCGGCCCGCGCGCATCTGGCGAACAAGGCCGGGCTCTCGATCGCCGACGTGCAATGGATCAACTGGGACGACAACGTGGAGTCCATGCGCGCCAAGCTGCAGCTGCTGCTGGAGCGGGGCGCGCAGGGCCTGCTGCTGACCGCCAACGCGGAAGAGGCCGCGGTGCTGTGCCGGGCCATGCTCTCGCTGCCGGCGGCGCGGCGCATCCCGGTCGCCAGCCACTGGGGCGTCACCGGTGGCGACCTGCCGCGCCTGGTGGGACCCGAGTTCACCCGGCTGGACTTCGCCGTGGTGCAGACCTTCTCCTTCCTGCAGGCGGGCACGCCCGCGGCGGCGCGCCTGGCCGCGGCCCACCACAAGATGTTCGGCAGCCAGGGCGCGCGCGACATCCTGTCGGCCGTGGGCGTGGCCCACGCCTACGACCTCACGCACCTGGTCGCGCAGGCCGTGGACAAGGCGGGCGGCACCGACCGGCCGGCGGTGCGTTCGGCGCTGGAACAGCTGGGCCCCTGGGAGGGCGCGGTGCGCCGCTACGCGCGGCCGTTCACGCCGGCCCGCCACGAGGCGCTGGAGGCGGGCGAGCTCTTCATGGCGCGCTATGCGCAGGACGGCGCGCTGGAGCCGGTGCCCGCAGGGCCAGGGCGGCGACCCGCATGATGCAGGCTTCCAGGCGCTGGCTGGACAGCAGCGTCGGCAACCGCTTCGTGCTGTTCAGCGTGACCACCGCGCTGGCGCTGGTGCTGCTGCTCGCGGCCACCGCCTACCCGCTGGTCTTCTACCAGGCCTGGCGAAACTTCGGCGACGAGCGGGCCAACAGCTTCTCGCGCATCGTGGACCGCTTCGAGCAGCGCATCGAATCGGTGCAGCAGGCCCTGGAACAGCTCTCGCGCAACAGCTTCGTGGTCAATGCCTACGTCGATTCCACCGGCCGCGAGGTCTACTTGCAGCCCACGCTGCGCGACTTCAAGCTGCCCTTCGGGGTGGAGACCGAACTGGTGCTGTTCGACGCCGGCGCCCAGCCCTTCGCCGCGCGCAGCGCCACGGGCATGGACCTCGCACCCGGCCTGCAGACCCTGGCACGCGACGCGATCGCGCGGCGGCGGCCGCAGTTGCGGGTGCAGCCGCAGGCGGGCGGCGCGAGTGCGATGGTCGAGATGGCCTTCCCCATCTACTACCCACCGGCGCGTGACTACGAGGGCGCCCTGGTGGCCCGCCTGCCGCTGGCGGCCCTGCTCGACCAGCCGGCCGGGCTGGACCCCGCACTCGACTGCCTGCAGCTCGCCGCGGGCGAGCGCGAACTGCAGCGCTGGGGCTGCAGCCGCGGCCATGCGGCCACGGACCTGCGCCAGTCGCTGGCCTCGGCGCGCTTTCCCGACAACCCGCAGGCGCTGACGGCCGCCTATGGCCGCAGCGCATCGGCAGTGGTCTCGCGCATGGCCTGGGGGCTGGCGGTGTACCTGGGCCTGGGCGCGATCGCCGCCTGGGCCGCCTGGCACGTCAGCCGGCGGGCCGGGCGCGGCTTCGCCCGGCAGCTGCAGCACCTGGGCGAGGCCTCGCGCCAGCTCGCGCGGGACCCCTACGCACGTGTCGCGGTGGCCTGGCCGCACGACGACGAGGTGGCGGCCTTCGTGCGCTCCTTCGAGCAGATGGTGCAGGCGCAGCAGCAGTCGCAGCAGACGCTGGAGCGGCAGGTGGCCGAGCGCACCGCCGACCTGGAGCAGGCGCTGAAGCGGGCCGAGGCCGCGACCATCGCCAAGAGCCGCTTCCTGGCGATGATGTCGCACGAGATCCGCACGCCGCTGAACGGCGTGATCGGCATGGCCGAACTCCTGAGCCTGCCCGACCTGCCCGACGAGGAGCGCCGGCAGTACGGGCAGATCATCTTCAGTTCCGGCCAGAGCCTGCTCGCCGTGCTGAACGACATCCTGGACGTGTCAAAGATCGAAGCCGGCAAGCTGGAGCTGATCCCTGCGCCCTTCGAGCCCGCGCGCCTGGTCGCCGAAACCGATGCGCTCTTCGGCCAGGCCGCCCGCACCAAGGGCGTCGCGCTGGACGCCGCCTGGGACGGGCCGGCCGGGGATCGTTACGTCGCCGACGCGGGCCGCATCCGCCAGATGCTGGCCAACCTGGTGGGCAACGCCGTGAAGTTCACCGCCCGGGGCAGCATCCACATCCGCGGCACCGCGCTGCGCCAGGCGGAGGGCCAGGCCGTGCTGCGCTTCGAGGTGCAGGACACCGGGCCGGGCCTGTCCAGCGAGGCCCAGGCCCTGCTCTTCCAGCCCTTCTCGCAGGTGGAGGGCGGCAACAACCGCCAGCACGGCGGCACCGGCCTGGGCCTGTCCATCGTGCGCAGCCTGGCCCAGCTCATGGGCGGCAGCGCGGGCGTTCGCAGCACACCCGGGCAGGGCGCCCTGTTCTGGTTCGAGCTGCGCGCGGACTTGGCGCGGGACTGAGGCCGCAAGGGGGCCGGTCCAGGCCGGCGAGGGCCCCAGGCACATCGGCCACCCCCAGGCCATGGCCTGCGGCAGAATCGGCGCATGAGCATCTGGTTCGAGACCTTTCCGCTGGCGAGCGCCAACGAACGCAGCCAGGGCTGCGGCAACGGCCACGTCGGCATCGAGCTGCTGGAGGCCGGTGAGGACTACCTGCGCGGCCGCATGCCGGTCGACGCGCGTACACGCCAGCCCGCGGGCGTGCTGCATGGCGGCATGTCGGTGGTGCTGGCGGAAACGCTGGCGTCCTGGGCCGCCGCCTACGTGGTCGACCCCAAGCGCTTCCACTGCGTCGGCCAGGAGATCAACGCCAACCACGTGCGGGCCGTGGCCGGCGGCTGGGTGACCGGCACCGCGCGACCGCTGCACATCGGCGGGCGCAGCCACGTGTGGGAAGTGCGCATCGAGGACGAGCAGGGCCGCCTGGCCTGCATCTCGCGCGTGACCATGGCGGTGCTGGAGCGTCCCATCGCCTACTGAAGCGGGCCGGCGGGGCGCCAGCCAGCCCCGGGCCTCAGGCCTGTGCCGCGACCGGCTCGTCCCAGGGCGGCGCCTCGGCATCCCCGGACTGCGCGGCCTGCGCGGGCGCCACGGCGGCCGGGGCCGCTCCGGGCATCATTTCACCGCCCAGGGCCTCCAGCAGCGCCGGCAGCAGGCGCGAGAGCTCACCCGTGGCGATGGCCACGTCGGCGTCGAAGCCCTTCTCCTTCTCGCCCAGGTCCGTCTTCACGTCCATGAAGTCGAGCTTGCGCAGCGCCAGGCCGTCGTTGAGCACGAAGCCCAGCTTGCCGTCCCAGCTGAGCGCCATTTCGGTCACCACCATGCCCTCGTCCAGGTGCTGCACGATCTCCTCGGCGTCCAGCGGATGCCGCGCGTAGCGGATCGAACCCTTTTCCGCGTTCTTGAGCACCAGGTCCTGGCCGAAGCCGAACTCGCCCGGCGCCTCGTCGGCCCGCAGCCATTCCGCCATGGCGGTGCCCGGGGCCATCTGCGTGGACAGCAGCGCCAGCGGCAGCACATGGCGCAGGTCGGCCATCAGGTCCACCAGGCTGGACACCACGCTGTCGGCGGCCTTGTGGCTGCCCGCGCCCACCACCAGGAAGCGCTGGGCGAGGTCGATCCAGATCACGTGGGCCGCGCGCTTGCTGAAGGCCCGCGGCAGCATGGTGAGCACCACCTCCTGCTTGATGTCCAGCTTCTCCTTGCGGCCCGGCTTGCGGCCGCGCTCGGCCTCGATGGCCTTGCAGCGCGCCTCGACCTCGGCCCGTACCACGCTGGCCGGCACCGCGCGGCGCTCCAGCCCGAATTTCAGGACCAGGTGGCCGGCGATGTGCTCGGCCATGGCGCCGTTCTCCTCGCCGCGCGGCGGCAACCAGCCGGTCGAGAGCTCCTGCGTCGGCTCGCAGGGACGGAAGGCCAGGCGCTGGAGTTCGGCTTCCAGCGCGTCCGGGGCGGGTGGCACCCAGTCCGGCCCGATGCGGTAGGCGATGATCGATTTGAAAAATGGCATAGGCCGCGCATTGTCGCTGGCGCAGCCAGGCCCGCCGCGGCCCGCGGCACAAATGTTCAGCCAGGCGCGACGAAGTCACGCTCCGGCCTGCGCTGCGCCGGGCCCGGGGCAGCTTTTCCGCCCCGGCCCGGGGCGCCGGCGCCTCAGGATGAAGCGGCGGGCGCCTTGCAGGTGCTCAAGCCCAGCAAGGCGTAGGGCGGGCACCAGCCGATGGCGCCCGTGGCCAGGGGCACCAGGCCCAGCCAGCCCCACCAGCCCACGGTGCCCGTGGCGGCCAGGGCGATGAGCACCAGGCCGACGGTGATGCGCAGGGCGCGGTCGATGCCGCCGACGTTCTTGGTCATGGAGTCTCTCCTTCATCCGGGGGGATGTGTGGCCATGGTCGCGCCAGGGCCGCCCTTCCTGCTTGATCCGCATCAAGCTTGCGCGGCCGGTAGCGCAGTGGCCGACAGGCCGGCGAGGCCTTCTCCTACACCGCTGGCGGAAGCACAGCCTAGGCTATGGGTGAGCGTTGTAGCGAGCGCTTACATGGTGTGGCACGACTGTTGCACAGCGTCATTGCAATGTCACCCCCACCGCCTAAAGTGGAGGTCCAGGAGGGGCAGTCCCCTGGCCCTCCCGAGACAGACAGCCGAGGTATTTCCATGACGGCAGCCGAATTCCGAGTCGAGAGCAACCACCCCATCGCTGGCGGACTGCTGCCTGCCAGCGGCGCACGCCAGTACCTCTTCAGCGACCGCGCCGTGGCCGTGACCATGGCGGCGAAGAGCATCACCCGGCCCTTCGGCCAGGAGATCCGCGTCGTGCACGTGCCCACGGGTGAGGTGCTGTTCCGGAAAGCGGCCGCGCCCCGCCCGCCCGACGCGGCCGACGACTGAGCCGCGTGGGCGCTCAGCCGGCCCGCAGCCGGGCCACCGTGTCACGCAGCGAGGCCGCCCAGCCGCGGCGCTCCCGGCCCTGGGCGGGCTCGGGCTCGCCAAAGGCCACCACGGCCACGATGGGCGGGGCCGTGAGCGTGCGCCAGATCGAGGCCAGCAGGGTGTCGTCGCCGATGTAGCAGGGCGCCAGGCTGCGCCCGCGCGTGCCCGCATCGAGGAAGCTGAGCGCCACCGGCTGCACCGGGGCCTGGGCCGTGATGGCCGCCTGCAGCAGGTTGGCATGGAAAGGCAGCAGCGAGATGCCGTCGCTGGTCGTGCCTTCCGGGAACACGGCGAGGATGTCGCCATCGCGCAGGCTTTCGGCCATGTGGTGCACCACCCGCAGCGCATCGCGGCGCGACTCGCGCTCGATGTAGAGCGTGCCCGCCCCGGTGGCCAGCGCGCCCACCAGCGGCCAGTGCCGCACGTCGGACTTGGAGACGAAGCGGCAGTGCCGCGCCGCATGCAGCACCAGGATGTCCAGCCAGGAGATGTGGTTGGCCACCAGCAGCACGGGCCCCGCGGCCGGGGGCGTGCCGCGCAGTTCCAGGGTGATGCCCAGGATGCGCAGCATGGCCGCGGCCCAGTCCTGCACGGCCTGCTCCCGCTGGGCCGGGCTGAAGCCGGGGAAGCGCACCCGCAGCGTCCACAGCCCCGCCAGCACGTGGCCCAGGCCACGCAGGAAGCAGGCGATGGCCCGCAGCCCCTTCATGCCGGCTGCGTGCGCGCCTCGTACGCGAGCTGGCCGGCAGCGACGGTCCAGCGCACCCGCCCGCGCAGGGCGTGGCCCTCGAACGGGGTGTGCCGGCCCTGGCTGCGCAGCTGAGAAGGATCGACGGCCCATTCCGCGGCCGGATCGAAGATGCACAGGTCGGCGACGCCGCCCACCACCACCTGGCCCACGCTGGCCTGCAGCGTGCCCAGCGCCGCACCCAGCACGCGGGCCGGGTGGGCGGTGACGGTGGCCAGCGCCCGGGGCAGCGGGACACCGGCGTCCTCCGCCCACTTCAGGCCCAGGCCCAGCAGCAGTTCCAGGCCGGTCGCGCCGGGCTCGGCCTCGGCGAAGGGCAGGGTCTTGGCGTCTTCGTCCACCGGGGTGTGGTCGGACACCAGCGCGTCGATGGTGCCGTCCGCCAGGCCCTGGCGCAGCGCGTCGCGGTCGCGCTGCTGGCGCAGCGGCGGGTCCAGGCGGGCGCGGCTGTCGAAGTAGCCGATGTCGTGGTCGATCAGGTGCAGCGAATTGATGCTCACGTCGCAGCTGACGGGCAGGCCTTCGGCCTTGGCCGCGCGCACCAGGGCCACCCCGGCCGCGCTGCTGAGGCGGCACAGGTGCACGCGCGCGCCTGTGGCCCGCACCAGCTCGAGGATGGTGTGCAGGGCGATGGTCTCGGCCGCCACCGGCACGCCGGACAGGCCCAGGCGGGTGGCCAGCGGGCCGCTGGCCGCGACGCCGCGGCCCAGGTGCATCTCCTGCGGGCGCAGCCAGGCCGAGTAGCCGAAGGTCGCGGCGTACTGCAGGGCGCGCTGCAGCACCTGCGTGCTGGCCAGCGGCACCTCGGCCTGGCCGAAGCCCACGCAGCCGGCCTCCGTCAGCTCCACCATCTCGGTCAGCACCTCGCCCTGGAGGTTGCGCGTCAGCGCGCCCAGGGGGAACACGCGCGCCTGGTGCATCTTCTCGGCCCGGAAGCGCAGCATCTCCACCAGGCCGGGCTCGTCCAGCACCGGGTCGGTGTCGGGCGGGCAGACCAGGCTGGTCACGCCCCCGGCCACCGCGGCCGCCAGTTCGCTCTCCAGCATGCCCTCGTGCTCGTGGCCCGGCTCGCGCAGTCGGGCCGACAGGTCCACCAGCCCGGGCGCCACCACGCAGCCCGCCGCATCGATCACCCGCGACGGCGTGAACCCCGGCGCCTCGCCCAGCGCCAGGATGCGCCCGGCGGCGATCGCCACGTCGGTGACCTTGTCCAGGCCGGAGGCCGGGTCGATCACACGGCCGTTCTTGATCAGGATTTTCATGCTCTCTCCAGCACTGGCGTGTCTTGCCCAAGGTCACCGCGGAACCGGCTCTGCCGGGCCGCTGGTGACGCCCCCCTTGGGGGGCTGAGACGCCGCGGCTCCGGGCCTGCCTGCGCAGGTCCGGACGGCGTCGAAGAATCACCGCCTCTGGCGGTGATGCCTAGCCGAAGGCGCTTCGGGGGGTTACGCTTCATTTCCGGCAACGATGCTCATCACGGCCATGCGCACGGCGATGCCGAAGGTCACCTGCGGCAGGATCACGCTCTGCCGGCCGTCCACCACGGAGGAATCGATCTCGACCCCGCGGTTGATGGGCCCCGGGTGCATCACGATCGCGTCCGGCTTGGCGAGCTGCAGCTTCTCGGGCGTGAGGCCGAAGCTCTTGAAGAACTCCTGCGAGGAGGGCAGCAGCGCGCCGCTCATGCGCTCGTTCTGCAGCCGCAGCATGATGATCACGTCGCAGCCCCGGATGCCCTCTTCCAGCGTGTGGCACACCCGCACGCCCATCTGCGCCATGTCGCCCGGCACCAGGGTCTTGGGGCCGACCACGCGTACCTCGGCGCAGCCCAGGGTGGTGAGCGCGTGGATGTCCGAGCGCGCCACGCGCGAGTGCAGCACGTCGCCGACGATGGCCACCGTGAGGTTGGCGAAGTCCTTCTTGAAGTGCCGGATGGTGTACATGTCCAGCAGGCCCTGCGTGGGGTGCGCATGGCGGCCGTCGCCGGCGTTGATCACGTGCACGTGCGGTGCCACGTGCTGGGCGATCAGGTAGGGCGCGCCCGACTCGCTGTGCCGCACCACGAACATGTCGGCGGCCATGGCCGACAGGTTGGCGATGGTGTCCAGCAGCGACTCGCCCTTGGAGGCCGAGGAGCGTGCGATGTCCAGGTTGATCACGTCGGCCGACAGCCGGGTGGCGGCGATCTCGAAGGTGGTGCGGGTGCGGGTGCTGTTCTCGAAGAACAGGTTGAACACGCTCTTGCCGCGCAGGAGCGGCACCTTCTTGACCTCGCGGTCGTTCAGGCTCACGAAGCTGGACGCGGTGTCCAGGATGTGCGTGATGATGTCGCGCGGCAGGCCTTCCACCGACAGCAGGTGGACCAGCTCGCCGTTCTTGTTCAGTTGGGGGTTGCGTCGGTGCAGCATCAGTTGTCCCGGACCTCGAAGCTGAAATGGCCGTCGGCACCGCGTGCCAGTGCCAGCGACTGGCCGGCCGGCAGCGCCACGCGGGCGGCGGCGAAATCGGCCTGCACCGGCAGCTCGCGCCCGCCGCGGTCCACCAGCACCGCCAGGCGTACGCTGGCCGGGCGGCCGAAGTCGAACAGTTCGTTGAGCACGGCGCGCAGGGTGCGGCCGGTGTAGAGCACGTCGTCGAGCAGCAGGATGTGCGCCTCGTCGACGTCGAAGGGAATCTGGGTCTGCTGGCCCGCCCCCGCCAGCCCGCGCCGCGCGAAATCGTCGCGGTGCATGGCCGAGGAGATGACGCCCGGCGAGCCGCTGCGGCCCAGGTCGGCCTGCAGGCGTTCGGCCAGCCAGGCACCGCCGGAGGTGATGCCCACCAGCTGCGTGTTCTCCACGCCCAGTTGCTGCACGCCGCGCAGCAGTTCGCGGTAGAGGGCTTCCGCGTCCAGCGTCAGGTTCAAGGCAGGCTCCTCAGGAACTGTTCCAAGATGATGCAGGCCGCGCCGGCATCGGGGTCGCTCGCGCCCTGCGCGGCGGCTTCCACGGTGCTGTAGCGCTCGTCCACCTCGTACACCGGCAGGGCCAGGCGCGCGCGAAGCTGGCGGGCGAACTTGCGGGCCCGCGCCGTATTTTCGTGGCTGGCGCCGTCCGGGTGGAAGGGCACGCCCACCACCAGGGCCTGGGGCTGCCATTCGCGCACCCGCGCCTCGGCCTGGGCCATGCGCGCGTCGGCCCCTTCGGCACGGATGGTGGGCTGGGCGGTGGCGCTGCGCAGCAGGCGGTTGCCCACCGCGACCCCGGTGCGGCGCACCCCGAAATCGAAAGCGAGAAAGGTCTGGAGGTGGGGGGGGACGTCGTGAGCGGCGACGCTCATGCGTGCCCCGCCTGCCCGGTCAGCATCCAGGCCTGCAAGCCCAGCAGGGAGAGCGCGCGTTCGTAGCGCTTGTCCACGGGCGTGTCGAAGATCACGTCCAGGTCGGCGCCCACGGTGAGCCAGCTGTTTTCCGCCAGCTCGGATTCCAGCTGGCCCTCGCCCCAGGCCGAGTAGCCCAGGGACACCAGCACCTTGCGCGGGCCGCCACCGCTGGAGATTGCCTCCAGCACGTCCTTGGAGGTGGTCATCTCCAGGCCACCGGGGATGGTCATGGTCGAGGCGTAGACCGGCTCGGCAGCGGCCTCGCCCTCGCCCGCCAGCACCGCCTCGTGCAGCACGAAGCCGCGCTCGGTCTGCACGGGGCCGCCCTGGAACACGGGCGCGCTGGCCAGATCGGGCCGGGTCAGCGGCAGGTCGACCTTGTCGAACAGCTTGCGCAGGTCGATGTCGCTGGTCTTGTTGATCACCAGGCCCAGCGCGCCGCGGGTGCTGTGCTCGCACAGGTAGACCACGCTGCGGGCAAAGGTCTCGTCCTGCAGGCCCGGCATCGCGATCAGGAAATGATGCGTCAGGTTGATGGGCTCGGCAGCGGCAGGCATGATGCTGCGATT
>NZ_JADDOJ010000062.1 GCF_015159745.1 Ramlibacter aquaticus | reverse complement strand
GGGTGGAACAGGGGAGGGGAATGCGTCAGCCCTTGTGGAGCGACTGCAGGTAGGCGCGCCATCCCCCCAGCGGGGAGATGTCCTGGGCGCCCTCGGTGGCGATGGCCTCGCACAGGAAGCCCTGCACCGTGCGGCCGTCGTCCAGGGTGAGCGTGCCCATGCCCAGCGGCGGCGGCACCAGCGCGACGAAGCTGCCGTAGTGCGCGAGCGGCATCTCCCAGATTTCCAGCGCGATGCGGTGGCCGGTGCCGGGCGCCACGCGGACCAGGCCGGGCTTGGGCGGCGTGCTGCCGGGCAGGGCGAAGAAGCGGTAGTCGGGCGCGGTCCGGTCGCTGCGCAGCAGGCGGGCGCCGCGCTCGGTGAGCTGGCCGTTCAGCGGCATGCCCGAGAGGTGCGCGCCCACGACCGCGACCTGCACCACGGGCTCGGGCGCGAGGCCGGGGATGGCCACCGGCGCGGGCAGCGGCTCGCCGGTCGCGCCCTGCGCCAGGCCGCTGGCGTGGTGGTAGCGCTGGCCCAGTTCGGCCAGCTGCCAGTCGCTGCCGCAGGGGCCGATGAGCGTGATGCCGAAGGGCAGCCCGTCGGGGCGCAGGCTGCTGGGCACGGACAGGGCCGCGTAGTCCAGCAGGTTGACGAAGTTGGTGTATTCGCCCAGGTTGCGGTTCAGCGCGACGGGGTCGGCCTGCATCGCGGCGATGGTGTAGTGCGTGGGCGCGGTGGGCACCAGCAGCAGGTCCATGCGCTCCCACATCGGCTGCACGCGCTGGGCCAGTTCCCGCAGCCGCAGCTGGGCCTGCACGAAGTCCGACGCCGAATACTGGCGCCCGGCGGCGATGATGCTGCGCACCGGCTCGATGACCTCGGATTCGTGCGTGTCGAAGAAATCGCGGATGGCCGCGTGCCGCTCGGCCACCAGCGCGCTGCCGTAGAGCAGGCTTGCGGCCTCGGCCAGCGGCGCATAGTCGATCTCGACCGGGGTGCCGCCCAGGTCCTGCAGGCGGCGCACGGCGTCGGCGAAGGCGGCTTGCGCCAGCGTGTCGCCGAAGAACTGCAGCGGACTGGGCACGCCGAAGCGGAAGGCGGCGGGGAAGGGCCGCGACGCCAGCGCGAGCCGGCGCGAGAAGGGGTCTGCCGGGTCGAAGCCCAGGGCCTGCTGCAGCACCTGCGCCGCAAGGCCCACGCTGCGCGCGAAGATGGACACGCAGTCCACGGCCTGCGCCGCCGGCAGCACGCCCGCCGCGCTGATCAGGCCGCGCGAGGGCTTGAGCCCCACGATGTTGTTCAGCCCCGCCGGCACCCGGCCGGAGCCGGCAGTGTCGGTGCCCAGGGAGAAATCGGCCTCGCCGGTGGCGACCACCACGGCCGAGCCCGAGCTGGAGCCGCCGCTGACGTAGCGCGGGTCGATCGCGTTGGGCACCGGCCCGTAGGGCGAGCGCGTGCCGTTGAGGCCGCAGGCGAACTGGTCCAGGTTGGTCTTGCCCAGCAGCGAAGCCCCGGCACCCAGCAGGCGGGCGATGACGGTGGCGCTGTGCGCGGGCGTGCGGGCGAAGGCCGGGCAGCCGGCCGTGGTGGGGACGCCGGCGACATCGATGTTGTCCTTGGCGGCGAAGCGCAGGCCGGCCAGCGGGCCGGTGGCGGCGCCGGCGAGCGGCGTGTCCAGGCGGGTGATCCAGGCGGCGGGCGGGGTGGCGATGGGCAAGGGCAGGCTTCCTTTTGCAGGCTCTGCCGCAAGCTCCATGCCAGCCCGGATTCCGCCCGGTATCCCGGCTGGGATCCAAGTTGGTGCCCTGCGGGCGTTGCCGGCATCCCGCCGCCCCAGGGCGGGGCGCGCCGGTGCGCGGCGGGGGCGCCCCGGCCGCAGGGCCCGGGCACGGATGGGCTGGCGGCGGGCGCAGCGCCGGGCCGGGCGCCGACACGGCCGTCCAGCAGCAGCGGTGCCGTCCGACAGCCGGCGCGCGCGGGGCGCCGCAGCATGGGCCCATGCAAGACTTCCAGGAGTGCCCATGCCCACCGGCCTAGGTCCCGTCGACATCTGGCCCTTCATCGCCGCGCTGGCCGCGGCGCTGGGCGGCATGGTGTTCGGCCGCTACAGCCACGACAGCCGGCCCTTCTCGCTGGTCTCGGCCATCCTCTACGCGATCGCCGTCGCCGCCTTCCTGCTCGGTGTGGTGGCCTGGGTCACCCGCGGCAGTTGACGGCCAGCCCAGGCTGGGGGATAAGGAAAGCCGTGCCCGTTGACGGGAAGGAGACACCATGATCGACGCCTCGCAGACCCAGATCGCCAAGACCCTCTGGGACCAGTCCCGCGCCGCCGCCGTGCAGGCGCACGAGTCCTGGGCGCTGGTGATGAAGTCGCAGAAGAGCATGCTGGACGCCATGCGCGGCGCCGGCGCGCCCTTCGCGGCCGCGGCCGACCAGTACGACAAGCTGCTGGACTTCCAGGCCCAGCAGTACAAGGCGGCCATGGACTTCATGGACAAGCTGGCCGCCGAGTACCAGCAGATGCTCGCCGGCGGCGCCAAGAAGAAGTAGGCCGCGGCGCCCGGCCGCCCCGGCCCGGGCCCGCAGTCGGCGCGACGCGACAGTGCCCGGCCGGCGCGCGTGCGCCTGCCCATCCATGGATTGACGGGGCAGGGCGGCTACGGTAGCGTCAGCCGGTGACCTCGCCGGCCGTACAACAGCTCGAAGACGCCGGCCCCGTGCCGATGGCCGGTGCGACCGACCCGTCCGCGACCGCGGGCCCGGCGGCCGGCGCGAGCGCCCCCCTGGACACCGCCGGGCCGTCCGCCGCGCCGGCCTATCCCCGCCTTACCCCCGCCGCCTCCGCGCCACCGGCCTTGCGGGCGGTGCACGGCCTGCGTTCGCTCAAGGCCCGCATGCCGCTGGCCGTGTTCGTGGTCGTGCTGGCCTGCGTGGGCTCCATGGCCTGGTACGCCGACCGCCTCATGCACCGGGGCCTGGAGGCGGAGCTGCTGATGCGCCAGGCCGATTCCGCCCGCGTGCTGGCGCAGGAATTCGACGACGAGATCCGCGACCGCCTGAGCGCCGTGCGCCTGGAGGCCGCCGGCCTGCCGGCCGAACTGCTGGAGCGCCCGGCGGCGGCGCAGGCCTTCCTGGACGCGCGGCCGGCGCTGCAGACCCTGTTCAGCGGCGGCCTGCTGCTGGTCGATGCGAACGGCGCCCTGGTGGCCTCCACCGCCGCCGCCCATCCCACCACGGCGCTGGCGGACCAGGGCCACGTGCGCCTGGCGCTGTCCGAAGGCAAGGCCGGGGTCAGCCTCCAGCTGGACGGCGGCGAGCTGCCCCTGATGCATTTCACCGCCCCGGTGCAGGGCCCGCGGGGGCACCGCGTGGGCGTGCTGGTGGGCGACGTGGACCTGCGCCAGCCCGGCCTGCTGGACGAGCGCGACGGCAACTCGCGCAGCGGCCAGCACTACGTGGTGGACCCGGGCAGCCGCCGCGTCATCGCCGCCAGCAACCCGGCCCAGGTGATGGCGCCGCTGGCGCCCCCCGGGCAGCTGCCGGCCCTGGACGGCATCCTGCAGGGCCGTTTCGAGCCCGTGGTGTTCGAGCAGGACCGCCGGCCTGTGCTGGCCGCGGCAGCGCGCATTCCCAGCACCGGCTGGATCGCCCTGACCTACCTGCCCACGGCGGAGATCTTCGCCCCGGTGCGCACCGCGGCGCTGCGCCTGGGCAGCACCGCGGCGGTGCTGGCCCTGCTGATCGGCCTGGCCACCTGGTGGGTGATGCGGCGCGAGCTGCGGCCCATGCTGGACGCCTCGCGCCGGCTCTCGCTGGACATGCTGGGCGGCGTGGACCCGCAGCCGCTGCCGATCCGCCGGCGCGACGAGATGGGCCAGCTGTTCGAGGTCTTCAACCGCATGCTGGCCCGGCTGGCCGACCGCGACGCGGCCCTGCGCGACAGCGAGGCGCGCTACCGCGCCGCCTTCGCCACCAGTCCGGACGCGGTGCTGATCTCGCGCCTGTCCGATGGCCACGTCACCGAGGTCAACCCCGGCTTCCGCTGGATGACGGGCTGGGCCCCCGCGGAAGTGCTGGACCGCAGCACCACCGACCTGCAGCTGTTCGTGGACCCGCAGGCGCAACGCCAGATCCGCGAGCGCGTGCTGCGCGATGGCATGGTGCTGAACGTGGAGACGGAGCTGCGCGTGAAGGACGGCCGCGTCATCACGGTGCTGATCTCCACGCAGCGCGGCCAGCTAGCCGGCGACGACTGCCTGATCACCACCGCCCGCGACATCACCGACCGCAAGCATTCGGAGCGCGCCATCGCCCGCCTGGGCGCCGCCTATGCCGCGCTCAGCCAGTGCAACGCGGCCATCGTCCGCTGCACCAACAGCACGCAGCTCTTCGACCAGGTCTGCCGCGACATCGTGCAGCTGGCCCGCATGAAGCTGGCCTGGGTCGGCATGGTGGACCCGGACGACGGCCTGGTGCACCCGGTGGCCTGGCACGGCGACGGGGCCGACTACCTGGCGGGCCTCACGGTCTCGGTCGACGCGACCCGTCCCGAGGGCCGCGGCCCCACGGGCACGGCCGTGCGCGAGAACCGTTCCATCTGGTGCCAGGACTTCCAGCACGACCCGCGCACCGAGGCCTGGCACGAGCGCGGCGCGCGCTTCGGCTGGGGCGCCTCGGGCTCGCTGCCCTTGATGCGCAACGGCGAGGTGGTGGGCGGGCTCACCCTCTATTCCGGCGAGCTGGGCATCTTCGACGCCGAGATGCAGCGCCTGTTCGAGCAGATGGCGGCCGACATCAGCTTCGCCCTCGGCCTCTACGAACGCGAGGCCGCGCGCCAGGTGGCCGAGGCCGAACTTCGCAAGCTCTCGCTGGCGGTGGAGCAGAGCCCCACCGGCATCGTCATCACCGACCGCGACGGCGAGATCGAATACGTGAACCGGGCCTACCTGCGCTTCACCGGCTACGGCCGCGAGGAGCTGATCGGCCGCAACCCCCGCATGCTGCAGTCCGGCCGCACCTCGTCCGCCACCTACCAGGGCATGTGGAAGGCGCTGCTGGAGGGCCAGGCCTGGGAGGGCGAGATCGTCAACCGCCGCAAGGACGGCCGCGAGTACATCGCCTCGCAGATGATCGTGCCCCTGCGCCAGACGGACGGCCGCGTCTCGCACTACGTGGCGGTGTCCGAGGACGTGACCGAGCGGCGGCGCGTGGCCCTGGAACTGGAGCGGCACCGCCAGCAGCTGGAGCAGCTGGTGGCCAGCCGCACCGAGGAGCTGGCCGGTGCGCGTCGCGCGGCCGACGCCGCCAGCGCGGCGAAGAGCGAATTCATCGGCAACCTGAGCCGCGAGATCCGCGCCCCCATGCACGTCATCGTCGGCGCGGTGCACCTGCTGCGCGGCCGCGGCGCCGACCTGTCGCAGCTGGCCTGGCTGGACCAGGTCGACAACGCCAGCCAGCACCTCATGACCCTGTTCGACGACGTGCTGGACCTCTCCCGCATGGAGTCCGGCCGGGTCGAGCTGGCGCAGGTGAACTTCCGGCTGCCCGGCCTGCTGGAGGAAGTCGCCGCGCTGCTGGAGCCGCAGGCCCGCGCCCGCCAGCTGCTGGTCGAGCTGGACGGCCGCGCGGCCCCGCTGTGGCTGCGCGGCGACCGCGCCCGCCTGCGCCAGGCGCTCTTCAACTACATGGGCAACGCGATCAAGTACACGCCGTCCGGTTCGGTGGGCGTGCGCGTCACGGTGGAGCAGGAGCGCGCGGACGCGCTGCTGCTGCGCTTCGAGGTGAAGGACACCGGCGTGGGCATCCCGGCCGAGCGCCTGCCCCGGCTCTTCATGGCCATGGAAGAGGCGCAGGCCGGGCCGCACGAGCACGTGAAGGGCACCGGCCTGGGCCTGGCCATCAACCGCCGGCTGGCCCGCATGATGGGCGGGGACGTCGGCGTGCGCAGCATGCCCGGCCTGGGCAGCGCCTTCTGGTTCACCGCCTGGCTGGGGCGCGGCCTGGCCGAGCAGGGCGACGTGCGCAGTGATGGGGCCGGCCATGCCGATGCCCTGCTGCGCGAGCGCCACCCCGGCGCGCGCGTGCTGCTGGTCGAGGACGACGCGGCCAACGCCGAGGTCACGGTGGCGCTGCTGGAGCAGGCGGGCCTGCGCGTGAGCGTCGCCCGCGACGGCGCCGAGGGCCTGAACCGGGCCCGCGACGGCGGGTTCGATCTGGCCCTGCTGGCCATCGGCCTCGCGCAGATGGACGGCCTGGAGGTGGCGCGGCGCCTGCGCGCCATGCCGGGCTGGGACCGCGTGCCCATCGTGGCGCTGAGCGCCTACGCCGAGGAGCAGCGCGCCTGCCTGGAGGCCGGCATGGACGACTTCATCGGCAAGCCGGCACGGCCCGAGCTGCTCTATGCCCAGGTGCTGCACTGGCTGGACGCGCCGCGCCTGCCGCGCGACCGCGAGCCCACGGCGCCGCCCGCGCCGCCGCTGCCCGGCCCCGCCCGCGACGACGCGGAGTTCCTGGACCGCATGGCCGGCGTGCCCGGCGTGGACGCAGCCCGCCTGCAGGCCTGGCAGGGCCAGGCGGCCCGTTTCCGCCAGGCCTGCGCCGACCTGCTGGAGCTGCACGGCCAGGATGCGCAGAAGCTGGGGGCGCTGGTGGCGCGCGGGGATGCGCGTGGCGCGATCCGCGTCGCGCACGGCCTGCGCAACGCCGCCGGCATGGTGGCCGTGGCGCAGGTGGTGGACGCCGCGCGCGAGATCGAGCAGGCGCTGCAGCAGGACGGCGCGGCCGCCGCCACCCGCCTGGACGCGCCCCTGCAGGCCATCGCCCAGGCCCTGGAACAGGTGGCCCTGCTGCTGCCCACGCCGCGCGGCACGCCCGGGGCGGGCTGAGCCCGGCGGCCGGGCCGCGGCGCTACCAGGTGTCCACGAAGCGGTGCGAGGCGCGCACCGCGGGCGCCGCGGCGTCCAGGCCGCGCACCAGCCAGGCGCGGGTCTCGGCCGGGTCGATCACGGCGTCGATCTCCAGGGTGGCCGCCATGTTCATCGCCTGGCCGGCCTCGTACTGCCGCGCCACCAGCTCGCGGTAGAGCGCGTCGCGCGCATCCCCCGGCGCGGCGGCCTCCAGCTCCTTGCGGAAGCCCAGCTTGACCGCGCCTTCCAGGCCCATGGCGCCGAACTCGCCGGTCGGCCAGGCGACGGTGAACACCGGGGCATCGAAGCCGCCCGCCGTCATCGCCTGCGCGCCCAGGCCGTAGCCCTTGCGCAGCACCACCGCGAAGAAGGGCACCGAGAGGTGCGAGGCGACGACGAACATGCGGCTCACGTGCCGCACCTGCGCCTGGGCCTCGATCTCCGGCCCGACCATGAAGCCGGGCGTGTCGCACAGCGAGACCAGGGGCAGGCCGTGCGCGTCGCACAGCTGCATGAAGCGGGCGGCCTTGTCGGCCGCCTCGGCGTCGATCGCGCCGCCCAGGTGCCTGGGGTTGTTGGCAATCAGGCCGACCGGCCGCCCTTCGATGCGGGCGAGGGCGGTGACCATGCCGGCGCCGAAGCCCGCGCGCAGCTCCAGCAGCGAGCCGGTGTCCACCAGGCCGCGCATCACCTCGCGGACCTCGTAGGCGCGCAGCCGGTTCTCAGGCACCGCCTGGCGCAGCAGGCGCGGGTCGCCGGCGTCCCAGCGGGCACGCCGGCCCTGGAAGTAGCCCAGGTACTGGCGTGCCGCGGCGACGGCCTCGGCCTCGTCCTCGACCAGCAGGTCGATCACGCCGTTGCCCCATTGGACGTGGCTGGGCCCGATCTCCTCGGGCCTGAAACGGCCCAGGCCGCCGCCTTCCACCATGGCCGGGCCGCCCATGCCGATGTTGCTCGCCCGGGTCGCGATGATCACGTCGGCGCAGCCCAGCAGCGCGGCGTTGCCGGCGAAGCATCGGCCATGCACCACGCCCACCACGGGCACCTGGCCCGAGAGCGCGGCGAACTGGCTGAAGGTGTGGTTGTTCAGGCCGGCGACGATGGGCATGTCCACGTCGCCGGGCCGCCCGCCGCCGCCCTCGGCGAACAGCACCACCGGCCGCTTGAGCTTGTGGGCCAGCGCCAGCATGCGGTCCTTCTTGTGGTGGTTGCGCCAGCCCTGGGTGCCGGCGAGCACGGTGTAGTCGTAGGCCATGACCACGGTGCGCGCGGCCTCGGGCCCGAAGTCTTCGGCGTTGACCGTGCCCATGCCGGCGACCAGCCCGTCCGCCGGCGTGTTGGCGATCAGGTCGTCCATGCTGCGGCGGCGCGCCTGCGCCGCGACCGCCAGCGCGCCGTACTCGATGAAGCTGCTCGCGTCGCACAGCGCGGCGATGTTCTCGCGCGCGGTGCGCCCGCCCTGCGCGTGCCGCCGGGCCACGGCCTGCGGCCGGGCGGCGTCCTGCGTGAGCGCATGGCGCTCGAGCACGCGGCGCAGGTCCTCGCGCAGGGCGTCGGGGTCGGCCGCGGCCGCGTCCTGGCGCGCGTCCGCCGCCACCTCGCCCGGCGCCAGCAGCACCAGCAGCCGGCCCTCGGGCAGCATGTCGCCGGCCTGCCCGTGCAGGGCACGCACATGGCCGGCCTGCGGCGCGTGCAGCACGTGCTCCATCTTCATGGCCTCGACCACGGCCAGCGGCGCGCCGGCGGCCACGGCCTGGCCGGGCTGCACCTCCCACTGCACCAGGCGCGCGGGCATGGGGGCGCGCACGGCTTCCAGGCCCGGCGGCAGCGCGGGTTCGCCCGCGTCCGCGTCGGTGAGCCGGCCGGCAGCGGCCAGGGCCGGGTGCAGGCCGTCGTCCGCATGCTGCGCGGCCTGTGCCAGCAGCGCGGGCAGGTGGGCCTCGATGAAGCCCGTGTCCAGCTGCTGGGATTCGAATTCCGGGCGCGCCGCGATCGCGCGCAGCAGCCCCAGGTTGGTGGGCAGGCCGGTGATGCGCAGTTCGGCCAGGGCGCGGCGCGAGCGGCGCAGCACCTCGCCGAAATCGGGCGTGGCCGCGTGCACCACCAGCTTGGCGAGCAGGGTGTCGTAATGCGGCGAGGGCTGGGCGCCCGCGACGCCGTGCGTGTCGATGCGGATGCCGGGGCCGGCCGGCAGGTCGAAGCGATCCAGGCGGCCCTGCGCGGGGCGGGCGTGGCCCTGCGCGTCCAGGGTCTCGGCGTTCACCCGCCACTGGATGGCGAAGCCGCGCGGCGCCGGCAGCGCGTGCGCGGCGAGCCCCAGCCCGGCCAGGGTCTGGCCCTGGGCCACCGCCAGCTGCAGTTGCACCAGGTCCAGCCCGGTCACCGCCTCGGTCACCGTGTGCTCCACCTGCAGCCGCGGGTTGGCCTCGATGAAGACAAAGGGCAACGCGGTGGCGCCGAGGTCGACCAGGAACTCGAAGGTGCCCAGGCTGGTGTAGTCGACGGCGCGGGCCATGGCCAGCGCGGCCTGCACCAGGCGCTCGCGCAGCGCCCCGGGCAAGGCCGGGCTGGGCGCGATCTCGACCAGCTTCTGGAAGCGGCGCTGCAGCGTGCACTCGCGCTCGCCCAGGGCCAGCACGGCCTGGCCGTCGCCGATCACCTGCACCTCGACATGGCGCGCGTTGGGCATCAGGCGCTCCACGTACACGCCTTCGCTGCCGAAGGCGGCGCGCGCCTCCGAGCTGCAGCGCGCGAAGGCCTCGGGCAGCTCGGCGGCGGAGCGCACCGCGCGCATGCCGCGCCCGCCGCCGCCGCCCAGGGCCTTGACCATCACCCCGGCACCCTCCTGCGCGGCCAGGAAGGCCTGCGCCTCGGCCAGCGTGACGGCACGGTCCAGCCCGGGCATCAGGGGCACGCCGCAGCGCGCCGCCAGGGCCCGGGCTGCGCCCTTGTCGCCGAAGAGCGCGAGCTGCGCGGGCGTGGGGCCGATGAAGGCGATGCCCGCCTGCGCGCAGGCCTCGGCGAAGTCGGCGCGCTCGCTGAGGAAGCCGTAGCCCGGGTGCAGCGCATCGCAGCCCTGCGCACGGGCGATGGCCAGGATGCGCGCGGCGTCCAGGTAGGCGCCCGGGCCGCTCGCGCCCAGCGGCACCGCCGTGGTCGCGCTGCGCACATGCGGCAGGGCCGCATCGTCCTCGGCGTACACGGCCACGCTCTCCAGGTCCAGGTCGGCCAGGGCGCGCACCAGGCGCAGGGCGATCTCGCCGCGGTTGGCGACCAGCACACGGCGGAAGGCAGTCATGGGAGCGGGCATCCTTGGGGTGTCGGGCGACTATAGCGCCGGGTGTGCGGGCGGCAGCCCGCCGGGCGTTGCGCGGGCGACAGCACGGGCCGGGGGTGGCCGCCGTTGCGTTCGCACTGCATGGCCCGCGGCGGGCAGCGTCGCCCGCCGCGGGCCCACGCCCCGGGCGCACGCCGCGCTTGGACGTCGCCCGGGTGCGAAATCCCCCGCCCGCTTCAGGCCCGGCCGCGCGCCCGTGCCGCGAGCGCGGACACCCAGCCGCGGCGCGCCGGCGGATCCCCCGCCGCGGCCGGCGGCGTCGGCAGCCCCAGCACCTCGCGCAGCCGCTCCACCAGCACGCTCACGCCCGGCTCGGACATCATGGTGAAGTGCGAGCCCGGCACCCGGTACACCCGCAGCGTGCCCTGCACGTGGGCCTCCCAGCCCAGCGCGTCGCCGGCGCCCAGGTACTGGGTGTCGGCCTGGCTGGCGCGGAACAGCACCACGTCGCCCGCGTAGCGCTCGGGCGTGTAGCGCGACTGCGCCGCCACGAAGTTGCGGAACAGGTGGAACTCCAGCAGTTCCGGCGGCAGCTTCTCGCCGCGCGCGAGCCTCTCCAGCGCCTGCGCGTACTGCGCGTCCGCCAGCCGGCCGGCGCGCCGCCGTGCCGGCCAGTCCAGCGCGAAGCGCAGTGACCAGTGCCGCATCAGCCAGAGCTTGCGCCAGGCCGGCGCGCGCCGCCGCGCCGCCGTGGGCGCCAGCGTGTCGATCATCGCCAGCAGCGAGACCGCCTCGCCCCGCTCGCGCAGGCGCTGCGCCATCTCCAGCGCGATCACGCCGCCTGCCGAGTAGCCGGCCAGCCGGTAGGGCCCGGCGGGCTGCACGCGGCGTATCGCCTCCACGTACTGCGCGGCCATGGCCTCGATGGATTCCAGCGGCGCAAGCACGCCGTCCACGCCCTGGGCCTGCAGCCCGTAGAAGGGCAGGCCCGGGCCGAGCCGGTCGGAGATCTGGCGGAAGTTGAGCACGTTGCCGCCCGCACCGTGGATGCAGAACAGCGGCTGCGCCCCGGCGCTGCCCCGGCAGATCTCCACCAGCGGCGACCAGGGACGCAGCGGCACCACGATGGGCGCGGGCGCCCCCGGGCCGCCCTGCACGGGCGCCACCGCTGCCGGGCCCTGCGGCGAGGGCGCCAGCGTGGGCTGGGGCGCGGGGGCCAGGCCGGGCGCGTGCTGGCGCACCAGGGCCGCCAGGGCGCCCAGCGTGGGCGCCTCGAACAGGGTGGCCAGCGGCAGGTCCACGCCCAGCTGCTTGCGGATGCGGGCGAAGAGCCGCACCGCGGCCAGCGAATGGCCGCCCAGGGCGAAGAAGTCGTCGGCGGGCTGCACCGCGTCCAGGCCCAGCAGTTCGCACCAGGCGTCGGCCAGCAGGGCCTCGACGGGATCGCGGCCCGGCGCGGGGGCCGCCGCGGCGGCCGCGCGCACCGGCGGCGCGAGCGCGGCGCGCAGGGCGTCCAGGTCCAGCGAGGACACCACGCAGTCGCGCGAGCCGCCGTCGAAGACGCGCTCGAAGAGCTGCGGCGCCTCGCTTTCGCGCAGCCCGGCGTCGCGCAGCGCCTGCGCCGCCGTCACCGGCCGCGCCGGCGCCAGCCGGGACAGCGCCTCCAGCGCCACGGCGTGCAGGGACAGGCCCTCCAGCACGGCCAGCGTGCGGCCGGCCTCGTCGCACACCGTGACGTCGAAGCGCGCCAGCCGCGCGTTGGAGCCCTCGCGCAGGCGGGCGTGGCTGGTGAGCCGTGCCGCCAGCGGGGCGGCCAGGCGTACCCGCTCCACCGCCACGGGCGCCAGCACGGTGCCGGCTTCGCGCGCCAGCAGGTGCAGGCCGCAGGTCGCGGCCATGTCCAGCAGGGCAGGGTGGGCCGGGAAGGCCTGCAGGTCGGCCTGCAGCGCGGGTGCCAGGGCCAGCCGGGCGCGCACCTCGCGCGCGCCGCTGGCCAGCCGGTCCAGGTTCATCCAGCGCGCCCCGAACGCGACCCCGGCCTGGGGCCGCGGCGCCTCGCCCTCGGGCCCCAGGGCGGCGGCCACCGGGGGCGGCAGCACGGCGCCCGCCTCGAGCGCGGCCAGCTGGGCCCGCGCATGGTCCTGCCAGGGCTCCTGCGCCGACGCGCGGCTGCGCACGCGCAGCGCCCAGCCGGCGCCCTGCGGCGACAGCTCGGTGCGCAGCGTGCGCGACGCGCCGGGGGCCAGCACCAGGGGCGACTCCAGCGCCAGGCCCTGCAGGTCCAGCCCGTGGCCGGGCGCGAGCAGCGCCAGCGCGGCCCGCGCGAGCTCCACGTAGGCCAGGCCGGGCAGCACCGCCTGGCCGGCGATGCGGTGCTCGTCCAGCACCCACAGGCTGTCGTCCAGGCGGGCCTCGAAGGCCAGCGGCTCGCCCGCGACCCGGCGCCCCAGCAGCGGATGCAGCGACGGCCCCTCCAGCGCGGTGCCGCCCGAGAGCGCGCGCTGGGCCATGCCGATGCCGGACCAGGCGCCCCAACGCAGCACCAGCCCATCGGGGCGGGCGCCGGCCAGCGCGTCCAGGAAGGCATTGGCGGCGATGTAGTCGGCCTGCCCGGCCGGGCCCAGCCACACGCTGGTGGAGGAGAACACCGCGAACAGCGACAGGCTGCCGGGCGGCAGCAGCGCGTGCAGGTGCAGCGCGCCGTCCACCTTGGGCGCCAGCACGCGGCGCATGCGCGCCACGTCCTTGGCGGCCAGGGGCGCGTCGTCCAGCACGCCGGCCGCGTGGAACACGCCGTCCGGTGCGCCGAACCGGGCGCGGCTGCGATCGATCGCGCCGCCCAGCGCGGCCCGATCGCTGACGTCGGCCTGCAGCAGCAGCAGCTCGCCGCCGGCCGCGCGTATCGCCTCCAGGCGGGCCGGGTCGGCGGTGCGCGTGTCGCGCGCCAGCAGGGTGATGCGGGCGCGGTGGCGTGACGCCAGCCAGCCCGCCAGCGTGAGCGCCAGCCCGCCCAGGCCGCCGGTGATGAGGTAGTGGCCGCCGTTGCGCAGCAGCGGGCTGTGGCCGGCCTCGGCCGGGACCAGCCGCGGCAGCCAGCGCGTGCCGGCGCGGCGGGCCGCCAGCTCGTCGTCCGCCGTGTCCGCCTCCTGCACGATCTCCAGCGCGGCCTGGGCCGGGGCCGTGCCCGGCGCGAGGTCCAGCAGGCTGGCGCGCACCGCCGGCATCTCGCGCCGCAGGGCCTTCACCGGGCCCAGCGCCAGCGCCGCCAGCGGCTGCGTGGCCGGGCCCTCCACGCCCTGCGCGCCCGCGCTCACGCTGAGCAGGCGCAGCGGGGTGTCGGCCTCAGCCTGCTGCCAGGCCTGCGCCAGCCGCACCAGGGCCTCGAAGCCGAGCGCGCGGTCAGCGGGCTTCTGCGCCGGCCACAGGTGCAGCAGCACCTGCGGCGGGGCCGAGGCCAGCGCGCGCACCGCGTCCTGCGGGCTGGTGGCCACGCTGGCGCTGCCGCCCTGGTGCAGCACCTCGCGCAGCACGGCTTCGGCCAGCGCGTCGCGCTCGCCCACGATCAGCCATCGGCGATGGCCCGTGGTGGCCTGTGCGGCCGGGCCGGTGGACAGCGGGGCGGTGGCGCCGCCCTGCGCGGGCGCCCAGGCCAGGCGCTGGAACCAGCGCTCGCCCAGGGGCAGGCGCTGCAGCGCCGGCGTGGCATCCTGCAGCCGGGCCGCGGAACCCGTCGAGGTGGGCAGCGCCAGTGCCGCAGAAACGGTGGCTGCCGGCTGCGCCGCGGCCTGCAGGCCCGCGCCCGGCTCGATCCAGAAGCGCTGGTGCTCGAAGGCGTAGGTCGGCAGCGAGCAGCGGCTGCGCGGTGCATGGCCGCGCATCGCCGCCCAGTCGGGCGTGAGGCCGGCCGTCCAGAGCGCGCCGGCGGCCGCCAGCAAGGTGGCGAGGTCGCCCGCGGGCTCGGCGGCGCGCGGCGCCTGCGGGCCCGCGGGGCTGCGGGTGCCATCGGTGCCCACGCCGCGCGAGGGCTGCACGCGCGCGGTGGAGGCCAGCACCAGCGAGACGGCGCCCAGGCCGTTCTGCCGCGCCAGCGCGCCCAGCCCCTGGCCCGGCCCGACCTCGACCACGGCCAGCGGGCCCTGCGCCGCCAGCGCGGCCAGCGCGCGGTCGAAGCGCACCGGCTCGCGCAGGTGCCGCACCCAGTAGCCGGGGTCGCCCAGGGCCTCGCGCTCGGCCTCGCCGGTCAGGGCGGAAATGAAGCGCGGCGCATCCGCGGCGGCGGGGGCCGCCGCCAGGGCGGGCAGCCCGGCGCGGAAGCGCTCCAGCTGCGGGTCCAGCAGGCGCGAGTGGGCGGCCACGGCGATGTGCAGCGGCCGCGCGCCCACGCCCTGCGCGGCGAGCTGCGCGGCCAGCGCGTCCAGCGCCTGGCGCGCGCCCGAGGCGATGCACAGGTCGGGCGCGTTCACGGCCGCGATGTCCAGGCCCAGGGGCTCGCACAGCGGGCGCAGCTGGGCCTCCGACAAGTCCACCGAGAGCATGCCGCCGGCTTCGCAGGCCTCGAACAGTCGGCCGCGCAGGACCACGATGGCCAGCGCATCCGCCAGTGGCAGGGCCTCGGCGATGCAGGCGGCCGCGTACTCGCCCGCGCTGTGGCCCAGGACCAGCGCCGGGCGCACGCCCCAGGCGGCCCACAGCCGCGCCAGCGCGAGCTCCAGGATGAAGAGCGCGGGCAGCGCGCGCGAGGGCCGCGCCAGCTGCGCTGCGGCGTCCGGGCCGGGCTCGCCGAACATCAGCGCGCGCAGGTCCGCCGGGGCGTCCGCGGGCAGCGCGGCGAAGCATGCCTCCACCGCCTCGCGGAAGGCCGCATGCGCCAGCAGTTCGCGGCCCGCGCCCGGGTACTGCGCGCCGCCGCCGGGGAAGAGGAAGGCGACGCGCGGCGGCTGCGCGGGCGCCTCGCGCAACGCGCTGGCGGGCAGGGTGCGCAAGGCCTCGCGCAGGCCGGCGGCATCGCGCGCGACCACACTGAAGCGCGCGACGAAGCCGCGCCGGCCCACCTGCAGCGTGTGGGCGGCGTCGGCGGGGTTGAAATCGGCCGGCGGCGACTCCAGGAAGTCCATCCAGCGCTGGCGCAGCGCCTGCAGCGCGGCCGGGCTGCGGGCCGAGAAGTTGAACACCTCCCAGCCGCCGGCGGCCGCCACCGCGGCCGCGCGCCGGGGGGCCTCCTGCAGCACCACGTGGGCGTTGGTGCCGCCCACGCCCAGGGAGTTGACCGCCGCGCGGCGGGGCGCCTCCCCGGCGGGCCAGGCGCGGGCGCGGTCCAGCACGTGGAAGGGCGTCTGGGCGATCTGCATGCGCGGGTTGGGCGCGCGGAAGTTCAGCGTGGCCGGCAGCAGGCCGTGGCGCAGCGCCAGTACGGCCTTGATGAGGCCGGCCGCGCCGGCGGCGGTGTCCAGGTGGCCGATGTTGGTCTTGAGCGAGCCCAGGCCCACGCTGCCCGCGGCGGCGCCGCCGTAGGCCTGCGCCAGCGCCGCGACCTCGATCGGGTCGCCCACCGGCGTGCCGGTGCCGTGGGCCTCGATGTAGCCCACGCTGGCCGGCTCCACCCCGGCCACGGCCAGGGCCTCGGCGGCGGCGCGCGCCTGGCCGTCCACGCTGGGCGCGAAGTAGCCGGCCTTGCCGGCGCCGTCGTTGTTGACGGCCGAGCCCAGGATCACGGCCTGGATGTTGTCGCCGTCGGCCAGCGCGTCCTCCAGCCGGCGCAGCACCACCACGGCCGCGCCGCTGCCGAACAGCGTGCCGGCGGCGTCGGCGTCGAAGGCGCGGCAGTGGCCGTCCGGCGACAGGATCTCGCCCTCGGCGTAGCGGTAGCCCTGGCCGTGCGGCAGCTCGATGCTGACCCCGCCCGCCAGCGCCATGTCGCATTCGCCGGCCAGCAGGCTCTGCGATGCCATGTGCACCGCCACCAGCGAGGTGGAGCAGGCGGTCTGCACCGACACGCTGGGGCCGCGCAGGTCCAGCAGGTAGGACAGGCGCGAGCAGAGGAAATCCTTGTCGTTGCCGGTGTGGCGCAGCGAGAACAGGCCCACCGACTGCACCAGCGCCGGGTTGCTGAGCAGGTTGTAGGCCAGGTAGGCCTGCATGCCGCAGCCGGCGAAGACGCCGACCGCGCCCTCGAAGCGCTCGGGCACGTGGCCCGCGTCCTCCAGCGCCTCCCAGGCCACCTCCAGGAAGTGGCGGTGCTGCGGGTCCATGATCTCCGCGTCGCGGCGGCTGAAGCCGAAGAAGCCGGCGTCGAACATCGGCATGTCGGGCAGCGCCAGCGAGGCCGGCACGTAGTGCGGGTCGGCCGCCAGGGCCTCGGGCACGCCGGCGGCGCGCAGCTCCCCGGGCGTGAGCCAGCGCGTGGCCTCGCGGCCCTGGGCCAGCAGCGACCACAGCTCGCGCAGGTTGCGCGCCCCCGGGAAGCGGCCGGCCATGCCGACGACGGCGATGGCGCCGCCGCCCTGCGGGATCTCGTGCGAAGGGCTGCTGCTCATGCGGCGCGGCTCCCGTTGGCGGCGCCGCGCTGGCGCAGGGCGCGGCGCGCCTGGGCCCGCTGCAGGCCGTCGTCCACGGCGGTGGCGACGGCGGGCGCGGCGCCCCCGGCATGCGCGGCCAGGTGCGCGGCCAGCGCCCGGACCGTGGTGAGGCGGAACATCTCGGTCACCGGCACGTCCACGCCCAGCTGCTCGCGCAGGCGGCGCTGCACCTGCACCACCCGCAGGGAGTGGCCGCCCAGGTCGAAGAAGTTGGCGTCCAGCGGCACCTGGGCAAGGCCCAGCACCTCCTGCCACACCGCGGCCACGGCGCGCTCGGTGTCGCTGGCGGGCAGCGTGGGCGCCGCGCGCGGCAGGGCCGCATGCGGTGGCGGCAGGGCCGCGCGGTCGATCTTGCCGTTGGGGGTGAGCGGCAGCGCGGCCAGGGTCAGCACGGTGTCGGGCACCAGCGGCGCCGGCAGCTCGCGCGCCAGGGCCTCGCGCAGCGCGCGGCCGTCGGCGGTGGCGCCGGGCTGCAGGCCGACCCAGGCCACCAGCTGCGTGGCCTCGGTGCTGCCGGCTTCGGCGCGGGCCTGCACCACCGCCTGGCGCACGCCGGCCTGGCGCAGCAGCGCGGCCTCCACCTCGCCGAGCTCGATGCGGTGGCCGCGCAGCTTCACCTGGTGGTCGTTGCGGCCCAGGAATTCGAGCCGGCCGTCCGGGTGCCAGCGCACCAGGTCGCCGGTGCGGTAGCAGCGTTCGCCCGCGGCGTCGCGCACGAAGCGCTGGGCGTCGAGCTCGGGCCGCCGCAGGTAGCCCGGCGTCACGCCCTCACCCCCGATCCACAGCTCGCCCGCCGCCAGCGCGGGGCAGTCCAGCCCCCAGGCATTGCGCACGTGCAGCCGGGTGTTGGCGATGGGCGTGCCCAGCGGCACGAAGGCCTGGCCGGCCCGCACGCGGGCGGTGGTGGACCAGACCGTGGTTTCGGTCGGGCCGTACATGTTCAGCACCTCGCCCGGCACGCTCGCGCACAGGCGCTCGGCCAGCGGCGGGGGCAGGGCCTCGCCGCCGACCAGCAGCACCTGCAGCTGCGCCAGCGCGCTGCGGCCCTGCGCGTCCGAGGCCAGCACCGTGGCCATGGAGGGCGTGCACTGCAGGTGGGTGATGCCGTGCTCCTGCACCTGCTGCGCGACCGACACGCGGCGCAGCGCCGGCCGGTGCGCGCGCGCCAGCGCCATCAGCGAGGCGAGGCGGGGCAGCTGCGTCAGCACCGTGTCGGTGGCGATGCCGAAGTCGATCAGGCAGGCGATCTCGTCCACGCCGGCCTCGCGCACCCGGTCGACCAGGGCCAGGCAGCGCTGCGGCGTTCCGAACAGCGCGCTGCTGCCGTAGTAGCGCTCGAAGGCGTGGTCCAGCAGCGCGTCCATCTCGGCCTCGGTGGGGGGCGCCGACTCCAGCACCTCCAGCGGGCTGCGGCCACTGGCCTGCGCGCGTTCGATGAAGGCCGGGAAGGTCCAGGCCGCCTGCCGGATCAGCTCGACCGAGCTGCGCAGGTAGGCCTTCATGGGGCCGCGCACCGTCTCGCGCACCTGCGCGTCGTCCTCGCCGACGAAGCTGTGCAGCATGAGCGTGACGCGCCCGCGCCCCGGGTGGCCGGCGCGGCGCCAGGCGGCCTGGTAGCGTTCGATCTTGCCCGCGACATCGTCCAGCGACTGCCCGAGCAGGTGGGTGAGCAGGTTGCAGCCCAGCGTGCCGGCCTGCTCGAAGGTGGCCGGGTTGCCGGCGGCGGTGAGCCACACCGGCAGTTCGGCCTGCACGGGCCGCGGCAGGGTCTGCACCTCGATCGTGTCGCCCTGGGGGCCCGGGAAGGGCAGGCGCTCGCCGCGCCACAGGCGCCGCACGGTGTCCACGCCCTCGGCCAGCGCCTGGTGGCGCTGCGCGAAGGCCTGGGGCGCGAGCACGAAGTCGCGAGGCTGCCAGCCCGAGGCGAAGGACACGCCCACGCGGCCGTTGGAGAGGTTGTCCACCAGCGACCATTCCTCGGCGATGCGCAGCGGATGGTGCAGCGGCAGCACGCAGCTGCCGGCGCGGATCTGCACACGCGTGGTGCAGGCGGCGATCGCGGCGGCGGCGACGGCCGGGTTCGGGTACAGCCCGCCGAAGGCATGGAAGTGGCGCTCGGGTGTCCACACCGCCTCGAAGCCGTTCGCGTCGGCGAACTTCGCGCCTTCCATCAGCAGGCGGTAGCGGTCGGCGGCGCGGCTCTCGTGGTCGCTGGCGAAGTAGAACAGGCTGAAGGCCGGCGCCGGCCGCTCCTCGCGCACCGTGGGCGCGTGCAGCACCACGCAGAAGCCGCGCGCCAGCGTCCAGGCCAGCTCCAGCAGCGAGATGTCGAAGGACAGGCTGGTGACGGCCAGCCAGCGGCCCGGCGGGTCGTGCGGCACGCGCTCGTCCATGCCGGTGAAGAAGTTGAGCAGGTTGCGCTGGCTCACCACCACGCCCTTGGGCTGGCCGGTGGAGCCGGAGGTGTAGATGAGGTAGGCCGGGCGGGCGGCGTCGAAGGGCAGGGCGGCGGCCTGCGCGGCATCGCCGGAGGGTTCGGCCGCCGTCCCGCCGTCCACCGGGGCCGCGTCGCGCGGCGCGATCCAGCGCTCGCGCGCCAGGCCCAGCGTCAGGGCCTGGGCGGCTTCGCAGACCACCAGCCGGGCCTGCGAATCCTCCAGCATGTAGGCCAGGCGCGACTGCGGGTACTCGGGGTCCAGCGGCAGGTAGGCGGCACCGGCCTGCCAGATGCCCAGCATCGCGGCCACCAGGCTGGCGCTGCGGGGCAGGCACAGGCCGACCACGTCGCCGGGCTGCACGCCGCGTGCGCGCAGGGCGCGGGCCAGGGCGGCCGCCTCGGCCTGCAGCGCGGCGTGGCTGAGGTCGCGGTCGGGCGCGCGCAGCGCGAGGGCCTGCGGGGTGCGGGCCGCCCGTTCGGCGATGAGCTGGTGCGGCCCGCGCGAGAGGTTCAGCGGGCGGCCGCTGCCTTCGCCGCGGTCCAGGGCCGCAGCCTCGCCCGGCGGCGAGAGCGGCACCTCGCGCAGCGCGCCCCCGTGGGCCAGGAAGGCCGCGGCGAAGGCGTCGAACTGCGCGGCCAGGCTGCGCGCCACCTCGGCGCTCCAGGTGCCGGCCTGGGCGACGAATTCCCAGTGGCCGTCGGTGCCGGGCGCCAGGTGCAGCAGGAAGTCGCGCGTCTCCTGCTGCGGCCAGCGTCCCAGGCCCACGCGGGGCACGCGGGCCGCATCGCCCAGGCGCAGCAGCAGGTCCGAGGGCGCGGGGCCCGTGGCCTGTCCCTGGGCGAGCAGGGCCTGGGCCTGCTGGCGCAGCGCGTCGCAGGCGGCCTCGGGCGCGGCCTCGAAGCACAGGGCCAGCCAGGGCAGGGTCCAGGGCGCGAGGCCGGCGCGCGCCGCGTCCACGGCCTCGTCCTGCCAGGCGATCGCCAGGCGCGGCGCGGCGCACACCGCGCACAGCCAGGCGCCGAAGGCGGCCAGGGCCTGCGCCGGCGCGAGCCGCGTGCGCAGGGGAAAGCGCCAGGCGGCACCGCCGGGCAGCGCCGTGTCGGGCAGGCGGGCCGGCCAGGGCAGCTCCGGCGGCTGGCATTCCAGGGCCGGCCGCGCGAGCCGCTCGGCGGCGGCGGCGCGCCCCGCCAGGGCCTGCAGCGCCGCGGCGAGCGCCGGCGTGATGGCGGGCAGCACCTGGCCCGGGGCGGGCAGGTGCTGGACCGCAGCGGCCGGGCCGGCGCCGTTGCCGCCCGTGCCGGCCGCGTTGCCTGTGGCGGCCGCCGCGGCGGCCCCGCTGGCGTAGCCGGAGCCCCAGTCGGCGGGCTCGCGCAGCCAGCGCAGCCCCTGCAGCACCAGGGCGCCGTCGCCCGTGGCCAGCGTGAGGCCGTGTTCGCCGCGCTCCAGCACGGTGCCCGGTACGCAGGGCCGGGGCAGCGGCGCCACCCGTGCACCGCCCACCGCCAGCAGCCCCTGGCCGGTCCACAGCCGCGCCAGGCCCAGCGGGTTGAACGCATGGCCGAAGTCCAGGGCGCGCACGGTGCGCGCGAGCTCGTCGGCGCCACGCGCCGGGTCCAGGGTGCCCAGCAGGGGCGGGCGGCGGTCGCGGCCGAACCACTGGCGTTCGCCGGCAGGCTGCGGCACCAGGTCCAGGCCGCCGCCGGCGAAGGCGTCGGCGATGCCCTCGAAGGCCTGCACGCCGGCCTCGTAGCAGCGGGCGTTCAGCGTCAGGGAGCTGTCCTCGGGCCCCACCGCGAAGCGCAGCTGGCGCGCGATGCGGCCGCCATCCACGCGCAGGGTCATCTCGTGCCAGGTGATGCCGTGCTCACGCTCGCCGGCCAGCAGGGCCCAGGCGGTGGCATGCAGCCCGGCGTAGCGCGGCAGCGGGCCGTCGTGGAAGTTGAGCGCGATGCGGCGCGCGCGGGCCAGCACCGCCGCCGGGAGCACGCGCAGGTTGGCGATGCTCAGCAGCACATCGCACTCGGGCACGGCCTGGGGCGGCGCGTCCGGCGCCAGCCACGGGATGCCCTGGGACAGCGCCCAGTCCTTCACGTCCGGGCTGCCGCTCATCACGGCGGCGATGGTGTGGCCGCGGTCCAGCCAGGCGCGGGCGCAACGGACCAGCAAGGTTCCGTCGCCCACCAGCACAGCACTCGTACTGTTCATCTCCCTCGGTGCCTCTCTCGTGTTCTCGCTTCGTCGCGTGTCAAGGATGGGGTGTGGCGCAGTGCCCCGCACCCGCTCAGGGCGGCAGGTCGGCGGCGCCCGCGGGGGCCCGCTGCAGGCGTTGCCAGCCGCGTGCATCGGCGATGCGGTGGTGGACCACGCGCGGTGGCGCCGCGCCGCGCGTGGCCACGGCCAGTGCCGCGCCCGGCCCGGCGTCCAGCTGGCGGGCCCGCCCGGCCAGCGCGTCCTCGCCGGTCGCGAAGCGCAGCAGGATGTCCTCGCCGGCCGTCTCGCAGCGCAGCGGGGGGTTGTCCTGCGCCAGGCCCACGCCCATGGCCTTCCAGAAGGCCTCCAGCGCGGTCCAGTGGCGGAAGAATTCGGCCGGCCCGCGCGTGGGCGGGCCGGCCTCCCAGCGCAGCCAGGGCGCCAGCAGTTCGAAGTCGGCGCGGCTGGCCTCCACCGCCTCCAGGTCCACGCCGACGGCGGCGTCGGCCAGCGCCACCGCGACGCCGGCCCGGCTGCGGCTGAGGCTGGCCTGCAGCCCCTGCGCCTGCGGGTGGTCCAGCGCTACGGCGCCGCGCGGGCCGGTGCGAAACACCAGCTCGGCGGGCGTGCAGCCCAGCCGCCGGGCCAGCACCAGCCGGCGCAGCGCGTGGGCCAGCAGGTAGGCCGTCGCGTCGGCGTCGAAGCGGAAGCCCGCCAGGCGCGCGCGTTCGTCCTCGGCGAGCAGGGCCGCCAGGGCCGTGGCGTCCAGCCCGGGGGGCAGCGTGGCCGCCGCCGACCAGACCTCGACCTGCTCAGGCATGGCGGGCGTCGCGCCGGGGCGCCGGCATGCGCTGGGCATGCGCACGGCGCCAGGCCTGGTTCGTGCGCGAGATCGCGTGGCTCCAGGCCTCGAAGGCCTGTGCGCGGGCCGGCGTGCCCGAGGGCAGGCCCTGCATGCGGTCCCAGGCTTCACGCTCGTGCGCGACGCACTGCTCGTAGTCATCCGCGAACGCGGCATCGGTGGACAGGGTGTTCATGTTGGCAGAGCCACAATGTGCGCCCAAGCGCAGCTCTTCCTGGGTGCCAAGGACGAGATTCCGCCCCCGTCCTACACGCGCATCGGAAGGCGCCTCAGTCCAGCAGGGCGCGTCTCAGGGGTTCCACCCATTGGCCGTTGGCGGGAGACCACACGCCGAAGGTCGAGGCCAGTTCCCAGTAGGTCCAGCCGATGCCGCGCTTCTCGGCTTCGTCGCGCACCAGCCGGGTGTAGGCCGCGCGCGAGTCGATGTCGGCCTTCTCGAAAGCGCCGAATTCGCCCAGGTGCAGGGGCACGCCGTGCGCCTGGCTCCAGCGCTGCGCCTTGTCCAGGGCGTCCTCCACCTTGCGCCGCTGTCCGGCATCGCAGCAGCGCGTGCCCACGGGGAAGGGCTTGGCGAGGTAGTCGATGCCCTGGTGGGTGAAGTCGAAGGGGTCGTAGTTGTGGATGGAGACGATGAGGTTGCGGTCGGCCGGCAGGCGCAGCCGGGGCAGCTCGTCCACCGAGTTCCAGCCGCCCGGGCCGATCATCACGGTGCGCGTGGGGTTGCTCTCGCGCACGGCGGCCAGGGCCTGCGCGGCCAGCCGGTTCCAGGGCTCGCCGTCCAGGCGCCCGTGCGGCTCGTTGAGCAGCTCGAAGATGAGCCGCGGCGGCCGGTCGCGGTAGCGCGTGGCGATCTGCTTCCACAGGTTGATGAGGCGCTGGTCGACCACGGCGGGGTCCACCGTCTGCTCGTGCGGGTGCGGCGGGTCGCCCGAGATCTGCGTGTAGTGGTGCACGTCGAGGATGACGTAGGCGCCGCGCGCCAGCAGCGCATCCACGGCCTGGTCCACCCGGGCCGCGAACTTGGGGTCCAGCGTGGCGTCGGCCGTGGGCGCGGCGTGGTTGCTCCAGCGCACGGGCAGGCGCACGGTGTTGAAGTTGTCCGCCGCGAGGTCGATGTAGGCGGGCTCCAGCTTGACGCCCCAGTCGCCCTCGCGCGGCGCGTCCAGCATGTTGCCCAGGTTGATGCCGCGGCCCAGGCGCCCGGCGATGGCGCAGGTCTCGCGCGAGACCTGCGTGCAGGCGATGGGCACCTGGGTGACGTGGGGCGGCGGGGCGGCGCAGGCCAGCGTGCCCGCGAGCGCCAGCACAGCCGTGAGAGAATGGATCGCTCGGTTCATCGGGCGGGATTGTGGTGGGCTGCTGGCCCATCGCGGCGCTGCGCGAGGCAGGTCGCGGCGGCGTCCTACGGGAGCGCACCGTGACAATTTCCCGCGCCACATGTAAGCGGCCGAACACGGCGGCAGCACCCGTAACTTGTGCATCGCGCCGGCCGCTGCCCAGCGGTGATCCCAGGCCCTCCCGAACATCGTTTCTCCCGCTGGCTCAGCCATTGCGGCGCGACCGTTCGCGTGGCATCTCGTTCGATGACGAGGTGTAAGAGCGGCGTCAATTGCTTACGGAACGTCAGACGATACCTAAGGGCTGCGTAGGTGCCGTCCTACTAGCATCCGGGCCACGGTCGAGCCATGACTCTTCCGCTTTCTTTCGGGATGTGAGCAGTACCATGCAAAGACGAGATTTCACCAAGGCCGCCGCCGCCAGCGCGGGTGTTGCAGCTGCAGGCGCCGGTTACGCGCATTACCTGCGCCCCAAGAAG
>NZ_JADDOJ010000061.1 GCF_015159745.1 Ramlibacter aquaticus | reverse complement strand
CCGCGCGCTCCGCGTCAGTGAGCTCGATGTTGCTGGTGCGGGTATATGCATTGGGCATGAGGCATCTCCGAGGATGCCTCATCCCATGCAGTTTTCGTGCCTATGAATTAGCGGGACAGGACACTAGCCGGCTGTGCGCAGCTCGCGTCGCAGCGCGTCCTTCTGCGCGCGGCGGCGTGCGCCGGCGGAGGGCCGGTGCGCGCCCGCCTTGCGCTGGGCGGCCGGGGCCACCAGCGGGTTGCGCGGGCGGGGCTGCGTGAGGCGCAGCTTGATCCTGCGGGCGGAATTCATGCGGTCCTCCGGGTGGGCAGGCGCAGCAGCCCGGTGGACAGCGCGGTGCCGGCCACGATGATCGCACCGCAGCCCAGCATGCGCAGCGTGAGCGGCTCGCCCAGCAGCAGCACGCCGTAGCCGACCGCGAACACCGGGATGACGAAGGTCGCGGCCAGCGCCTTGGCGGGCCCCGCCTTCTCGATCAGCCGGAAGTAGAGGATGTAGGCCACGCCGGTGCACAGCACGCCCAGCGCCGCCATGGCGGCCCAGGCGCGGGCGCCGGGTGCCTGGGCGGGCCAGAGCCAGAGCGCGGGCAGGGCCAGCCCCAGGGTCGCACCCAGCTGGCTGCCGGTGGCCGTGACCAGCGGCGGCAGCCCGTCCAGCCAGACCTTGGTGGCGTTGGCCGAGAAGCCGTAGCACAGCGTGGCGACCAGGCAGGCGCCCAGCGCCCAGGCCGGCGCCAGGCCGCCGGCGCCCGGCTTCAGGCCGGCCGAATCCCAGGCCAGCAGCGCGACCCCGGCGAAGCCGATCGCCAGTCCCAGCACCCGCGAGGCGGCCGGCCGGTCGCCCAGCCACAGCCAGGCCACCAGCGCGCCGAACAGCGGCACCGTGGCGTTGAGGATGGCCGAGAGCCCGGTGGTGATGCTGAGCACCGCGAAGGCGAAGCAGGCGAAGGGCAGGGCGGAGTTCAGCAGGCCCAGCAGCAGCACGCGCCGCCAATGGGCGCGCAGCACGCCCAGCTGGCCGCGCCAGCCCAGCAGCGGCAGCAGGAACAGGGTCGCGATGGCGGTGCGCAGGGCCGCGGCGGGCAGCGGCCCGAACTCGGAAGCGCCCATCTTGATGAAGAGGAAGGACGCGCCCCAGATCGCGGACAGCAGGAAGAACTCGGTGGCGACGGCGGCGCTCAAGCGGCGCCTTCCAGGCGCAGCAGGGCGTCCTTGCGTTCCAGGCCGCCGGCGTAGCCGGTCAGCGAGCCGTCCTTGCCCAGCACGCGGTGGCAGGGCACGACCACGCTGACCGGGTTGCGGCCCACCGCGGCGCCCACGGCGCGCATGCCGCGCTCGCGGCCCAGCAGGCGGCCCAGCTCGCCGTAGGTGGTGGTGCGGCCGTGCGGCACGCCCAGCAGCGCGCGCCACACGCCCTGCTGGAAGCCGGTGCCGGCCGACAGGTCCAGCGGCAGGTCGAAGCCCGCGCGCCGTCCGGCGAAGTAATCCTGCAGCTGGGCCACAGCCTGGGTGAGCAGGGGGTGCGTGTCCTTCAGCGTCCAGCCGCGCGTGTCGGGCATGTGGCGCTGGCCCTCGAACCAGATGCCGGCGATGCCGCTGTCGCTGGCGGCCAGCAGCATGGGGCCCAGCGGGCCCTCCCAGCGCAGGGTGTGCAGGGCTTGCGTGAATTTCATGGTGTGTCTCGCTCTCTCTGTGTCGGTGTCAGCCCAGGCCGGCCCAGGCGCGGATCACGGCGTAGCTGCGCCAGGGCCGCCAGGCCTGGGAGGCGGCCTCGGCGGCCCGTGCCGGGTTCTTCTCGCCCGCCACGCCCAGCGCCTTGTGCAGCGCGACGTCGCCGGCGGGGAAGGCATCGGGCCAGCGCAGCGCGCGCATGGCGGTGTACTGCGCGGTCCAGTCGCCCACGCCGGGCAGCGCGCGCAGCGCCTGCAGCGTGGGCTGCAGCTCGGCGCCCAGGTGCAGCGCGAGCCGGCCTTCGGCCACCTCCCGCGCGAGCGCCAAGATGGCGGCCTGGCGCTGGCGCACGATGCCCAGCGCGCCCAGCGCGTCACCGCTGGCCCCGGCCAGCGCCTGCGCGCTCGGGAAGCAGCGCGTGAGCAGCGGATCGGGCGTGTCCACGGCCTCGCCGAAGCGCTCCACCAGGCGGCGGGCGAAGGTGCGCGCGGCCGCCACCGTGACCTGCTGGCCCAGGATGGCGCGCACCGCCAGCTCGAAGCCGCAGAAGCTGCCGGGCACGCGCAGGCCGTCGCCCTGCGGGAAGCGCGCGTGCAGCACCGCGGCGATGGCGGCGGGGTCGGCGTCCAGGTCCAGTGCGGCCCGCGTGCGGCGGATGACGCGGGGCAAGACCTCGCGCAGCGAATCGCTCACCAGCAGGCGCAGCCCGGTGGCGCCGGGTTCGAATTCGACCGCCACCCAGCCGGTGTGGCGGCGTCCGCCCGATTCCAGCGCGAGGGTGCGCGCCATGCGCCCCGCCTCGGGCTGCACGTGCTCCACGCCGGGCAGCGCGCGGGTGGCGAAGAAGCCCAGCAGTGCCTGCACGTCGCAGGGCGGGCGCAGGCCCAGCCGCACCGTGAGCCCGCTGGCGGCGCCGGCCGCCCCCTCGCGCCGCAGCCGCGTCGGCGAGAGCCGGTAATGCGCGGCGAAGGCGGCGTTGAAGCGGCGCAGGCTGGCGAAGCCGGCCAGCCGGGCCACCTGGGCCACCGGCAGCGCGGTGTCGGCCAGCAGCTGCTTGGCGGCCAGCAGGCGCCGCGTCTGCAGCGCCTGCACCGGCGAGACCCCGAACTCGGCCTCGAAGAGGCGGCGCAGGTGGCGGTCGCTCACGCCCAGGCGGGCCGCCAGCCGGGCCGGGCCCGGCGGGCCGTCGGGCCAGGCCTCGGGCTCGTCCAGCAGGGCCAGGGCCTGCTGCGCCAGCATGGCGCCCGCGTCCTGCAGGCTCCAGCGCGGCGCGCGTGGCGCGATTTCGGGCCGGCAGCGCAGGCAGGGCCGGAAGCCGGCCAGCTCGGCCTGGGCCGCGTGGGCGAAGAAGCGGCAGTTCTCGCGCCGCGGGGTGCGCACCCGGCAGACCGGGCGGCAGTAGATGCCGGTGCTGGTGACGCCGGTGAAGAAGAGCCCGTCGAAGCGCGCGTCCTTCGCCTTCAGGGCGAGGTAGCAGGCGTCGGGGGCGAGCGGCGTGTCCATGGGCCCATGATAGCCAGCGGCCGGCCGCGCACTGGCCGTTTCCGGACATGGTCTTCGTGCCCTGCCGTGCGCCCCGCCCACGGCCCTTTCAGGCCGGCCCGGGCCGGCCCGGTGCCCGCTAGAATGCCCTTTTACCCGCACCCACCAGCCCATCCATGCAGTTGTCACCCTCGATCTTCAAGGCCTACGACATCCGCGGCGTCGTGCCGTCCACGCTCAACGAGGAAGTCGCCCATGCGCTGGGCTTTGCCTTCGGCATGGCGGCACGCGCCGAAGGGCAGGCGGCCGTGGCGGTCGGGCGCGACGGCCGCATGAGCGGGCCCCAGCTGTCGGCGGCGCTGGTGCGCGGCCTGACCGAGGCCGGCGTGGACGTCTTCGACATCGGCATGGCCACCACGCCCATGCTCTACTTCGCGACCGCCACGCTGTGCAGCAGCGGCATCCAGGTCACCGGCAGCCACAACCCCAAGGACTACAACGGCTTCAAGATGGTGCTGGCCGGCCGCGCCATCTACGGCGACGAGATCCAGGGCCTGCGCCGCGCGATGGAGAACCCGCCCGCCGCGCCCGCCGGCACCCGGCCCGGCAGCGTGCGCAACGTGAACCTCTTCGCGCCCTACCGCGACCGCATCGTGCAGGACGCGCGCCTGGCGCGGCCCATGAAGATCGTGGTCGATTCCGGCAACGGCATCGCCGGCGCCTCGGCCCCGGCCATCCTGCGTGCCCTGGGCTGCGAGGTGGTCGAGCTCTTCAGCGAGGTCGACGGCAATTTCCCCAACCACCACCCCGACCCGAGCAAGCCGGAGAACCTGCGCGACCTGGTGCGCGCGATCGGCGAGCACGGCGCCGAGCTGGGCCTGGCCTTCGACGGCGACGGCGACCGGCTGGGCATCGTCACGCGGGGCGGCAACACCATCTACCCGGACCGCCAGATGATGCTGTTCGCCCGCGACGTGCTCTCGCGCGTGCCGGGCGGCACCATCCTGTTCGACGTCAAGTGCACGCAGCGCCTGGCCCCCGCGATCCGCGAGGCGGGCGGCAAGCCCATGATGTACAAGACCGGCCACTCGCTGATCAAGGCGAAGATGAAGGAGGTCGATTCGCCCCTGGGCGGCGAGATGAGCGGCCACATCTTCTTCAAGGAGCGCTGGTACGGCTTCGACGATGGCACCTACGCCGCCGCGCGCCTGCTGGAGATCCTCTCGCGCAGCCCCGACCCCAGCGCCGTGCTGGACGGCCTGCCCACCAGCTTCTCCACCCCCGAGCTGAACGTGCGCTGCGCCGAGGGCGAGCCGCATGCCCTGGTGGAGCGGCTGGTGAAGGCCGCCGCCTTCCCGGCGCCCGCGGAAGTCAACACCATCGACGGCGTGCGCGTGGACTGGCCGGACGGCTTCGGCCTGATCCGCGCCTCCAACACCACGCCGGTGCTGGTGCTGCGCTTCGAGGGCCACACCGAGGACGCGCTGCACCGCATCGAGCGCGACATGCTGGCGCTGCTGCGCCAGGTCAAGCCCGACGCCGCCATCGAGCAGGCCGCGCACTGAGCGCTGCGGGGTGGGCGCCACGGCGGGCCAGGCCGTGGCAGGCGGGCACAATGGCGGGCTGATGCGCACCCGCCACCGTCCCTTCCGCCCACCGTGCAGGTCCTGATCGTCAAGCTTTCCTCGCTGGGCGACGTGGTGCACGCCATGCCGGCCGTGCAGGACCTGCGGGCCGCGCTGCCCCAGGCCCGGATCGACTGGGTGGTGGAACGCGCGTTCGCGCCCCTGGTGGCACGCTGCGAGGGCGTGCAGGCGGTGATCGCCTGCGAGCTGCGGCGCTGGCGCAAGTCGCCCTTCGCCCGCGACACCCGCGAGGCGTGGCGCGTGTTCCGCCGCGGCCTGCGCGCCAGCCGCTACGACGCCATCCTGGACCTGCAGGGCCTGACCAAGTCGGCCCTGGTCGCGCGCGCGGCGCGGCTGGCGCCGGCCGGCCAGCGCTTCGCCCTGGGCAACCAGACCGAGGGCGCCGGCTGGGAGCTGCCGACCCGGCTGGTGGCCGACGTGGCCATCGCATTGCCGCCGCGCATCGACGCGGTGCTGCGCTCGCGCGAACTGTGCGCCCGGGCCCTGGGCTATGCGGTGCAGGGCCCGCCGCGCTTCGGCCTGCGCGCCGACACCCGGGACTTCGCGGACGAGCGCCACACCGTGTGCTTCGTGCACGGCACCTCCCGCGAGGACAAGTGCTGGCCCGAGCAGGACTGGGTGCTGCTGGGGCGCCGCCTGGCCGCGCAGGGCTTTCGCATCGGCCTGCCGCAGGGCAGCGCCGCCGAGCGCGCGCGCAGCGAACGGCTCGCCGCCGCCATCGGCCCGCAGGCCCGGGCCTGGGAGTCCATGGACCTGGGCCGGCTGACCGACCGGCTGGGTGCCTGCGCCGGCGTGATCGGGGTGGACAGCGGGCTTTCGCACATCGCGGTGGCCCTGGACCGCCCGCACGTGCAGATCTACAACTTCGACACGGCCTGGCGCACCGGCCCGCTGCACGGCGGCCGGCAGAAGGCCGTGTTCGCGCGGCCGCAGCCCACGCTGGAGGCGGTGTGGCGCGCCTGGCAGGACGTCGCGCCTGCGGAACCCCGGCCGTGATCCGGGGCCTGTACTCGCTGGCGACCCTGGCCGCGCAGCCGCTGCTGCGGCGCAAGCTGCGCCGGCGGGGCGTCGCCGAGCCCGGCTACCTGGAACACGTGGAGGAGCGCTTCGGCCGCTACGAACGCGCGGCGCAGCCCGGGGCGCTCTGGATCCACGCGGTTTCGCTGGGCGAGTCCCGGGCGGCCGCCATCCTGGTGCAGGCGCTGCGCGTGCGCGAGCCTGGGCTGCGCATCCTGCTCACCCATGGCACCGCGACCGGCCGGGCCGAAGGCCGGCGCCTGCTGCGCGAGGGCGACGCCCAGGCCTGGCTGCCCTGGGACACGCCGCAGGCGGTGCGCCGCTTCCTCGCGCACTTCCGGCCGCGCGCCGGGGTGCTGATGGAAACCGAGGTCTGGCCCAACCTGGTGGCCGCCTGCCGCCGCGCCGGCGTGCCGCTGGTGCTGGCGAATGCGCGCCTGAACGCGAAATCGCTGGCGCAGGCCCGCCGCCTGGGCGCGCTGGCCCGGCCCGCGTATGGCGCCTTGTCGGCGGCCTGGGCCCAGACCGAGGGCGATGCGCAGCGCCTGCGCCTGCTGGGGGCGCCCGTGGCCGGCGTCTTCGGCAACCTGAAATTCGACGCCACCCCCGACGCGGCCCAACTGGCGCAGGGCCGGGCCTGGCGTGCGGGCTGCAGCCGGCCGGTGGTGATGTTCGCCAGCTCGCGCGAGGGCGAGGAGGCGGCCTTCCTGCGCGCCATCGCCCCGGTGCGCGACGCGGCCCAGTGGCTGCTGGTGCCGCGCCACCCGCAGCGCTTCGAGGCGGTGGCGGCGCTGGTGGCCGCAGCCGGCTTCAGCCTGGAGCGGCGCAGCGAATGGGCGGGCGCCCCCGCCGCCGGGCCGCTCTGGCTGGGGGATTCGGTGGGCGAGATGGCCCTGTACTACGGCCTGGCCCACGTGGCGCTGCTGGGCGGCAGCTTCGAGCCCCTGGGCGGGCAGAACCTGATCGAGGCGGCGGCCTGTGGCTGCCCGGTGGTGATGGGGCCGCACACCTTCAATTTCTCGGACGCGGCGGCCACGGCCCAGGCCGCCGGCGCCGCCTCGCGGGCCCCCGACCTGGCGGCTGCGGTGCAGCGGGCCCTGGCCCTGGCGGCCGACCCCCCGGCGCTGGCCGCCGCCCAGGACGCGGCCCTGGCCTTCGCCGCCGCGCACCGGGGCGCCGCCGCCCGCACGGCCCAGGCGCTGCTGGCCCTGGCGCCGGGCTGAACCGCGTGAATGCTGCGCCGTCCTGTGGCGCGGCACGCACGGATTCCCGGGCTTAAGAAAACGCCTGCCTGCGCGGGGTGCTTTTGTCAGTCATTGGTCAGCATGGTAATAAGATAGTGTGAATGTCACCGATGAGCGGGGCAATCCGCCCGAGCCCGGGGGCATGAGCAAAACCCGCAAGGAGGGGGATGTGTCGATGAAACGTCAACTGCAGCAGGGCTTCACCCTGATCGAATTGATGATCGTGGTGGCGATCATCGGTATCCTGGCCGCCGTGGCACTGCCCGCGTACCAGGACTACACCAAGCGCGCCAAGATGTCGGAAGTCGTGCTGGCGGCCTCGGCCTGCCGCACCACCATCACCGAGGTGTACCAGTCCGGTTCCTCCACGCCCGCGGCCGACAACTGGGGCTGCGAGTCCACCAACCAGGCTTCCAAGTACGTCCTGAGCGTGCACACGGACATCAACGGCGTCGTCACCGTGGTCGCCACCGGCATCGATTCCACCAACATCGACGGCAAGGCCATCCAGCTGGTCCCGTATTCCAGCAGCTCGGCGACCGCCTCCTCGTCCACCGACATGGGCAAGGCGATCTACAAGTGGGTCTGCGGTCCTGCCGCGTCCAACCCCATTCCCGCCAAGTACCTGCCCGGCTCCTGCCGCGGCTGATCTCGGGATGAGCAAGAAGGGCGGCGCGAGCCGCCCTTTTTTTTGGCCTGAGGGGATGGCCTGAGGGGATGGCCTGAGGGGATGGCCTGAGGGGATGGCCTGTGGCGTTGGCCTGAAGGGACGACCAGTTGCCGTTCTCCGTGCGAGCAGGGTTCGAGCCGGGCAGCTGCCCCGGCTGACCGCAGGCCGCGGCCGGCCTCAGGGCTTGGCGGCGGGCGAGATACGCTGGCTCAGCTGTGCCAGGTCGTCCGGTGCCAGCGTGCCATTGGCCTGCTTGAGGCGCAGCTGGCCCAGCAGCACGTTGTAGCGGGCCTGGGCCAGGTCGCGCTTGGTCTGGTAGAGCTGGCTCTGGGCGTTCAGCACGTCGATGTTGATGCGCACGCCCACCTGGTAGCCCAGCTGGTTGGCTTCCAGCGCGCTCTGGCTGGAGGCCTCGGCCGCTTCCAGGGCCTTCACCTGGCCCTGGCCCGAGACCAGGCCCAGGTAGGCGCTGCGCGTGGCCTGGGCCACGGTGCGGCGCGCGTTGTCCAGGTCGGCCTGGGCCTTTTCCTCGAGGGAGAGGGTCTGGCGCACGCGGTTCTGCGTGGCGAAGCCGGCGAACAGCGGCAGGTTGAACTGCAGGCCGATGGTGCTGGTGTCGTTGCGGGTGGAACCGCCGATGGTGGTGCTGCCGTCCGGGTAGCGGTTGGCCGACCAGCTCGCGACCAGGTCCAGCGTGGGCTTGTGGCCGGCACGCGCCTTCTCGGTCTCCAGCTGCGCGATCTCCAGGCCCAGGCGGGCCTGCTGCACGCTGGGGCTGGCCGTCTCCGACTGCGTCACCCAGGCCTCCACGTCGGCCGGCTGCGGGCCCGGCAGCGCCGTGGTGGCCACGGGCACGGGCTGGGCGTTGCTGCGGCCGGTGACCGAGTCCAGCGCCAGCTTCTTCACGCGCAGGTCGTTCTCGGCGGCGATCTCCTGGGCCACGACCAGGTCGAAGCGGGCCTGGGCCTCGCGCGTGTCGGTGATGGTCGCGGTGCCGACCTCGAAGTTGCGCTTGGCCGAGGCGAGCTGCTCGCTGGTGGCGGCTTTCTGGGCGCGCACGAAGGTGAGGGTGTCCTGGGCCGCCAGCACGTCGAAGTAGGCCTGGCTGACCCGCACGATCAGGTCCTGCGTGGCGGCCGTGAGCTGGGATTGCGCCACTTCCGCCTGGCGCTCGCCCTGGCGGTAGGCCGCGAGGTTGGCCGGGCGGTACAGCGGCTGCACCGCCGACAGCGTCGCGTTCTGGCTGGTGATGCCGCGCTTGATGTCCGGCGTGACGTTGGTGAACTGCGAGCGCGACGCCCCCGCCGAGAGCCCGGCGCTGGGCAGCAGCCCGGCGCGGGCCTGCTCGGCCCCGTACACGTTGGCGTCGTACTGCGCCTTGGCCGATTGCCAGGCCGCGTCGTAGCCGCGCGCCGATTCGTACAGTTCCAGCAGGCTCTGTGCGTGGGCGCTGCCCGCCAGCAGGGCGGCGGCCAGGGCCAGGGGCAGCAGGCGCACGGGCCTTCGCGTCGGTGTCATGGGCGTCCTCTCGTGGATGGCGGTGGGCGGCGGGCTCAGTACCGGGGCACGGCCGGGTCCCGCTCGTGCGACCACAGGTCGATGCCGCCGGCGATGTTGACCACGTCCGCGAAGCCCTGGGCTTCCAGGAACTGGGCAACGCGCTGGCTGCGCGTGCCGTGGTGGCACAGGCAGGCGACGGGACGGGCGGGGTCCAGCTCCCCGAGCCGGGCCGGCAGCTGGTTCATCGGGATGTGCACCAGTTCGAAGCCCTGGGGCGTCACGGCGGCCACCCGCAGTTCCACGGGCTCGCGCACGTCCAGCACCACGGGCAGGGGCCCGCCGGCGGTGTGCTGCTGCAGCCAGTCGGCCAGGGCGGCGGGGCGGACCTGGTCGACCATCAGAACGAGAAGCGCGAGGGCTCGGGGAAGTGCAGCAGGCGCGGCGCGTTCACGTCCCAGGGCTGGGCCGTGGTGAAGCTGCCTTCGCCGGTGCGGGTGATGAAGGTGGCGCGCATGATGGGTTCGCTGCCGGTGACGGTGCCCAGGATGCCACCCACCTTGAGCTGCGCGAGCAGCGCGTGCGGCACTTCGGCCACCGAGCCGGACAGCAGGATGGCGTCGAAGGGGCCTTCGGCCGGCAGGCCGGCGCTGCCATCGGCCTCGCGCACGTCCACGTTGCCGATGCCGGCGCGCTGCAGGTTGGCGCGGGCCATGGCGACCAGCCTGGGGTTGATCTCCAGCGAAACCACGCGCGCGGCGCGCTGGGAGAGCAGGGCGGCCATGTAGCCCGAGCCGGTGCCCACTTCCAGCACCTTCTCGTGCCCCTTGAGCTTCAGGTCCTGCAGCAGGCGGGCCTCGACCTTGGGCTCCAGCATGCATTCGCCGTTGTGGTCGGACTCGGCGCTGCCGCCCAGCAGCGGGATCTGCATGTCGACGAAGGCCAGGGCCTTGTGCGCCAGCGGCACGAAGTCTTCCCGGTGCAGGCGCCCGAGCAGGGCCAGCACGTCCAGGTCGAGCACGTCCCAGGGGCGGATCTGCTGCTCGATCATGTTGAAACGGGCGCGTTCGAGGTCTAGGGGTGCGTTCATGGCGGTGTTCAGGCGGACGGAATCAGGACAAACCATCCATTTTAGAGGCCGGCTGGGCTTGCGCCCCGCCCCCGGCGGCGGCGTCCGCGGACGAGCCGGCGGCCGGCGCCGCCGGCCTGCGCCGGGCGCGCAGCCAAGTGGCCAGGTCGTCCAGGTAGCAGTAGACCACCGGCACCACGACCAGGGTCAGCAGCGAGGAGGTGATGACCCCGCCGATCACGGCCTGGCCCATGGGGGCGCGCTGCTCGGAGCCCTCGGTCAGCGCGAAGGCCAGCGGCACCATGCCGAAGACCATGGCCAGCGTGGTCATGAGGATGGGGCGCAGCCGGACCCGGGCCGCGTGCAGCAGCGCCTCGGCGCGGTCCATGCCTTCCTCGCGCATGCGGATCGCGAAGTCCACCAGCAGGATGGCGTTCTTGGTCACCAGGCCCATGAGCATCACGATGCCGATGACGGAGAACATGGAGATGGTGGAGCCGAACATCAGCAGCGCCAGCACCACGCCGATCAGCGTCAGGGGCAGCGAGGTCATGAGCGCCAGCGGCTGCAGGAAGCTCCTGAACTGGCTGGCCAGGATCATGTAGATGAAGATGATCGCCATGGCCAGGGCCGAGACCGCATAGCCGAAGGACTCGGCCATGTTCTTGGTCGAGCCGCTGAACTGGTAGCTGTAGCCGGGCGGCAGCGCGATGCCGTCCATGGCACGGCGGATGTCGGCCGACACCTCGCCCGCGCCCCGGTTGGACACGTTGGCGTTGATGGCGACCTCGCGCAGCAGGTCGCGCCGGTTGATCTGGTTCGGGCCGGTGGACTCGCGCACGCTGGCGACCTGGTTGAGCCGGATCACGCGCGAGCTGCCGTCGGGGTTGCTGCCGGTGGCGAAGGGCAGGCGGTCCAGGTCGGCGACGCTGTCGCGCGCGCCGGGCGCCAGGCGCACCACCACGTCGTAGGTCTGGTCGTCGGGGGCGCGCCAGTTGCCCACCGTGTCGCCGGCCAGCAGGGTGCGCAGCGGTGCGGCCAGCTGCGACAGCGACAGGCCGAGGTCGGACGCCGCTTCGCGCCGCAGGTCCACCTGCACCACCGGCTTGTCGGGCTTGACCGAGGAATCCAGGTCGACCAGCCCGGGGATGCCGCGCACCCGGTCCATGGCCAGGCGCGCCAGCCGCTCCAGCTCCTTCTGGTCCGGACCCAGCAGCGAGAACTCCACCTGCTTGTTGCCGCCCACCGCGTCCAGCAGGCCCACGTGCGTGACGGTGATGCCGGGCACGCGCGCCAGCCGGTCGCGCAGCACCTGGGACATCTGGTCCACGCTGATCTTGCGGTCCTTGCGGTCCACCAGGCGCACGTACAGCGAGGCGTAGGACTTGCCCAGCGCATTGCCGGTGTTGATGGTGGTCAGCGTGTAGCGCACCTCGGGAAATTCGCGCACGATGGCTTCCACCTGCCGCGCCTTGGCCTCCGTGGCCTCCAGCGAGGAGCCCATGGGGGTGTAGAAGTTGACGTTGGTCTCGGAGAAGTCGGCCTTGGGCACGAACTCGGTGCCCAGCAGCGGCACCAGCACGATGCTGAGCACGAAGATCGCGAGCGCCGCGAGCAGGGTCTTGATGCGGTGCTGCAGCGACCAGCGCAGGATGGCCTGGTAGAGCGCCGCGAGCGATTCGGTGCTGCGGTCGAACCAGCCGGTGACGCGCCCTATGGTGCGGTCGTAGAGCGTTCGCGGGGCGCCCGCCTGCGGCCGGCCGTGGTGTTCGATGGACGGGTCGTGCCAGACCGAGGACATCATCGGGTCCAGCGTGAAGCTCACGAACATGGAGATCATCACCGCGGCCACGATGGTCACGCCGAACTCGTGGAAGAACTTGCCGATGATGCCGCCCATGAAGCCGATCGGCAGGAACACCGCGACGATGGAGAAGGTGGTGGCCAGCACCGCCAGGCCGATCTCCTGCGTGCCTTCCATCGAGGCCTGGAAGGGCGACTTGCCCATCTGCACGTGGCGCACGATGTTCTCGCGCACCACGATCGCGTCGTCGATCAGCAGGCCCACGCACAGCGACAGCGCCATCAGCGTCACCATGTTGATGGTGAAGCCGAACGCGTACATGAAGAGGAAGGTGCCGATGATGGAGATCGGCAGCGTGAGGCCGGTGATGACCGTGGAGCGCCAGGAGTTCAGGAACAGGAAGACGATGAGCACCGTCAGCACCGCGCCCTCCACCAGGGTGCGGCGCACGTTTTCCACGCTGACGCGGATGGGCCGCGAGAGGTCGGCGACCGGTTCCAGGCGCACGCCGGGCGGCAGCTGCGCCTTCATCTCGGCCAGGGTGCGGTTCAGGCCGTCGACCACCTCGATGGTGTTCTCGTCCTGCGCCTTCTGCACCGTGAGCAGCAGGGTGCGCTGGCCGTTGTAGAGCGCCAGGCTGTCGATCTCCTCGGCGCCGTCCGAGACGCGGGCGACCTGGTCCAGCCGCACCGGGGCGCCGTTGCGGCGGCCCACGATCAGGCTGCCGAAATCCTCGGGCCGCTGGATGCGGGCGTCGATCTGCACCACGCGGTCCTGGGCGCGCGAGCGGATCGCGCCCAGGGGCAGGTCCTGGTTCTCGTTGCGCACCGCGCTGGAGACCTGGTCGGCGCCGATGCCGAAGGCTTCCATGGCCTGCGGATCCAGGTAGATGTCGATCTCGCGCTTGGTGCCGCCGACCAGCGAGACCGAGCCCACGCCGCGCACGTTCTCCAGCCGCTTCTTGAGCACCTGGTCGGCCCAGTTGGTGAGCTCCACGGCGCTGGGCACCTTGGGCTGCGTGCTGTCGGGCAGCACCGCGACCGACCACACGGCGCGGGCCGAGGGGTCGAAGCGCAGCACGCGCGGCTCCTTGACCTCGTCACGCAGGGTGGGGCGGATCGCCGCGACCTTCTCGCGCACGTCCTCGGCCGCCTTGCGGCCGTCCACGTAGAGCTGGAACTCCAGGATGACGATGGACTGGCCCTCGTAGCTGCGCGAGGTGAGGGCGTTGATGCCGGCGATCGAGTTGACGCCTTCCTCGATCTTCTTGCTGACCTCGCTCTCCACGATCTCGGGCGAGGCGCCGGGGTAGTCGGTCTGGATCACCACCACCGGGAAGTCGATGTTGGGGAACTGGTCGACCTGCAGGCGCTGGTAGGAAAACAGGCCCAGCACGACGATGGCCAGCATGACCATGGTCGCGAACACCGGGTTCTTCAGGCTGACACGGGTGAACCACATGCGCGGATGTCCTCAGCTGCGGCTCAGGGCGCGGTGGGCCGGGTGAACTTCACCACCGTGCCCTCGCGCAGCGGGCCCACGGCCCCGGCGATCACCACGGTGCCCGCGGCCAGCCCGGGAACGGCGACCACGGTCTCGCCGCCGGCGTCGCCGCGGGCGCCGGGCTGCACCGTCCTGTGCACGACCTTGCCGTCCTCCACCACCTGCACGTAGGGGCTGGGCTTGTCGGTGCGCACCGCCGTGAGCGGCACCGCCAGGGCCTTCATCTCGGCCGTGCCCAGGGTGCCCTGGGCGAACAGGCCCTGGCGCAGCCCGGCGGGCTCGTCCACCGCGAGGTAGGCGAGCACGCTGCGGCTGCCGGCCTGCGCGCTCGGGTTGATGCGTGCCACGTGCGCCGTCACCGGCCGGGTGCTGCCTTCCACCTGCAGGCTGGCCTGCTGGCCCACGCGCAGCGCGAGCGAATCGCTGGCCGCCAGCGTGGCCTCGATCTCCAGGTGCGAGAGGTCCACGATGTCCAGCACCTTGCCGTCCACGGCGACGCGCTCGCCGGGCTGGGCGTAGCGCTGCGCCACCTGGCCGCCGATGGGCGCGCGCAGCACGGTGTCGTCCAGCGCCTTTCGCGCCACGTCCACCGCGGCCAGTGCGGCGCGGTGCGTCGCCTGGGCGCCGGCCAGCGTGCTCAGCGAGGTGTCCAGCGCGGTCTTGGAGATGAAGCCCTGGTCGACCAGGGCCTTGTTGTTGTCGAACTGCCGCTGGGCGATCTCGACCTGGGCCTTGGCCGAATCGGCCTGCTGCTGGGCCTGGGCCACGCGGGCCTGGTATTCGGTGGCGTCCACGTGCGCCAGCACCTGGCCGGCGCGCACGCTGTCGCCTTCGCGCACCGTGAGGCCCTGCAGCTCGCCAGCCACGCGGGCCTTGACGGTGGCGGCGTTCACCGCCTTGAGCGAGCCCGACACCGGCAGGCCCTGGGTGAAGCTGCGCTCCTGCACGCGCAGCACGTCGGTGGGCGCGAGTTCGACCACCGACTGGGCCTTGGCCGCGGTGGCCTGGGCCAGGGCCGCCTGCTGGGCCCGCCGGGCCGACAGGGCCCGCATCACGCCGGCGCCGATCAGCACCAGCACCAGCAGGGCGATGCCCCAGCGCATCAGGGATTGGCGGCTCATGCGGCGTCCTTGCGCACGCACAGGCCCGACAGCAGCAGGTCGACCTGGGCACGGATGTAGGACTGCGGGTCCACGGAGAAGCTGTCGGGCGAGCAGGCGCCCAGCGAGTGTTTCATCATGATCAGGAACATCATGGGGGCGATCAGCGCGAAGACCGCGTGATCGATGTCGGGGATGCGGAATTCGCCCCGGTCCACCCCGCGCTGGAGCACGCGGCGTATGAGCTGGCGGCCGGGCACCTCCACCTCCTCATGGTAGAAGCGCGCCAGGTCGGGAAAGTTGCGCGCTTCGCTGATGATGAGCTTGATGATGCCGGAGGCGGGGGTGCTGCCCACGCGCGCCCACCAGGTGTCCAGGCAGTAGTGCAGCATGGCGGCGGAGTCGCCGGTGAAAGTCTCGAAGGCCTCGTTCCATTCCCGGAAGCGCCCGGAGATGTTCTCGCGCACCACGGCCTTGAACAGCTCTTCCTTGGAGGGGAAATACAGGAACAGGGTGCCTTTGGACACCCCGGCATGGGCGGCCACCTCTTCCGCGCGGGTGGCGGCGAAGCCCTTCTCGACGAAGAGTTCCAGCGCCGCGTCCAGCAGCTCGCCGGGGCGCGCCTCCTTGCGGCGCTCGCGCTTGTGGGCCTCCACCAGCTTGGCAATGGGGCACATGGTCGATTCAGGATCCCAGTTAATGACTGACTGGTTAGTAATGTAGTCCTGGCCTGCCGTGGCGTCAATCGCGGCAGCCCCGGCGAAGACGCCCGCCCGGGGCTACATTGGAAGGCAGGCGGGCCCGTGCGGCGGGCCGGCAAGGGCCAACACGAGGAATTCCATGAGCGCGAGCGAAACCATCGTCCTGGGCGGCGGCTGCTTCTGGTGCACCGAGGCGGTGTACGTGAAAGTGCGCGGCGTCACCGACGTCGAATCCGGCTACTGCAACGGCCATGTGCAGCGGCCCAGCTACGAGCAGGTCTGCAGCGGGGACACCGGCCATGTGGAGGTGGTGAAGCTGGAATTCGACCCGGCCCAGGTGAGCCTGCGGCAGATCCTGGAGATCTTCTTCACCATCCACGACCCGAACACGCTGAACCGCCAGGGCAACGACGTGGGCACCCAGTACCGCAGCGGCATCTACACCACCAGCGCGCAGCAGCAGCAGGCGGCGCAGGACTTCATCGCCGAGCTGGCCCGCGAGGACGCCTTCGGCCGCCCCATCGTGACCGAGGTGCAGCCCCTGGCCAACTACTGGCCGGCCGAGGAGTACCACCAGGACTTCTTCGAAAAAAACCCCTACCAGGGCTACTGCATGGCGGTGGCTGCGCCCAAGGTGGCGAAGTTCCGCAAGACCTTCAAGGAACTCTCGAGGGACTGAAGGTCAGCGCGAGCGCCAGCCCGCAGGCCGCCAGTACGCAGACCATGATCGCGCCCGAGGGCAGGTCGAACAGGGCCGACAGCAGCAGGCCCAGCGCGTAGCCGACGGCGCCCAGCAGGTAGGCGGCCACCAGCCGGCGCCGCCCGGTCCAGGCGCGGGTGGCCAGCGCCGGGATGATCAGGCTGGAGAAGACCAGGTACACGCCCACCAGCTGCACGCTGGCCGTCACGGCGACCGCGAACAGGCCGTAGAAGCCGAAGCGCCCCAGCCGGCGGTTCCAGCCCAGGGCCAGCGCCAGGCCGATGACCGCGGAGACCGCGGCCAGCGCCGTGAGCTGCGCCGGCGAGACCCACAGGATCTGGCCCACCAGCAGGTCCTTCAGGTGCTCACCGCCGTGCGGGTTGCCGCTCAGCAGCAGGATGCCGACGCAGGAGGCGAGCACGAACAGCACGCCGATCAGCGCCTCCTGCTGCTCGGCCGCGCGGCGCTCGGTCCAGGTCAGCAGCAGCGCGCCCAGCAGGGCGGCCGCGACGGCCGCCACCTGGGTCCAGAGGCCGCCGTCGGGCAGGCCCAGCGATTCGGCCAGGATCACGCCCAGCCCGGCGATCTGGGCGATGGCCAGGTCGATGAAGACGATGCCGCGGTCCAGCACCTCGCGGCCCAGAGGCACGTGGGTGGCCAGCACCAGCAGGCCGGCCAGGAAGGCCGGGCCCAGGATGCCGATGTCGATGGCGGACAGGTTCATTTCGCGCCCGCGCCCGCGAGCAGCCGCGCCACGGTGTCGTCGAACAGGCCGTACAGGTCACCGGCCTTGTCGCTGCCGCCCACGGTGAAGGGGATGTTCACGACCGCGATGCCGGCGTTGCGCCCCATCCACTCCGAGGGCCGCGCGTCCTGGTAGGCGGCGTGCAGCACCATCTTCGCCGGCGTTGCCTTCAGCGTGGCCAGCACCTCCTGCAGGTGGGCGGCGCTGGGCTCCACGCCCGGCTTGGGCTCCAGCACGGCGACCTCCTTCAGGCCCAGCCAGTCGTACAGGTAGGCGAAGCCCTTGTGCTGCGACACCACCGTGAGCCCCTTGAGCGGCGCGGCCTGCGCCGTCCATTTCGCGATCGCCTGCTGCCACCGCGCCGAGAAGGCCTCGGTGCGCTGGCGGTAGTCCGCGGCGTGCGCCGGGTCCACCTGCGCCAGCCGCGCGCCCAGCGCCACCGCCACGCGGGCGATGTTGCGCGGGTCGGTCTGGATGTGCGGGTTGCCGGCCGCGTGCACGTCGCCGTCCGCGCGGTCCAGGCGGGACGGCACCTCCAGCATGCGCACGTTGGGCGCCGCCTCGAAGTTGCCCGGCTGGCCGGGCTGCACGCGCGGGTTGCCCGATTGCTGCAGCAGCATCGGCAGCCAGCCGACTTCCAGCTCGGCCCCGGTGCACACCACCATGTCGGCGTTGCGCACGCGGGCGATCAGGCTGGGCTTGGCCTGGATCTGGTGCGGGTCCTGCAGGGCGGTGGTCGCGCTCGCGACGTCCACCAGCGGGCCGCCCAGCTGCTGCGTGAGCGCCGCCCATTCGGGTTCGCAGGCCAGCACCTTGAGGGCGGCATGGGCGGGCAGGGCGAGGGCCGACAGGGCGAGCGCGCCGGCCGTCGCCAGAGAGCGCCAGAGATTCTGTTTCATGGAAAGGGTCCTTCGGGCGTTCAATAACTGTGGGCGCCGTGCGCGCCCAGGCTCATCTGGTACTGCAGGAACCACTGGCCGTCGGCCGGGCCCGGCCGGGCGCGGTCGCGCGCGTACTGCAGGCGGATGCGCGAGAACTCGCTCGGGCTCCAGTCCAGCATCAGGCTGTCGCGGCGCGGGCGCCAGGGCTCCGCCCCGAACAGCGGCGTGCCGCTGCCGCCATCGACGCGTGCAGCGTCCATCCAGTCGCCGCGCAGGCCGACCCGCCAGTGCGGCATGAACTGGTAGACCGCCTGCAGGTAGCCGCCCGACTGCGCCAGGCGCCAGGGCCCGGTGTCGGCCGAGGCGGAGTCCGCCAGGCTGCCTTCGCGCGTGCTGCGCAGCCATTCGCCCTGCAGCTTGAAGTTGGTCCGGGTGGCGTTGCCGCCCGGCGCCCACTTCCAGACCGCGTCGGCCACGTAGACCCGGGTGCGGCCGCTGAAGCTGCGTTCCGTGGTGCCGCCCGCCAGGTCGGTGCCGTCCAGCAACTGGTCCTGCGCATGGGCCTGCAGCACCGAGAGGCCGGCGCGCCAGCTGCTGCTGTCGCCGATGTCGCCGCCTGCGTGCAAGGCCAGGGCCGCCATGCCGGCGCCGTTGCGCGAAGCGCCGCTGCCGGGGAAGTCCAGCCCGCGGCCCAGTTCGCCCCGCAGCTCGATGAAGGTGTCCGTGGGCGCGAGCCAGGCCAGCTGCACGCCGTCGTCGCCGTACTGGCCGCCCAGGAAGGCCTGGTAGGCCAGCGGCGTGTCGACGAAGTCCCAGGTGTGGGCGTGCTGCGAATTGAGGTAGCCGATCGAGGAGAAGAAGCGTCCGGCCTTGAGGGTCAGGCCCTCGCCGATGGCGCCTGTCTGCACGTAGGCCTCCTCGACGGAGACGGTGTTGTCGGGGTGCAGCGAGATGTTGGCCGCGCCGCTGAACCAGGGGTCGATGTTGGCGGCCAGGCCCAGCTCGGATTCGCTGAGGCTGAAGCCCCGGCTGCCGGGCCCCACGTCGCTGCCGGGCGGCAGCGGCTGCCCGCCCACGTGCCAGCCGGCCGGGTCGCGGCTGGTGCGGGTGGCCAGGCCGGAGAGGATCAGCGAGAGCGCCGGGTTGAAGCCGGTGCCGCTGGCGGGGCCGCCGGCCGGTCCGGCGGCGACCGGGACGGGGCTGGGCGCGGCCGGGAGCGGGGCCGGCGCGACGGCGGCCGCGGGTGCGGCGCGGGCCGCCTCGGCCGCGCGCAGGCGGTCTTCCAGGGTCTTGAGGCGCGCCTCGTACTGGCTGCGCAGGCTGTCGACCTCCTGCCGCAGGGCCTTCAGGTCGGCGGCTTCGTCCGCGTGGGCCAGCCACGGCAGGGAAGCCAGCGCCAGCGCGAGGCTGGCGCGGAAAACGGGGTTCGTCACGGAACCTCCTTCAACGATGAAACAAAACCAGGAAACGTGGACGGCGGGCCGTCCGGCGGGACCGGGGGTGTCAGGCCGAAGGGGGCGCGCGGGAGCGGAAGACGGCGTCGAAGCGCGGCGCCGCGGTGGGCCCGGGCTGGAAGTCGGGCAGGGCGTGGGGCAGGGGCGCCAGCGCCAGCGCCGGCGGCGTGGCGGCGGCACCGCCACTGCCCAGGGCGGCCGCCGCCAGGCAGACCTCGCAGGTGACGGCCTGCGCCTTGGCCTTGGTGGCCGCGGCGGGCTGCGCCAGGTGGCCCAGCTCGTGCGCAGCGGCCGCCAGCTGCGCGAAAGGCAGCAGCAGTGCGAACCAGAGCAGCCAGGCGAGGCGCTTGCGCGAGGTCATGGGAGCCGGATCTTAGCAAGCGCGGGCTGCGCCGGATCAGGCAGGGCGGGGCGCGCTCAGGGCGCCAGCCGCTCGCGCCGCCAGGCATCGCCCTCGCGGGCGTAGCGCAGGCGGTCGTGCAGGCGGCTCTTGCGGCCCTGCCAGAACTCCCAACGCTCCGGCACCAGGCGGAAGCCCCCCCAGTGCGGCGGCCGGGGCGGGTTGAGCATGAATTGCGCGCTGTACCTGGCGGCGTTCGCCACCAGCACGCCCCGGCCGCTGATCACCTGGCTCTGCGGGCTGGCCCAGGCGCCTATGCGCGAATCGAGCGGGCGCGAGGCGAAGTAGGCATCGCTCTCGGCCGCGCTGGTCTTCTCGACCCGGCCCTCGATGCGCACCACCCGTTCCAGCTCGACCCAGTGGAACTGCAGCGCGGCGAAGGGGTTGCCCGCCAGTTCCTGGCCCTTGCGGCTGTCATAGTTGGTGTACCAGACGATGCCGCGCTCGTCGAAGCCCTTGATCAGCACCACCCGGGTGCTGGGCCGCAGGTCGCTGCCCACGGTGGCCACGGTCATGGCGTTCGGCTCCGGCAACTCGGCGGCGATGGCCTCGTCCAACCACTGGGCGAACTGCTTCATGGGGTCGGCCGCCGAGGCCTCCTCGCTCAGTTCGGCCTTTTCGTAGCTCTTGCGCAGGTCGGCCAGCGGCCGGGAAACGGGGGCGGTCATGCGCGGATTGTTGCACCGCCGGGAAAGCCTTGATCTGTCTCAAATTGAGGATGGTTTGCGAATTTCCGGGTTATTCCTCTGCGGTTGTAGCGCCAGCACAATAGGCTTCAGCCCCGTACCCATCTCTTAACCTAGGAGTCTCAGCCATGGAAAGCCTGGACCTGCGCGTCCTCAACGACGCGCTCGAGTGGCGCCGCGCCGGCCATGCGGTCACGCTGGTGACGGTGGTCGAGACCTGGGGCAGCGCGCCGCGCCCGCCCGGGGCCCTGCTGGCCGTGCGCGACGACGGCGTGGTCAGCGGCTCGGTCTCCGGCGGCTGCGTGGAGGACGACCTGATCGCCCGCGTCAAGGCCGGCGAGCGCACCGGCCTGCCGGCCATGATCGCCTACGGCGTCACCAAGGAGGAGGCCGCCCGCTTCGGCCTGCCCTGCGGCGGCACGCTGCGCCTGGTGCAGGAGCCGCTGGCCGACATCGCCTGGGTCGAGCAGGTGCTGGCGCGCACCGCCGCGCACGAACTGGTGGCGCGCACCCTGGTGCTGGCCACCGGCGAGGTGACGCTCACCGGCGCCTCGCGCGACGACGTGATGAAGTTCGACGGCTCGCGCCTCACCACCCTGTTCGGTCCGCGCTGGCGCCTGCTGCTGATCGGCGCCGGCCAGCTCTCGCAGGCCGTCGCCCAGGTCGCGGCGCTGCTCGATTTCGAGGTGCTGGTCTGCGACCCGCGCGAGGAATACGCCAGCACGCTGGCCTGGACCGGCGCCACCCACGTGCCCGGCATGCCCGACGACGTGGTGCGCGAGATGAAGCCCGACGCGCACACCGCCATCGTCGCGCTCACGCACGACCCCAAGCTGGACGACATGGCCCTGATCGAGGCCTTGCGCTCGCAGGCCTTCTACGTGGGCGCGCTGGGTTCCTCGCGCAACCAGGCGGCGCGCAAGCAGCGCCTGGCCGAGCATTTCGACCTGACCGAGGCCGAACTCGACCGCCTGCACGGGCCGGTGGGCCTGAAGCTGGGCGCCAAGACGCCGGCCGAGATCGCGGTGTCCATCGCCGCGCAGATCGTGGAGCGCAAGAACGCTGTCAGCGCGGGCGCACCGGTGGCCGCCGGCTGCGCGGTGTGAGCGGCCCGGTCGTCCTGCTGCTGGCCTCGGGACGGGGCGAGCGCTTCACGGCCTCCGGCGGCCAGGGGTCCAAGCTGCGGGCGCCGCTCGCGGGCCGGCCGGTGCTCGAGTGGACCCGCGCGGCCGCGCAGGCCAGCGGCCTGGCGGTGCACGTGGAGGACGCGGGCCACCCGGGCATGGGCGACTCCATCGCCGCCGCCGCCCGCGCCGTGCCGGATGCCGATGCCTGGCTGGTGCTGCCCGGCGACCTGCCCCTGGTCCGCCCCGACACGCTGCGCGCCGTGGCGCAGGCCGTGGGCGCGGGCGAGATCGTGGTGCCCAGCTTCGGCGGCGAACGCGGCCACCCGGTGGCCTTCGGCCGGGAGTTCGGCGCCCAGCTGCGGGCGCTCACCGGCGCGCAGGGCGCCGCCGCCATCGTGAAGGCCGCGACGCAGGCGGGCCGCGTGCGCGTCCTGCCGCTGGACGACCGCGGCATCGTCACCGACATCGACACCGTGGCCGACCTGCAGGCCGCCGAGCGGTTGCTGCTCAGCGCTCCATCAGCTTGACCAGGCGCTCCAGCCCGCGGTCGCGGATGTTGTGGCGGCGCAGCTCTTCCAGGGTCAGGCGCGCGTAGTCCCAGGTGGTGCCGTAGCGGCCGCTGGCCTCGCTGAAGATGCGCCGGTATTCCTCCTCGCTGAGCACGCCGGTGTGGTTGGGGCTCTTGCGCGAGAGGGTGAAGGCCAGCGCGCGCACCGGGCCCTGCTGGGTGTCGCAGCGCAGCCAGCGCGGGTCGTAGACGGCGGTGATCATCTCGCGCTCCCACAGCCGCGCCAGCACCTCGCGCCCCTGGGCCTGGGGGATGCGGAAGACCATGCCCTGGCAGCAGCCGCCGGTCAGCAGCCCGAAGACCAGCCCAGGCCGCTCCGGCGTGCCGCGGTTGATGCGGCTCCACATCTTCAGGGCGCGGTGCCAGCCGTGCACGCGGGCCGGGCGCCGCTCGGCGAAGTCGAAGTCGGGCCGCCAGATGAGCGAGCCATAGCCGAACACCCAGAGGTCGTCGTGGCCCCACTCGACCAGGGTGCGCTCCAGCATGGCGGCTGGGTCTCGCTGCGGCTTCAGGCTCTCCAACATCGCTGCAAACTGTAGCGCAGGGATGGGCCACCGCGGCGATGTCCTTGAAGTAGCATGGGCCGCATGAAGCTGCATCCCACCGTCGCGGCTGTCACCCGCCGCATCCGCGACCGAAGCGCCGCCTCCCGCGCCGCCTACCTCGAACTCGTGCGCAGCATGGCCGCCCGCGACCGCGGCGCCGACCGGCTGGGCTGTGCCAACGTGGCCCATGCCTTCGCGGCCCTGCCCGGCGACCAGCGCCTGCGCATCGTGGCCGATCGGGCGCCCAACATCGGCATCGTGAGCGCCTACAACGACATGCTCTCGGCGCACGCGCCCTATGCCGGGTATCCGGCCCTGATCAAGGACGAGGCGCTGCGCCAGGGCGCGACGGCCCAGGTGGCCGGGGGCGTTCCGGCCATGTGCGACGGCGTCACCCAGGGCACGCCGGCCATGGAGCTGAGCCTGTTCTCGCGCGACACCATCGCGATGGCGACGGCGGTCTCGCTCAGCCATGACGTCTTCGACGCCGCGCTGCTGCTGGGCATCTGCGACAAGATCGTGCCCGGCCTGCTGATCGGCGCGCTGCATTTCGGCCACCTGCCGGTGGTGTTCGTGCCGGGCGGGCCCATGAGCAGCGGCCTGTCCAACACCGAGAAGTCGAAGGTGCGCGAACGGGCGGCGCTGGGCCAGGTCGGCCGGGCCGAGTTGCTGACCGCCGAGCAGGCGGCCTACCACGGCCAGGGCACCTGCACCTTCTACGGCACGGCCAACAGCAACCAGATGCTGATGGAGGCCATGGGCCTGCACGTGCCCGGCGCCGCCTTCATCCACCCCGCGACGGGGCTGCGCGAGCAACTGACGCGCGAGGCGGTGCGCGAGGTCCTGGCCATCGGCGCCCGCGGCCGCTTCACGCCCATCGGCGAGCTGGTGGACGAGCGCGCCATCGTGAACGCGATGGCGGCGCTGCTGGCCACCGGCGGCTCGACCAATCACCTGATCCACTGGGTGGCGGTGGCGCGTTCGGCCGGCCTGGTGATCGACTGGGACGACTTCGCCCAGCTGTCGGCGGTGGTGCCGCTGCTGGCGCGCGTGTACCCGAACGGCAGCGCCGACGTGAACGAGTTCCAGGCCGCGGGCGGTCCGGGCTACGTGATCCGGGAGTTGCTGGACGCCGGGCTGATGCACGAGGACGTGCGGACCGTGCACGAGGGCGGGCTGCGCGCCTACACCCGCGTGCCGATCGACGAGGCGGGCCGGCTGGCGTGGCGCGACACCGGCGCCAGCGGCGATGAGGCGGTGCTGCGGCCGGCGCAGTCGCCCTTCAGCGCCACCGGCGGGCTGAAGCTGCTGCAGGGCAACCTGGGCCGCGCGGTGATCAAGGTGTCCTCGGTGCCCGAGGACCGCCACGTGATCGAGGCCCCGGCGCGCATCTTCGATTCGCAGGAAGACTTGCAACGCGCCTTCGCCGCCGGCGAGATGGACAGCGACATGGTGTGCGTGGTGCGCTGGCAGGGCCCGAAGGCCAACGGCATGCCCGAGCTGCACAAGCTCACCCCGCCGCTGGCGGTGCTGCAGGGCCGCGGCCTGCGGGTGGCCCTGGTCACCGACGGGCGCATGAGCGGCGCCTCTGGCAAGGTTCCCGCGGCGATCCACGTGACTCCCGAGGCGGCGGCCGGCGGCCCGCTGGCGCGCCTGCGCGACGGCGACCTGGTGCGCGTGGACGCCGATGCGGGCCGCCTGGAGGCGCTGGTGCCCGAGGCCGAGTGGGCCGCGCGCGAAGTGCTGCCCATGCCGGACGCCGTGCGGCTGGCCTCCTCGCGCGGCATGGGTCGGGAGCTGTTCGCCAACTTCAGGCGGAATGCGGGGTCGGCGGAGGAGGGGGCGTGTACCTGGGGCGGCGAGGGCTAGGTTTTTCTTACCGTCGCGTTCAGCGCCCAGCCTTCATGCTGGTTCCGGAGGTGGCCTGTCATGCACTCTGGACGGAGAGTTCGCGTTCGCCTTGCCGGCCTTGGCTGGCGTCGCGCTTCTCTCATCGACCTCGCGCTCGCCCCGCTGGCCGGCCTGTGACGGGGGCTCATACTGCCGCGGTCCGCTGCGCGGACTCCGCTGGAATTTGCGGCCTGGGGCCGGCACGGCGCAACTCGCTACGCGCTGG
>NZ_JADDOJ010000060.1 GCF_015159745.1 Ramlibacter aquaticus | reverse complement strand
AAAGATCGACAGCTTCGTCAGGCAGTACAACGAGAACTGCAAGCCGTTCACCTGGACGGCCACCGCGGATTCAATCCTCGAAAAACTCGCTCGCCTCTGCGCACGAATTACCGGGACAGGACACTAGAACCGCGGCAGGTCCTCCAGGCGGCGCCCCGGCGGGCCTTCGGCCACCAGGGTCTCGGTGCCGCCGGGCAGCAGGTCCACCTGCACCTCGGGCCCGGGCTCCATGCCGTCGTCGCCCGGGAAGACGCTCACCACGGAATCGCCCTCGACCAGGCGGTCCACCACCTCGTTGACCCGGGCCGGAGCCGGACGCGAATCCCAGCGCCGGCGCAGCGGGTCGAACAAGCCCATCATCGCTTCCACGACCTGGACGCCGGCGTAGCGGACGGCCGTGATGCCGTATTGGGGGGTATCAGCCATGATGCGTGCATTCTGGTGGCTGGGTTTCGCGAATCGATCAGCGCAGGACGCCGCCGCACGTCAGGCCGCGCCTACGCCCGGCACCGCACGCACGGCGCACGCCGGCCGCGGGCGTACACTGCGGCCCCCCATGGACGATCCCGCGCTTTCCCCCTTCCTGCCGGGCCGGCAGCACGCGCGGCGCCTGCGCGAGGTGTACCGCTCGGCCGGCTGGCCCTGCCAGGACGCGGTGGAGATCGAGCTGCTCGCCGCCGGCCTGCTCACGCGCGAGCGCGGTCCCGCCGGCCATGAGCACCTGCGCGTGACCGACGCCGGCCTGCAGCTTCTGGCCAGCGCGCTGCGCGGCAACCGCGCCGCCTTCGACGCGCACGAGGCCCTGGTGGAACAGGTGGCCCGCGAGATGGCCCGCGCAGGCCGCATCGCCTGGCGCGGGCTGTCGCTGCGCGCCGGTCTCGATGCAGGCGAGGAAGGCGATGCAGGGGCGGACGCAGTCGCTGTGGGCTTCGCCCCGCCGGGTGCCGGCCTGTCCGGTACGACGACGCAGGCACCCGGCACGGCCGCCCAGGCGCCGGCGGCCGCCCCCACGGCCACGCGCTGGTGCATCGCCCGGCCGGACGTGTTCTCCATCCGCAACACCTCGGTGCCGCACTACGTGGACCCGGTGGTGCACGAGGTGAAGGTGCGCCGCGCCGACCTGCTGGGCGACCTGAAGAAGCCCGCCAAGCGCGGCGCCTACCTGGCGCTGGGCGAATGCTGGTACGTGCTGGGCAGCGATGCGCGAGGACGCCCCATCGCCGACCCGGACGAGGTGCCCGCCGAATGCGGCGTGATGCTGGCGCAGGGCGGCCGGCTCGTGGTGGCGCGCGCGGCGCCGCGCCGCGAGCGCTCCGGCCTGCCCTTCGGCGTGTGGATGGCGCTGGCCAAGGCCAGCTGCCTGCCGCCGCCGGAGGAGGCCGCGCAGGCCTTCCTCGCCCCCGCCAGCGACGAGGACGCGGGCGCCGGCCACTGACTCACTCGCTCGGGTGCTCGCTCTCGGGCGCCGGGCGCGGCGCATGGCCCTTCTCGGGGTCGCGTGGCGTGTCGGGCGTCTCGGGGTTGGTGGGCTCGGGCCCGGGCGGCGCCGGCGTGTGCCAGGGCGCGGTGCCGGGCGCCGGCGCGGGCGCGGATGTCACGGCCGCTCCTCGCGCAGCGGCGACTGCCAGTCGTCCTCGACGCCGGTCGGGTTGTCGCTGGGGATGTCCTCCTCCTCGACGAAGGTCGGCTCCTCCTTGTCCAGGCCCGGCGGCGGCGGGACGATGGGCGGCACGATGTGGGTCTGGGTCATGCGTGTTCCTGGCGGCTCAGCCCGGGGCCGGCCGCGCGAGCGGGTCTTCCGGCTCGGCCGGCGGCATCTGGGGGCCGAACTCCGGCTCCACGGGCAGGTGCGAGGGGTTGGTCGCGCCTCCGGGCTCGGGGCCGGGTGGCAGCGGTTCGGGCTCGACCGGATGCGTGGCCATGGCGGCCCCGGGGCTCAGGTGTTCTCGGACGCGAGGCGCTGCGCCTCGCGCCGCATCACGGTGCTGGGCTCGTGCGTGAACGGCAGGCGCGGCAGGCCGATCAGGGCCTGCAGGTGCGCATGGGCGCGGTCCATGTCGGCACCGATCATGGCCAGCGCCACCTCGTGGCCGGGCTCGTTGCGCGCGATCTCCAGGTAGGCCGCCCGCAGGCGCTGGTAATCGGCCTCGGCGCGGGCTACTTCCTGCTGCAGGGCATGGGCGCGGGCCTGCTCGCCACGGCTGTGTCGCATTCGGGTGTCTCCGTCCTTGGGTTGCGCCCCATGCTAGGAAGCGCCATCCGACACGCCTGTAGGACAAGCATGACAAGCGTCGAAGGCGGGCTCCGGCCGCGCTGCTTGCATGAAAGAATGGCCGGCCCAGGCAGCAACGGAAAGAGGCGATGCAAGAGGCCGCGCAAGCAGCAACACCCCCGCGCACGGGCCGCCCGGCCCTGCGCTTCGAGGCCCTGGACGGCTGGCGGGGCCTGTGCGCCTGCCTGGTGGTGCTCTTCCATTTCCACGGCTACAGCCCGCTCTACCGCAGCCCGCTGGTGCGCAACAGCTACCTCTTCGTCGATTTCTTCTTCGTCCTCAGCGGCTTCGTCATCGCCTGGAACTACGCCCACCGGCTCGACGGCTGGCCCGCGGTGCGCCGCTTCATGGCGCTGCGGCTGGGCCGGGTGTACCCGCTGCACTTCTTCATGCTGCTGTGCTTCGTGGCGCTGGAGACGCTGAAGCTCGCGGCCGGCTACCCGCAGTCCGCCGCCACCGCCTTCACCGGCGAGAACCAGCCCTTCGCGGTGCTGACCAACCTGCTTTTGCTGCAGAGCCTGGGCCTGCACCACAGCCTGACCTGGAACGGCCCGAGCTGGTCCATCAGCACCGAGTTCTGGACCTACTTGCTGTTCGCCCTGGCCGCGCTCTGGCTGGGCTTGCGCAACAGCCTGCTGGTGGGCATCGCACTGATCGCGCCGCTGGCCCTTTCTCATCTGTCGCGCAGCGGCATGGACACCACCTACGACTGGGGCCTGCTGCGCTGCGTGTTCGGCTTCGCGCTGGGCGTGGCCTGCGAACGGCTCTACCTGGCCAGCACGACGGTCGCACCCGGGCGCGCGCCCAGCGCCGGCATGACGGCGGTCGAGCTGGCCACGGTGGCGGCCGTGGTGCTCTTCGTGAGCGCTGCCGGCACATCCGCGCTGTCGTTCATGGCGCCCTTCGTGTTCGCCGTGGCCGTGCTCGTGTTCGCCCGCGAGGGCGGCTGGGTCAGCCGCCTGCTGCGATGGGGCCCGCTGCACACGCTGGGCCTGCTGTCCTACTCCATCTACCTCACCCACTTCCTGCTCGTGCTGCTGCTGCCGGCCGTGGTCAAGCGCGTGCTGGGGCAGGACCTGTGGACGCCCATGCCGCTGGCCGATGGCGCCTGGGTGATGGCCTTCGGGCGCAACGACGTGCAAGGCACGCTGCTGTATGCGCTGCTGCTGGTCGCCACCGTCGCCTTCAGCGCGCTGACCTGGCGTTTCGTCGAAACGCCGGGCCGCGAATGGACGCGCCGATGGCTCGTACGCACTAAGCCCCGGGAACTGTCGCAGGCGTCCTACAAGCCGCCCCGCTGAGTCTTCCTAGCATGCCTTGCAAGGGCGCCAAGTACGCCCGACGGACAACACGACACCGAGCGAGGACCCCCATGCGAAGCCTTCTGACCGCCGCAGCGCTGTGCGCCGCCCTTCAAGGGGCGTTTGCGCAAGGCACCTGCGCGCCGGCCGCGCAGGCCGGCCCTGTCGCGGTCGCCTCGGCGTCCCGCGCCGCCGCGCCCGCGGGCCGGGTCGCTGCGCCTGCGCCTGCGCCTGCGCCCGTGCACGGTGAACTGATCAAGACGGCGGCCGCCGGCACGCGCGACGGGATGCCCGCCGCCAGCGTGCCGCGCCCGCACGAGAACCGCCCGCAGCGCGGCGGGGTGGCCATGCTGCTGGCGGCCCTGGCCCTGATGTCGGGCATCGCCCTGCGACGCTACGGCGGAACGCGCGCATGAGTGCCAGCCCGCTGGCCGCACTGGCCGAACGCGCGCTCAAGTGGAGCGCCGCCACCACCATCGCCCGCTTCGTGCTGCAGTTCGTGGCGCAGGTGGCCCTGGCGCGCCTCCTGGGGCCGGGCAACTTCGGCGTGTACGGCATCGGCCTGGCGGTGCTGACCTTCGTCGGCTTCCTGTCGGGTGCGAGCTTCAGCTACAGCCTGATGCTGGCGCCCAGGCTGTCCGACGAGGACATCCGCTTCTCCTTCACCTGGCAGCTGGTGGCCGGCGTGCTCTCGGCCATCGCCATGTTCGCGGCCGCACCCGCGCTGGCCGGCTTCTTCGGCGACCCGCGCGTGGAGCCCATGGTGCAGGTGCTCTCGCTGGCCAGCCTGCTGATCGCGGCCGCCGCGCCGGCCACCTACCTGCTGCAGCGCGACCTGAACTTCCGCGTGCTGGGCCTGGTGCAGCTGGCCAGCTACGCGGCCGGCTACCTCGCGGTGGGCGTGCCGCTGGCACTCACGGGGCACGGCGCGATGGCGCTGGGCATCGCCTGCGTGGTGCAGTCGGCCGTCGCGCTGGTGCTGACCTACCGGGCCCGCCCGCACCCGGTGCGCCCGCTGTGGCGCCACGCCGACGGCGGTGATGCCCTGGCCACCGGCCGCGCCGTGTTCCTCACCAACGTGGTGAACTGGCTGCTCGCCAACCTGGACCGGGTCATCATCGGCCGCGTGCTCAACGCCACCAGCGTGGGCCTGTTCACCGTGGCCTACAACCTGGCCTCCATCCCCAACACGCTGCTGCTGGGCGCCCTGCAGCCGGCCTTCCTGGCCACCGGCGCCCGCCTGCAGGACGACCGCCAGCGCCTGGCCCAGGGCTGGCTGCTCGGCCTGGCCAGCGTGCTGGTGCTGGCCCTGCCGGTCGCCGCGGCGCTGGCCGTGCTGGCGGGCGACGTGGTCGCGCTGCTGTACGGGCCGCCCTGGGCCGCCTCCGGCTGGGTGCTGGCGGTGCTGTTCCTGTGCCTGCCGGCGTGGGCGAGCTGGGGCCTGTCGACCCCGGTGCTCTGGAACACCGGCCGCCGCCAGTACGAGTTCCTGCTGCAACTGCCGGTGCTGGCCGTGGCCGCGCCGCTGTGGTGGTGGCTGGCGCCGGGCGGCATCGTGGGCATCGCGCTGGCCTCGGCCTGCGTGGTGTTCGCCCGCAGCGCCGTCATCGTGCATGCCGCGCTGCGCGCGCTGGGCCTGCGCTGGGGCGCGGTGCTGCCCGACCTGGGCCGCGGACTGCTGCTGGCGCTGCTGTGCGCGGGCGCGGCCGAAGCGGCCCGTGCGGCGGCGGCGCCCCTGGGCCTGCCCCTGGTGTCGCTGGCCGCGGGCAGCCTGGCCGCCTTCGGCGCCGGCATGGCCGTGCTCTGGCTGCGGCCGCGGGCGCTGGGCGAGGACGCGCTGCTCGCGCTCTCGCGGCTGGTGCCGGGGCTGGCGCGCCGGCTCGCGGCCGTCGCCCCCGTGCCCCCGCGCGAGGTGGCGCCATGAGGACGCCCCAGCATCGCAGCGCGGCCGCGCAACGCACCGTGTTCATGCCCTGGGTGCTGCCCGCCATGCTGGCGCTGGTGGCGGCGGGCGTGATGCTCTCGGGCCGCGACCTGTCGCAGATGTACGCCGAGCTCGCCGCGGGCGGCAACGGCAGCTACAACCCGGCCATGGACTGGCTGCAGCGCGGCGTCTCGGTGCTGCTGCTGCTGGCCTCGGGCGAGCGCATCCTGCGCCATTTCGGCAGCGGCCGGCCGCTGCCCTCGGTGCCACTGGTGGCCTCGTACAGCGTCTACTGGGTGGCGACCGTGGCCTTCACCGCGGTGCTGGGCGCACACCCCAGCGTGGGCCACGAGTACGCCTATTCGCTGGTGATCGGCTTCGCCATGATGCTCACCACGGGCGAGGAGCTGCCCGCCATCCTGCAGCGCGCCCGCGATGCGCTCTTCGTGCTGATGGTGGTGAGCGTGGCCCTGATCCCGGTGGACCCCAGCATGGTGCTGGACGCCTCCTACACCCAGGGCCTGCTGCCGGGCGTGCCGCGCCTGGGCGGCGTGGCCCCGCACCCGGTGGCGCTGGGCATGTTCGCGCAGACCGGCCTGCTGCTGCTGTGCGCCTACCCCTACCGCAGCCGGCCGGTCAACCTGCTGGCCTGGGGGCTGGGCCTGGGGGTGCTGTTCTTCGCCCAGTCCAAGACGGCGTGGATCGCCTTCGTGCTCTGCTCGGCCTGCCTGCTGCTGGTGCGCGGCGGCGCTCGCGCCTGGCAGCGCCTGGGCGATCCGCGCGACAACAGCTTCGGCATCCTGGCCTGCCTGGGCGCCATGCTGGTGGGCGCGGGCCTGCTGGTGCTGCTGGTGTTCGACGACGTGGGCGACAAGATCGCCTCCTTCTTCGACACGCAGGAAGGCGCGCAGCTCATGTCGCTGACCGGCCGCGACCAGATCTGGGCCGTGGCCTGGGAGGAGTGGCATGCCCATCCCTGGTTCGGCTATGGCCCCACCCTGTGGGACGAGGACTTCCGCAACGCCATCGCCATGCCCAACGCCACCAGCGCGCACAACCAGTTCATGGACACCCTGGCCCGCTCGGGCACCGTGGGCGCGATCGCGCTGGTGGTCTATGCCGCCGTGCTGCTGTGGCTGTCGCTGCGCCATGCGCGCGACACCCGCGGGCTCAGCATCGCCCTCTTCATCGCCCTGGCGCTGCGCTCGGTGAGCGAGGTGCCGCTGCTGCTGTTCGGCTACGGCAGCGAGCTCTTCATCCACCTGCTGCTGGTGGTGACGCTGGCGGCGGGCGCGGCACAGCGCCGTGGCCTGGCCGCGGCGCCGGCGGGCCGTCGCGGCTCCCGCGTGGCCCGGCCGCTGCGGAGGCCGGCATGAAGTTCTCCGTCGTGGTGCCGCTGTTCAACAAGGCGCGCTTCGTGCGCGGGGCGCTGGAGTCCGCGCTCGCGCAGAGCCTGCCGCCGCACGAGGTGATCGTGGTCGACGACGGCTCCTCCGACGCCGGCCCCGCCATCGTCGAGGCGATGGCGGCCGCGCCCGGCGGCGAGCGGATCCGGCTGGTGCGGCAGGCCAATGCGGGCGTGTCCGTGGCCCGCAACCGCGGCATCGCGCTGGCCGAGGGCGACTGGATCGCCTTCCTGGACGCGGACGACTGGCACCACCCCGAATTCCTCGCCCGCCTGGCCCACGCCCACGCGGCCTGCCCCGAAGCCGAGGTGCTGGCGGGCGGCTTCCTGAAGCTGGAGGACGACGAGGGCGGCACGCCCCAGCCCTGGGAGCTGCCCCAGGCCTTCTGCGAAGTCGAGCTCATCGAGGACCTGCGCGCGCGCTGGATGCGTGCCCATCCCTTCTTCACCAGCAGCGTGGCCGTGAAGGCCTGCCGCCTGGCCGCCATGCAGCCCTGCTTCGCACCCGGCGAATGCGTGGGCGAGGACCTGGACCTGTGGTTCCGGCTCGCCGACGAGGTGCCGGTGGCGCTGGTGCACGCGCCGCTCGCGGCCTACCGCGTGGGCGTCGCCGGTTCGCTCACGGCGCGCGCGCGCATCGACCAGCTGCCGCCCTTCCTGGTGCGCATGCGCCAACGCGCGCTCGAGGGCCGCATCCCGGCGCGCAACCGCCACTCCGCGCTGTGGTTCGTCGCCCAGCAGGAAGTGACCATCGCCCGCGACCACCTGGCCGCCGGCCGGCGGCGCGAGGCGCTGCGCTGGCTGATGCAGGCGCGGCACGCGGCCGGTGGCCGGCGCTGGCAGCTCACGGTCCTGATGGCGCTGTTCATGCCGGCCGGCATCGCCGGCCGCTGGCAGCGCTGGCGGCTGCGCAGCGCCGACACCTTTGCCCAGCAGGGAACGCTCCCATGAACCGCCCACCTCCTTTCGCCGACCTGCTGCAGCCCCGCTGCGCCGTCAGCATCGTCATCAAGGCCCTCAACGAGGAACGCAACATCTGCGCCGCCATCGAGACCAGCCTGGCCGCCGTCGCCCGGGTGGGCGGCGAAGTGGTGCTGGCCGACAGCCACTCCTCGGACCGCACGGTCGAGCTCGCCTCGCACTACCCGATCCGCGTGGTGCAGCTGCGCAACCCGCAGGAGCGCTGCTGCGGCGTCGGGCCGCAGCTGGGCTTCCAGCACGCGCGCGGCGAGTACATCTTCATCCTGGACGGCGACATGCGCATGGTCGACGGCTTCCTGGAACGCGCACTCGCCTTCCTGGCCCAGCACCCCGAGGTGGGCGGCGTGGGCGGCAAGCTGGTGGAGCTGAACACGCACAGCCTGGAATACCGCGAGCGCGGCCTGCGCGCGCCGCCGCACCTGCAGCCGGGCGAGGTCGACCGGCTGGACGGCGGCGGGCTGTACCGGCGCCTGGCCATCGAGGAAGCCGGCTTCCTGTCCGACCGCAACCTGCACAGCTACGAGGAGTTCGACCTGGCGGTGCGGTTGCGCTCACGGGGCTGGAAGCTGTGGCGGCTGCCGGTGGAGTCGGCCACGCACTACGGCCACGACGTGCCGCCCTACGCCCTGCTGGCACGCCGCTGGCGCGCCGGGTATGTGTGCGGCCTGGGCGAGCTGGTGCGCGGCGCCATCGGCCAGCCCCACATGCGCCTGGTGCTGCGCGGCATGCGCGAGCTGCGCCTGTACGCGGCCGTGCTGGCCTGGTGGGCGCTGCTGGCCACGCTGCCCTTCTGGCCGATGCCGCCCCTGGCGCGCGCGCTGGGCTTCGCGGCCCTGGCCGCCCTGCCCTTCGCCGCCATGGCCTGGCGCAAGCGCTCCTGGTCGCGTGCCACCTACTCGGTGGTGTCCTGGTGCTTCGCCGCCGCCGGGCTGGTGCGCGGCCTGCTGCGGCCGCGCCGCGCGCCGCGCGCCCCCATCGCCAGCCAGGTGCTGCACGAGCCGCCCAAGCCGCACGAGATGCGCGCCCGGCACTACGCATGAAACAGACCTACGTCGGCCTTCAGGTGCTGCGATTCGCCGCCGCCATGCTGGTGGCGGTGATGCACATCACCCAGGCGATCTCCATCCACCTCACGGGGCGGGGCGAGGGCGTCTACTGGGGCACGGGCGCGGTCGGCGTGGACATCTTCTTCGTCATCAGCGGCTTCGTGATGGCGATCTCCACCGCGGGCTGGGCCGGCCCGTCCGAGGCCTGGGTGTTCGCGCGGCGCCGCATCCAGCGCATCGTGCCGCTCTACTGGGTCTACACCCTGCTCAAGGCGGCCCTGATCGCGGCCGTGCCGGCCCTGGCCGTGAAGTCCAGCGTGGTGCCCCTGCACCTGGCGGCCTCGCTCGCCTTCGTGCCCATGACGGCGCCCTGGGGCCTGGTGCAGCCGGTGCTGCCGGTGGGCTGGACGCTCAACTTCGAGATGCTGTTCTACGCCGTGTTCGGCCTCGCCATCGCGGCCCGCCTGCCGCGCATCGCGACCTGCCTGGCCGGCTTCGCCCTGCTGTTCATCGCCGCGCAATTCCTGCCGGGCGTCACCGCCCTGCACTTCTACGCCCAGTCCATCATCTTCGAGTTCATCGTCGGCGTGGCCTTCGCGCAGGCGCTGCTGCGCTGGGGGCCCGGGCCGGTGCTGGCGGGCGCGCTGCTGCTGCTGGCCGGGACCCTGTTCACCTTCGGCCTGGGCTGGGACCCCGACTCGGACCGCTTCTTCCCCTGGGGCGTGGGCGCCGCCGCCATCGTGCTGGGCACGCTGTGGCTGGAGCCCGTGATCGTGCGCATGCCGCTGGCGCGCCCGCTGGCGTTCCTGGGGGACGCCTCCTACTCCATCTACCTGTCGCACACCTTCGTGGTGCCCGCCGTCGTGATGGTGCTCAAGCGCCTGCACCTGGGCCAGCCCCTGCTGGCCTTCGTGCTGGCGAGCGCCGCCGTGATGCTGGCCGGTGCCGCCTCCTACCTGTGGCTCGAGAAGCCGCTGATCGCGGGCGCACGTCGCCTGCTGTTCAAGCCGCGCGCGCCGCGCTTCCCCCATGCAGCAAACCCCGCTTCCAAGTGAACCCCTCGCGGGCCGGGCGCAGGCCCGCACCGCCACCGGCGACTTCATCTACGTCGCCTGTCCCTGGTCGGCCGCCGGCGGCGGCATGTACAAGGTGGGCGACTACCTGCTTCAGGCCCAGGCCGGCCAGCCGGCGGCGAACGCCGCGCAGCTGCTGCCGCTGGAAACCCGGGGACCCGGCCAGGCGGTGCAGACGCTGTGGATGCTGCCGCGCGCGCTGGGACGCATCGCCCAGGGACGGCTGTCGGGCCGTCTCGCCGGCGTGCACGTGAACATGGCCGAGCGCCTGAGCCTGCTGCGCAAGGGCGTGGTGGTGTGCGCCTGCCGGGCGCTGGGCGTGCCGGTGGTGGTGCACCTGCACGCGCAGATGAAGAGCTTCTACCGCAGCCTGCCCTCGCCGCTGCGGGCGGCGACGCGCTGGATGTTCTCGCTGGCCGACGCGGTGGTGGTCATAGGCGCCAGCGCGCGGCGCTTCGCCATCGACGAGCTGGGCGTGCGGCCGCAGCGGGTGGACATCGTGTTCAACGGCGTGCCCGGCCCGGCCAGCGCGCCTGCGGCCCGGCCGCGCGGCGAGGTGATGAAGGCCCTGTTCGTGGGCCGCATGACGGACCTCAAGGGCGTGTCCGACCTGCTGCGCGCGCTGGCCCAGCCGGGACTGGAGCGCTCGCGGCTGGAACTGGTCTTCGCCGGCAGCGGCGAGCTGCCACGCTACCAGGCGCTGGCGCGCGAGCTGGGCGTGCAGGAGCGGGTGCGCTTCGAGGGCTGGTGCGAGCAGGACCGCGTGATCGAGCTGCTGCGCGAGGCCGACCTGCTGGTGCTGCCCTCGCACGACGAGGTGCTGCCGCTGGTGGTGCTGGAGGCCCTGGCCTGGCGCGTTCCCGTGCTGTGCACGCCGGTGGGCGAACTGGCCGAGGTGCTCAGCGACGGCGAGGACGCGCGCTTCACGCCGGTGGGCGACCCGGCCGCCCTGGCGTCCGCGCTGCAGTGGTTCCTGGACCATCCGCAGGAGGCCCAGGCCCTGGCGCAGCGCGGGCGGGCCCTGTACGAGCGCCAGTTCTCGGTCGCGCGCTTCTTCACCAGCATCGCCCGGGTCCACCAGCGCCACTTCCGCACCTGCGCGCGACTGCCGGCGGGCGCCGCCCCGGCGGCAGCCGCCCGGTCCGCCGCGTCCGCCGTGCCCGTGGTGGGCACCGTCACCGCGGCGCCCGCCGAAGCGCCGGCCAGCGCTGCCGCTTCGGCGACCGTCATCGAGCTTCCGGCGGCCACGCCCCCGGTGCAGGCGCCGGCGGCCGATGCCGCCCTGCGGAAGCTGCCGTGATCCGCGACGCCGCCAGCATCCCCCTGGGCGCGCGCCTGCCGGTCGACGTGTGCATCGTCGGCGCCGGCGCCGCCGGCATCTCGCTCGCGCTCTCGCTGAGCGGCCGGGGCCTGCGCGTCATGCTGCTGGAGGCCGGGCGCGAGGCCGAGCATGCACCCACCCAGGCCCTGTACGCGGGCGAGGTGGCCGACGAACGCCTGCACAGCCCGCCCGACAAGTACCGCCAGCGCCGCTTCGGCGGCTCGACCACGCTCTGGGGCGGCCGCTGCATGCCATTCGACGCGATCGACTTCGAGCGCCGCGCCTGGATCGAGCACAGCGGCTGGCCGATCTCCCTGGCCGAGCTGCTGCCCTTCTACCCCGAGGCCAACCGCCTGGCCGAGGCCGGCGAGTTCGCCTATGACGCGGCCCAGGCCCTGCCCGGCGTGGGCCCGCTGTTCGCCGGCTTCCACAGCGAGCGCGTGCGCACCGACGGGCTGGAGCGCTTCTCCTGCCCCACGGATTTCGGCCGCCGCTACGCCCGGCGCCTGCGCGTGGCCGCCGACGTGGACCTGCTCCTGGGCGCCAACTGCACCGGCATCCGCCTGGCCGCGGACGGCCGCAGCGTGCGCACGCTGGAGGTCAGCACCCTGGAAGGCACGCGCTTTGCCGTGGTGCCGCGCGTGGCCGTGCTGGCGCTGGGCGGCCTGGAGACGGCGCGCCTGCTGCTGGCCTCCGACGACGTGGCGCCCGGCGGCGTGGGCAACCGGCATGACGTGGTGGGGCGCTACTACATGTGCCACATCGCGGGCAACGTGGGCACGCTGGAGGTGAATGGGCCGACGCAGGCGGTGCGCCACGGCTACGAGGTGTCGCCGGAGGGCATCTACTGCCGCCGCCGCATCGCGCTCACCGAGGCGGTGCAGCGCAGCGAGGGGCTGGCGAACGCCGTGGCGCGCCTGCACTTTCCGCGCATCACCGACCCGCGCCACCGCAACGGCGTGCTCTCGGGGCTGTTCCTGTCACGCCGCTTCATCAGCTACGAATACGGCAAGCGGCTGAACGACGGCGGCGCGGCCACGCCCGGCGTGCTGGCGCGGCACCTGCTGAACGTGGTGTCGGACCCGCTGGACACCACGCGCTTCCTGGCCCACTGGCTGCGCCACCGCACGCTGGCCGAGCGCAAGTTCCCCTCCGTCATCCTGCGCAACCGCAGCAACCGCTTCAGCATGGAGATGCACGGCGAGCAGGTGCCCAACGCGGACAGCCGCGTGACGCTGGCCGACGCGCGCGACGCGCTGGGCATGCGCCGCCTGCGCGTGGACTGGCGCTACAGCCCGCAGGACATCGACTCGCTGCGCCGCACATTGCGCATCCTGGCGCAGGAGTTCGAGGCCAGCGGCACGGGCCGCCTCACGCTGGACGAGGACCGCCTGGAGGAAGACCTCACCCGCTTCGGCGCCTACGGCGGCCACCACATCGGCACCGCCCGCATGGGCAGCGACCCGCGCAGCAGCGTGGTGGACGCCAATGCACGCGTGCACTCGGTGGACAACCTCTATGTCGCCGGCAGCGCGATCTTCCCCACCTCCAGCCAGGCCAACCCCACGCTCACGCTGATCGCCACCTCGCTGCGGCTGGGCCGGCACCTGGCGCAACGGCTGGACCCGCACGCGCTGACCCTGATCGAGGAAGAGGTGCCGGCATGAATGTCCTGGTGCTGGGCGGCTCGGGCTACATCGGCTCGGCCCTGGTGCGCAGGCTGGCGCAGGACGGCGTGCAGGTGGTCGCCGCGTCGCGCCACGCGCAGGGGCCGGGGCAGCTCACGCTGGACACGCAGGACACCGCCGCGCTGGCCGCGGCGCTGCGCGGCGCCGACGCGGTCGTCAACTGCGTGGCGGGCAGCGGGCCGGCCATCGCCGGCGGTGCACGGGCCCTGGCCCGCGCCGCGCAGCAGGCCGGCTGCGGGCGCATCGTGCACCTGAGCAGCCTGTCGGTCTACGGCGCGCTGGAGGGCGAGGCGCGCGAGGACGCACCGCTGGACGGCGGCATCGGCTGGTACGCGCAGGCCAAGATCGAGGCCGAGCAGGCCCTGGCCGCGTACGCCGGCGAAGGCGGCCGCCTGGTGGTGCTGCGCCCCGGCTGCGTCTGGGGGCCCGGCAGCGCGCTGTGGGTCGATCGCATCGCGCGGCTGCTGCGCGCCGGCCGCCTGGGCGACCTGGGCGCGGGCGGCGACGGCTGGAGCAACCTGGTGGCGCTGGACGACGTGGCCGCCGCCGTGGCGGCCGGGCTTCGCCTGCGGCTCTCGCCCTGCGAGGCGCGCATCTACAACCTCGCCGCGCCGGACAGCCCGCGCTGGAACGACTACTTCCGCGACCTCGCCCTGGCGATCGGGGCCACGCCGCTGCGCCGCGTGTCCGCGCGCCGGCTGCGGCTGGACGCGAAGCTGATGGGACCGCCGCTCAAGCTGCTGGAGATCGCCGCGCGCCGGCTGGGCCGCGATCCGCGGGCCCTGCCCGTGCCGCTGCCGCCCGGGCTGCTGGGCGTGTTCGAGCGCCAGCTGCGGCTGCGCAGCGAACTGGCCGAAGAGGAGTTGGGGCTGCGCTGGACGCCCTACGCCCAGGTGCTGTCCCGCGCGGTGGACGGGCTGCGGCCCGCCGCCGGCGCGGCGCCGGTGGCGGCGGGCGCGGCCTGAAGCCAGGCCTGGGGCGCGGCCGCAGGCGCGGCGTGCGGGGGCTTGCGCGGTGCCGTGTCCTGCTTGCGACGCCTCGGCGCCCCGGCGCACGGATCAGCGGTAGCCCTGCGGGTTCGCGCTCTGCCAGCGCCAGGCGTCGGCGCACATCGCGTCCAGGCCCCGCACGGCCTGCCAGCCGAGCAGCTCGCGCGCCAGCGCAGGGTCGGCATAGCACTGCGCCACGTCGCCCGCGCGCCGGGGCGCGAAGCGGTAGGGCACGGGGCGCCCGCTGGCGCGCTCGAAGGCCTTCACCACCTCCAGCACGCTGTGGCCCTGGCCGGTGCCCAGGTTCACCGTCAGCCCGCGCCCCCGCTCCAGCAGGTGGCGCAGCGCGGCCACGTGGCCCTCGGCCAGGTCGCAGACGTGGATGTAGTCGCGCACGCCCGTGCCGTCGGGCGTGGGGTAGTCGTTGCCGAACACCTGCAGCTCGCTGCGCGTGCCGGCCGCCACCTGCGAGATGTAGGGCATCAGGTTGTTGGGGATGCCGGCCGGGTCCTCGCCGATGCGCCCGCTGGGGTGCGCGCCCACCGGGTTGAAGTAGCGCAGCACCGCCACCTTCCAGGACGGCCGGGCATGGCACTGGGCGGCCAGCATGTCCTCGATCACCAGCTTGGTGTGGCCGTAGGGGTTGGTCGCGCTGCGCGGGAAGTCCTCGCGGATGGGCACGCTCGCCGGGTCGCCGTAGACCGTGGCGCTGCTGGAGAACACCAGCGACTCGCAGCCCGCCGCCTCCATGGCCTGCATCAGGCTCACGGCGCCGCCGATGTTGTTGTGGTAGTACTTGAGCGGCTGCTGCACGCTCTCGCCCACGGCCTTGTCGCCGGCGAAATGGATCACGCCGGCGATCTTCTCCTCGCGCAGCAGGCGCTCGACCCGCGCGGTGTCCAGCACGTCGCCGCGCACGCAGCGCGCCGGCCGGCCGGTGATCTCCTGCAGGCGCTCCAGCACGCGCGGATGGCTGTTGGCGAAGTTGTCCAGGATGAGCGGGTCGAACCCCGCTTCCAGGAGTGCGACGTGGGTGTGGCTGCCGATGTAGCCGGCGCCGCCCGTGAGGAGGATGTTCATGGCTGGGGGAATTCTAGGTCCGGGCGCCCTGGCCGCAGCCGGCCCGACCCTGCGCGGCCAGCGAGAGCGCGCGCGCGAGGAACACGGGGTTGCCGATCACGTAGCGGCGGAACAGGCGGCGCGGCTCCAGCGCCAGCCGCCAGGCCCACTCCATGCCCAGGCCGCGCACCCAGCGCGGCGCGCGCTGCGCCTTGCCGCCCAGGAAGTCGATGATGGCGCCGCCGCAGACGATCAGGCAGGGACAGCCCAGGGCATCCCGCAGCATGCGCGCCACCTGCTCCTGCCGCGGCATGCCCATGCCCAGCACGATCAGCGCGGGCCGGTGCGATGCGGCCATGCGCAGGTACAGGCTGGCGTCGTGGAAGCCGTGCGCGGCCAGCACGTGGCTGCCCGGGCAGAGTTCCTTGCGCACCACCTCGCGCGCCTGCGCCAGCCAGGGCTGCTCGGTGCCGAAAAGCGCGATGCCGCGCCCGGCATGCGCGCGCAGCAGCTTGGGGATCAGGTCGGTGCCATTCAGGTTGAGCCCCGGCGGCTGGTTCAGCAGGCGCATCAGGATGGCCATGCCGCTGCCGTCGCGCAGCACCACGTCGGCCGACATCAGGGCCTCGTAGAAGTCGCGCGACTGGGCGGCCGAGTTCATCGCGTGCGCGTTGACGAAGGCGAGCACGCGCGGCTCCAGCGTGTGCGAGAGCGAGGCCACCAGCTGCTCTTCGCCGCGCGCCGTGTGCACGCGCACCACGCCCTGCACCAGGTGGCGCCAGCGGTCCTGCCAGTTCGGCATCGGCTCAGCGCCTCGCCGGTCCGGCGCCGTTGAGCACGGCGCCCACGATGCTGACGCCGAACTGCCGCAGGTCCTCGGCCAGCTCCGCCACCCGCGGCACCGAGCTGGCGTCGCGGCAGGCCACCATCAGCGCGGCACCGGCGCGCGCGGCGATGGTGCCGGCATCGGCCGAATCCTGGCCGGCCGGGGTGTCGACCAGAATCACCTCGTAGCTCGCGCGCAGCGACTGCAGCAGGCGCGAGAAGCCGGGCCGCGAGAGCAGCTCCTGAGGGTTCGGGGGCTGCGCGCCCGCGGGCAGCACCCACAGGCCGGGGATCTGCCGCATCTCGTGCACGGCCTCCCAGCCGGCGCGGCCGGACAGCACGGTGGACAGGCCGACGCGCCCGCGCAGGCCGAAGATCTCGTGCTGGCGCGGGTTGCGCAGGTCGGCGTCGATCAGCAGCGTGCGCTTGCCCAGCTGCGCGAACAGCACCGCCAGGTTGGCCGCGATGTAGCTGCGCCCCTCGCCGTGGCCGGGGCTGACCACCGCCAGCGCCGCCTGCCGCGCATCGTTCTCGAACCAGCGCAGCATCAGCTGGGCGCGCAGGCCGCGCAGGTGCTCCACGGCCTCGCAGTCGGGGTCGGTGGCCGCGACCAGGTCCTGGCCGAAGCCGGCGTCCGGGGCCAGCAGCGTGTGGCCGAACTGCAGCGCCAGCGCGCGCCGCACGTCGACCTCGTCGACCAGGCCCATGGCCACGCCGGCTTCGCCGAACAGCAGGCCGGACTTCTTCTGGTAGTCCAGGATGCGCTGCACGTTGTCGGCCTCCAGGGCGCCGGCATCGACCAGCAGCGCCCCCAGGGGCTGGCCGGCCTCGCGCGAGGGCAGCTCGATGTCCAGCGGCGGCTCGACCCGGTTGGGCAGCGGATAGATCTGGTTGCCGGTGCTCATGCCGCGCTCCCTTGCGATGCCAGCGCCAGCCGGCGGGGTGACTGGGCCAGGCGCAGCGGGCCGTCGCGGTAGCGCGCGGCGTTGGCGGCCGGGACGGTGGCCAGCACGGGCATGCCGGCGGCCATGGACAGGTCGGCGCTGGTGCGCACGCGGCGGCGGGTCAGCTCCAGCAGCAGCGCGGTAGCGATGCCCAGGATGGTGCCCGCGACCAGGGCCACCAGCATCGCCTGCAGGGCGGTGGGCCCGATGGGGTCGCTGGGCTCCACGGCGGAGGCCAGCTTCATCACGTTGGTCTGGTTGCTCATGGCCTGCATGCGGGCCTGGGCGGCGCTGGCGCTCACGGTCTCGAAGGCCTTCTGCGCGGTGTCCACCTCGCTCTTGAGCAGGTTCAGCTGCGCGCGGTCCTTGTTCATGGAGAGCACGCGCTGCTTCTGGTCGGCCACCGCCGTCTCCAGTTCGCGGATGCGCGCCTTCTGCGCCTCGGCGGAACTCGCGGCCGAGACACCCACGCGGGCCGACTCCTCGGACAGGCGGCGCTTGAGCGAAGAGAGCTCGCCCTGCAGGCGCTGCATCTGCGGGTGGTTGGGCCCCATGGTGGCGCTGGCGTCACCGATCTTGGCCTCCAGCCGCGCCACGTCCTGGCGCAGGTTGTCCACCAGCGGGCTGCTGGTGCTGGCCGGGGCGCCGCCGCGGCCGCGGGTGGTGGCGATCATCAGCTGCTGGTTCAGCTCGGTCAGGCGCGTGGTCTCGAAGTCGCGACGTTCGTCGGTGTCCACGATGCCGGCCTTCTGCTGGTAATCGCCCAGCTTCTGCTGCGCCTGCTGCAGGCGGTCGCGCGCGGCCTTGAGCTGTTCGTCGAACCACACCGTGTACTTCTTGGCCGGCTCGGTCTTGATGTCCAGGTTGGTTTCCAGGTAGGCCTGGGCGAAGGCATCGGCCACCCGCGCCGCCTCGGCCGGGCTGCGCCCGGTCCAGGCGATGTTGATGATGTTGCTCTCGCGCGCGGGCTTGACCTCCAGCCGCTGCTGCAGCACCTGGGCGATCCAGTGTTCGGCCGCGGGCTTGCCGGCTGCTTCCTCGCGCAGGCCCTTCAGCGGCGCCTGGTCGGGCGGCAGGATCTGGGCCACGCGCTGGGCCACGCGGTCGCTCTTGATGATGTCGATCTGCGTGGTCATGAAACTGGGCGCGACCATGCCCTGCCAGGGCGTGGCGTTGGTCGGGTCGGTGCGCACGTCCACCAGCACCGGCGTGCGGGCGGTGTAGTTGTGCGGCCGCAGCAGCACCCAGCCCAGCGCCAGCGCCAGCGTCGCCAGCATCAGCGTGAGGATCACGGCCTTGCGGGCGCGGAGGATGGCGATCAATTGGTAGAGGCTCATTCGATGGGTTCCTGCTGCTCTAGAAAAGGCTCTCGCGCACGAAGAGCACGTCGCCGGGCTGGACCGGGTCGGTCAGCCGGGGCGAGAGCTCCTGGGTGCGCCCGTCGGGCGATTTGCGCGTCAGGCGTACGCGGCTCTCGCTGCCCCGCGGCGTGACGCCGCCGCCGGCCGCGATCGCCTGCATCACGGTCATGCCGGGCTCGACGCGGTAGTGGCCGGGCTTCTGCGCCTCGCCATAGATGTAGTACGTGGGGGCCTTGGCGACGTAGAGCGAGTCGCCGGGCTGGATCACCACGTCCTCGGAACCCGCGCTGCCCGAGAGCAGCGCCGGGATGTCGATGTTCTTGCGGAAGGGCTGGCCGCCGCGCCGGCCGGTGACGGTGAGCACGTCGCCGCCGCTGGGGGTGATGCCGCCGGCCGCCGCCAGCACCTCGCTGGCGCGCATGCCGGTGGTCTCCAGCGGCACGCGGCCGGGCTTCTGCACCTCGCCCAGCACCGCGACCTGGCTGCCGCGCACCTGCAGCACGTTGATGTTGACCTGCGGCGCCTTGAGGATGCCGCCCTGCTTGAGCGCCGTCGCGATGCGCGTCTCGGCCTCGGTCACCGTGAGCCCGCCCAGCTGCACCGCGCCCACCAGGGGGTAGTTCACGACGCCGCTGTCGGACACGCGGGTCTCCAGGCCCAGCTCGGGGTTCTGGTAGACCTGCACCTTGATCGAGTCGCCGGGGCTGAGCCGGTAGTCGGCCCCGGCCACGGTCCCCGGCTGGGTCGGGGCCTCGGGCCGCGCCGCCTGCGCGGGCGCGGCCATCCCCGGCGCCGCCCCGCGGGGGGCGACCACCGCGGGCTGGGCGTCCTGGGCGGCCACGCTGGCCGCCGCCAGGGCGGCCGCCAGCAGGACGTTGAGACGAAGCAGCGGTGTTCTCATGTTGTTCTCTCCCTGTGTCGTGGCGCCTTGGCCTTCAGAAGATGGCTTTGCCCATCACCCCGAAGACATTGGCGTGGTAGCCCGTCGAAAGGCTGGAAGTCATGCGCTCCTGCCGCACATAGGCCGAGATGGAGACCTTGCGCAGGGCCTGCCAGTCGACGCCGGCGCCAATGGATTCGACCGACTCGTTGCGCCCCGCATTCGGCGTGCCGGCGGGCACGCCGGTCCAGTCGCGGCGAACGTGGTCGTAGCGCAGGTTGAAGCTGGTCTTGGCCGTGGCGGCCCAGGTCGGCTGCAGGTAGAAGCGGTCGCTGGTGACGCGGCCGCCCGTGGCCAGGCCGGTGCCGCTGATGTCGCGCAGGTAGCCGGCCAAAAGGCGCGTCTTGGCCGTGGCCTGCCAGTTCACCGTGGCCTTGCCCACGGTGCCGCTGAAGTCCAGGCCGGGCGCGTTGTCGTGCTCGCGCTTGAGGTTGCCGATGGAGGCCTCGACCGTGGTCTTGCCGGTCACCGGCCAGCGGGCCGACAGCTCGGTCTCGGTGTCCTTGAACTTGGTCGCGCCGGGCAGGAAGCTGGGGTCGCGGTACTCGCCGTTGCCGTGGCGGTAGCGCAGGTACAGCGAGGTGCCCGAGGGGAACTCGTAGCCCGCGCCCACGTGCGCTTCGCGGATCGAGGGGCTGCCGTCCCAGGTGCGCACCTGCGTGCTGTCGGCGCTGGTGTGCTGCGCGCCGGCCAGCAGGCGCCACGGGCCGGAGAGCTCGTAGATGCCCTCGGCCAGCTCGGTGCGCTCGGTGCGGCGGCCGACCACGTTGGTGGCGGTGACGGGGTCGGTCTCCACGTCGCGGAACTGGCGCCGGTCGGCGCTCAGCACGCCGTGCAGGCGCGGCGTGAAGGACCAGTCCCAGGCCAGCGCGTAGTTGAGCGTGTTGTAGCTGAGCTCGGAGTGCTTGTCGTAGGTGTAGCGCGTGGCCTCGATGTCGGCGCGGATGCGCTGCAGGCTGTAGCGCTTGTTGAAGGACAGGCCGACGCCGAGGATGGCGGCGGTGTCGGCCTCGGGCCCGGCGCTGGAAGGCACGCGCAGAACGTTGCTGTCGTGCTCCACGCCCAGTTGCACGCGCGGGTGCAGTCCTTCGTCGGCGTCGCCGGCGTCGGGTTGCCACTGGGCGAAGGCCGAGGGCGCCAGCATGAGCAGCGCGGCGATCGAGGCCGAGGTACGGATGAGTTGTTTCTTCTTCATGATGATGCAGTGCTCCATGTCGTTGTGGGGCTTTCGAACTTAGTCTCGTCAGTAAGCGGCTGCATCCGTGAAAACCAGCCTGATGGTCTTGAAGATGATGTACAGGTCCAGCCGCAGCGACCAGTTGCGCAGGTAGTCCAGGTCGCAGCGCACCCGCCCTTCCATCTTCTCCAGCGAATCCGTCTCGCCGCGGAAGCCGTTCACCTGGGCCCAGCCGGTGATGCCCGGCTTGACCTTGTGGCGGACCATGTAGCTCTTGATGAGCCCGCGGTACATCTCGTTGTGGGCCACGGCGTGCGGTCGCGGGCCCACGATGCTCATCCGTCCCTGCAGCACGTTGATGAACTGCGGCAGCTCATCCAGAGAGGTACGGCGCAGCACCGCCCCCACGCGCGTGACGCGGGTGTCGTTGCGGCGGGCCTGCTCGATGCGCGCGCCGTCCTCGGTCACGCTCATGGACCGGAACTTGTAGACCACGATCTCCTCGCCGTTGAGCCCGTAGCGGCGCTGGCGGAAGATGACCGGGCCGGGCGAGCTCAGCTTCACGGCCAGCGCGATGCCCAGCAGCACGGGCGAGATCAGCAGCAGGATGAAGGCGGCCAGCACGATGTCGCTGGCGCGCTTGAGCAGGCCGGCGGGGCCGCGGAAGGGCGTCTCGCAGACCGAGATCACCGGCATGCCGCAGACCGAATCCGTGCGGCCCTGGATGAGGTCGGTGACGAACATGTCGGGCACGAAGTAGACCGAGGCCGTGGTGTCCTTCAGCGCATCCAGCAGCTCCTTGATGCGCGGCTGCGAGGCCATGGGCAGCGACAGGTAGATGATCTCGACGCGGTGGCGCTTCACGTAGGCCGCGACCTCGCCGACCCGGCCCAGCATGGGGTGGCGCTCGCCGCCGCGCTGGCGCTGGGGGGTGCGGTCGTCGAAGTAGCCGATGAACTGCACGCCCGCGTAGGGGGCCGCGCTCAGGCGGTCGGCCAGCGAGCAGCCCTGGTCGTTCATGCCCACCACCACGGCCCGCTGCGGCGGCCCCTGCAGGCGCATGATCTGCGGCGCGGCGTGGCGCAGCACCCAGTGGCCGGCCAGCTGCAGCGTGGGCGCGAACCACAGCCAGTGCAGCACCACCTCGGAGTTGAAGTCGTCGATGTGGCCGGTGGCGAAGCCCAGGGCCAGCATCAGCCCGGCCGTCCAGCCCCAGGCCAGCAGCACGGTGACGGCCACCTTGTCGGCCGGCGCGCGCAGCAGCGGGCGGCCCGGGAAGGACAGCGCGAAGGCGACGATGGAGGCGATCAGCCAGTTCGGGCCCACGCCGCCCTCGATCCACCAGGCCAGCAGCCAAAGCGAGAGCACCGTGAGCACGGGCTCCAGCACCGACTCCAGCGCGACCAGCAGGCGGCTCTGCGCGACGGGCTCCAGCGTGCGCGCGCCAGGCAGCGGCGGCGGCACGTGCGCCAGCACCGAGGGTTCGGCGTCAGGCATGGGCCGCCATCCCCGTGAGCTTGGCCACCGCCTGGGCGCGATTGCTCACGTCCAGCTTGCTGAAGATGCTCTTCATGTGGTTCTTGACGGTGAATTCGCTGATGTCGAGGATGCAGCCGATCTCCGGGTTGGTCTTGCCCAGGGCCACCCAGGCCATGATCTGGCGCTCGCGCTCGGACAGCGCGCTCACCCGGTCGGCGCCCTCGCCGGGGCGCGGACAGGGCGGGATCTGCCGCAGCGCGATGTCGATGAAGGGCAGGATCATGGTCAGCGCCTGGCCGGCGCCGGGCGGGGTCGCGGGGGCGCGGCTGAGCACGACGAAGATGCGTTCGCTGCGCAGGGGGCCGGGCTTGAGCCCGTGCACCAGGGCGCTGCGCAGGCCCTCGAAGGGGTTGGGCTGCATGCCGCCGGCGCGCAGCAGCTTGGCGCACACCGTGGCGTCGGCCTGGGTCGGCTTGTGCTGCGCCGCAGCCCAGCAGTCGCGGAAGTGGGACAGCATGGGCGCCAGCACCCGCGGGCTCCAGTCGGCCGAGCGCATGCCCGGCAGGCTGGAGACGATGTCGTGCTCCAGGCGGCCGGTCGCGAAATCGCCCCAGCCGACCAGCAGGACCTCGTGCGAGAGCCAGGGCTGGACATCGCCCTGCAGCCAGCGCCACAAGGCCTGGTGGCTGGCCAGGCCGGCCCCCTCGCCGGCGATGCGGTAGAAGTGGGCCGGGTCCCGTCCGGGGTCTTGCGTGGCTCCGTTCATTGCAAATTTCTTCCGTTTTTCCTCGTTGCAGCGCGTGAACAAGTTGGTACCGCGCAGGGCTCCCACTGTAAGAAGCGCGGCCTTTTTGTAGGTGTCGGAAACGCCGTGCACTGCCTGTAGGACAGCCCCCCTAAACGGCCGCGCTTGGCGCGCACAGGCCCGCCGGCCGTTGCGACTACACAGCACAAGCGCAAAAAAAAGGCGCCCGCAAGGGGCGCCAGGGTGAGGAAGAGCAGCCGGATCTGCTAGAGGGCGAGCCCCGCGACCGCGCCCAGGTAGCGCTCGAGCACGGCCAGTTCGCTGGTCGTGGGCGCACCCTTGCCGGTGATCACGCCATACACATTGCCGCCGAACCCGTCGCGCGGGTAATAGCCCTGGTAGCCCCAGCCGATGAGCATCTGCGTGAAGGGGCTGGCGGCCAGGGTGGCCGAGGCGCTGCCCACCACCTGGGTGTTCAGGCGCAGGCGCTGGGCGCCGGGCACCGAGCTCATGGACAGCACGAAGGGCGTGCCCGCGGCCACCGCGCTGGAAGCCGTGAGCTGGACGTTCTGGCCGTTGATGTCCAGCCAGTGCGCGGCCGGCGCACCGTTCTGCAGCGCCAGCTCGGCGACCTGGTTGTCCTCGGTCTTGGAGGCCTGGAACACCAGGCCCGTGTTGGCCGTGCCCGGCACGGCGATGGCGGCGATGGCGAAGTGGCCGTCGTCGATGTTGTAGGGCACGCGGTTGCGCGGGTTGGGCTGCACGCCCGGCTGCGGCTCGCACTTCTTGCACCACAAGCCGAAGGTGTTGTAGACGCTGTGGTCTGTGGTCTTCACGCCGTTCAGGGTCTTCATGACCGGCGCCGACATGCCGCCCATGTTGGACGCGGTGTTGATCCAGTTGAGCATCTCCATCGCGTTGCCGGCGCTGGAGCCGAAACCCGAGTCGGCGACCGCGCGCACCGGCTGGCCGTCGGCGGCCATCGCGCCCTGCATGTAGTCGGTGTAGCCGTCGGCCATCTCCCACTTGCTGGCCTGGTACTTGGCCAGGATGGCCATGGCGCCGTCGTACAGGCTGGTGCCGGCCGCATAGGAGACGGGATCGGTCAGCGAATACACGCGGCGCGGCGGCGGCAGCTGGCCGCCGCTGGGGCTGGAATAGCTGAGCGTGGTGACCGCGTTGGCGGGGGCGGTGAAGGTGTAGCTGTCCTGGCCGTTGGCGCCGGCGGGAATCGTCAGCGTGGTCTTGCTGAGCGTGCCGCCATTGCTGGACGCCACGTTGATCGTCAGCGGTGCGGCCAGGTTGCCGCGGGCGTACACGGTGATGGTGACGCTGGTGCCCGAGGCGGCGTAGCCCGGGCCGTCGTCGAAGAGGCTGGCGCTGGCGATGCCGGCGGCGGCCTTCATCGCGCCGGAGACCGCGGGCTCCAGCGTGCGGCCCTGGTGCCAGCCCGGCACGTGGTTGATGGCGTAGTTGCGGGCCGGCCAGTGATTGCCGCCCATCCAGCTGTAGACCTCCACGTTGTTCTGCCGGGCCAGGTTGACCGCGTTCTGGAACATGGTCTGCCAGCGCGGGTCGTCCACCGGCATGCCGATCTCGGTCAGCGCCAGGCGGGCGCCGCAGGTGGCGGCCCAGTTGATGGCGTACTGCAGCCGTTGCGAGCCGGTCGTCGGGCCGATGGGGACGCTGCCGATACCGGCCGAGTAGTTCTTGGCAACCTCGGTGTCGTAGTCGAAGGCGAAACCGTTGCTGTAGGCGTCCAGGTACATGTGCACGTCATAGACCAGGTTGCTGCCCGCCAGCGGCCAGCCCGGGTTGTTCGTGCCAATGGTCCACACCGCTTCCCAGTCGTTGCCGGCGACGTAGATCGGGCCGGCGGGGTCCACCGCGCGGATCGCGTTGATCGCGGCCTGGGCGAAGGTCGGCCAGATGGTCTGGTCTTCCACGCCGGTGGAGGCGACGGTGCTGCCGGGGGCCGGCAGGTCGTGCGGCTCGTTCTGCAGGCCGTAGCCGCCGAAGCCGGGGTGGCTCATCCATTGGCGGGCGACCCGGGTCCAGAAATCGGTGAAGGCCGCGGTGGTCAGCGTGGCGCCCGCGGCGGTGGCGAAGATGCGCACCTGCACCTGCGAGCCGTCGGTGGTGAACGGCATGATGAGCGGATCGCGCGAGGCCGTGAGGCCGATCACCGAGCCGTCGGCCTGGTAGACGAAGTCCTGGTAGCGGCCGTAGTTGTGGCAATCGATGATGCACTTGGCACCCACGGCGGCATGCGCGTCCAGCACGCTGGTGATGTACGCCGCGTAGTTGGCGTTGAAGGCGCCGGGCGCGCCCAGCACGGACTGCACGCTGGCGTTCGCGTTGGTGGTGACCAGCACCGGCTGCAGCAGTTCCCACTGGATGGGCAGGCGGTTCTTGGCGCAACCGTTCGCCGCCAGCCAGGCCACGTCGGCCGCGCGCGGCACCGTGTAGTTGAGGTTGGGCTTGGTGCTCTGGCCGTAGCGCAGGCCGGGCCGCGCCCACTCCATGCCCGAGAGGTTGGTGCCCATCGCCAGGCCGCCGGGCGCGGCCCGGCCTGCGC
>NZ_JADDOJ010000005.1 GCF_015159745.1 Ramlibacter aquaticus | reverse complement strand
TCGGGAATGCGGGCCTTGCATGGGCAAGACTGTAGACGAAGGCGGCCCCGGCCCACGGTGCCCGGACGGGGTGGGCGAGCCCAGCAGGTAAAATTCCGGGTTTCCCCGAACCCTCCCCGGAGCCGCCCTTCATGGCCAATGAAACCCTGATGGCGAACGCGATCCGCGCGCTCGCCATGGATGCCGTCCAACAAGCGAATTCCGGCCATCCGGGCGCACCCATGGGCATGGCGGACATCGCTGTCGCCCTGTGGGGCCGCCACCTCAAGCACAACCCCGCCGACCCGCATTGGGCCGACCGCGACCGCTTCGTGCTGTCCAACGGCCACGGCTCCATGCTGATCTATGCGCTGCTGCACCTGAGCGGCTACGACCTGCCGATCGGCGAGCTGCGCAACTTCCGCCAGCTGCACAGCAAGACCCCGGGCCACCCCGAGGTGGGCATCACCCCCGGCATCGAGACCACGACCGGCCCGCTGGGCCAGGGCATCACCAATGCGGTGGGCATGGCGCTGGCCGAGAAGCTGCTGGCCGCCGAGTTCAACCGCGAAGGCCATGCCATCGTCGACCACCACACCTACGTGTTCCTGGGCGACGGCTGCATGATGGAAGGCATCAGCCACGAGGCCTGCGCCCTGGCCGCGGCCTGGAAGCTGAACAAGCTGGTCGCCATCTACGACGACAACGGCATCTCCATCGACGGCCAGGTCACGCCCTGGTTCGTGGACGACACCGCCGCCCGCTTCCGTGCCTACGGCTGGAACGTGATCGGCCCGGTGGACGGGCACGACGTGGCCGCCATGGACAAGGCCATCGCCAGCGCCCGCCGCAGCGCCGACAAGCCCACGCTCATCGTCGCCAAGACGCAGATCGGCAAGGGCAGCCCCAACCGCGTGAACACCGCCAAGGCGCACGGCGAGGCGCTGGGCCTGGAGGAGGTCAAGCTCACCCGCGAGGCCATTGGCTGGCCGCACGAGCCCTTCGTGGTGCCGCAGGAGGTGTACGCCGCCTGGGACGCCAAGGCCCAGGGCGCCCGGGCCCAGGCCGAGTGGACCCAGCGCTTCGCCGCCTACGAGAAGGCGCACCCCGAGCTGGCCGCCGACTTCCTGCGCCGCATGAAGGGCGAGCTGCCGCGCAACTTCGCGCAGGTGGCCGTGGACGCAGCCGTGGCCGCCCACGTGAAGGCCGAGACCGTGGCCTCGCGGAAGGCCTCGCAGCTGGCGCTGGAGGCCTTCACAGCCGCCCTGCCCGAGATGCTGGGCGGCTCGGCCGACCTGACCGGCTCCAACCTCACCAACGCCAAGGCCACGCTGCCGCTGCGCGTGGACCTCGCCGGCGAGGTGGTGAAGACCGAAGGAAAGATCGGCCGCCACATCAACTACGGCGTGCGCGAGTTCGGCATGGCCGCGATCATGAACGGCGTGGCGCTGCACCGCGGCTTCATCCCCTACGGCGGCACCTTCCTGACCTTCAGCGACTACAGCCGCAACGCCATCCGCATGGCCGCGCTGATGAAGCAGCGCGTGATCCACGTGTTCACGCACGACTCCATCGGCCTGGGCGAGGACGGCCCTACGCACCAGTCGGTGGAGCACGCGGCCTCGCTGCGCCTGATCCCCAACCTGGACGTCTGGCGCCCGGCCGACACGGCCGAGACCGTGGTCGCCTGGACCGTGGCGCTGCAGAACATGGAACGGCCCACGGCGCTGCTGCTCTCGCGCCAGAACCTGCCTTACGCCCCCAAGGCCGGGCTGGAGGACATCAGCAAGGGCGGCTACGTGCTGGCCGAGCCTTCCGAGGTGGGCCTGGCCAAGCCGGCGCGCGCGGTGATCATCGCCACCGGCTCGGAAGTTCAGCTCGCGCTCAAGGCGCAGGAGCAGCTGGCGGCGGCCGGCATCCCGGTGCGCGTGGTTTCCATGCCCAGCACCACCACCTTCGACCGCCAGAGCCGCGCCTACCAGCTGGGCGTGCTGCCCGCCGACCTGCCGCGCATCGCCGTGGAGATGGGCGTGACCGACGGCTGGTGGAAGTACGGCTGCAAGGCCGTGGTCGGCATCGACACCTACGGCGAATCGGCGCCGGCCAACGTGCTGTTCAAGCACTTCGGCTTCACGCCCGAGAACGTGGCCGACACCGTGCGCAAGGTGCTGGCGAAATGATGCGAACGGGACCGGCCTGCTGAGTTGCCGCATTTGGCAAGATCGGTTCTTCGCGAGACACAGGATTCAACCTCGGAGCTTTCCATGACCCTCAAGATCGGCATCAACGGTTTCGGACGCATCGGGCGCAACGTGCTGCGCTCCGCCGTGCAGAACTTCCCCGACGTGGAGATCGTCGGCATCAACGACCTGCTCGAGCCGCACTACCTGGCCTACATGCTGCAGTACGACAGCGTGCACGGCCGCTTCAAGGGCGAGATCGCCGTCGAGGGCAACACCCTGCTCGTCAACGGCAAGAAGATCCGCCTGACCCAGGAGCGCGACCCGGCCAACCTGAAGTGGAACGAGGTCGGCGCCGACATCGTGATCGAGTCCACCGGCCTGTTCCTGGACAAGGCCACGGCCGAGAAGCACCTGGCCGCCGGCGCGAAGAAGGTCATCCTCTCCGCGCCCAGCAAGGACGACACGCCCATGTTCGTCTACGGCGTGAACCACCAGAAGTACAACGGCGAGGCCATCATCTCCAACGCCTCGTGCACCACCAACTGCCTGGCCCCCCTGGCCAAGGTGCTGAACGACAAGTGGGGCATCAAGCGCGGCCTGATGACCACCGTGCACGCCGCCACCGCCACGCAGAAGACCGTGGACGGCCCCTCCAACAAGGACTGGCGCGGCGGCCGCGGCATCCTGGAGAACATCATCCCCTCCTCCACTGGCGCGGCCAAGGCGGTGGGCGTGGTGATCCCCGAGCTGAACAAGAAGCTGACCGGCATGAGCTTCCGCGTGCCGACCTCGGACGTGTCCGTCGTCGACCTGACGGTGGAGCTGGTCAAGGAAGCCAGCTACAAGGAGATCTGCGCCGAGATGAAGGCGCAGTCCGAGGGCGCGCTCAAGGGCGTGCTGGGCTACACCGAGGACAAGGTGGTGGCCACCGACTTCCGCGGCGACACGCGCACCTCCATTTTCGACGCCGACGCCGGCATCGCGCTGGACGGCACCTTCGTCAAGCTGGTGAGCTGGTACGACAACGAGTGGGGCTACTCGAACAAGTGCCTGGAGATGGCGCGGGTCGTGGCTTCTAAGTAACCCTGCCTGCCTCGGCAAATACGAAGCCCCGCGTCGCGGGGCTTTTCTTTTGGCCCGTGGAGGTCGGCGCTCGCCCGGGCAGGGCTGGGGGCAGCCCACTCCGCTCATGTCCCCCGCCGCGCTGCGCGCGGCTCCTCCTTTACTTCGCTGCGTGGGCCGCCCCCAACCCTGCCCTGGAGGGTGGCGGGCGGCCCGTCCCGTCGAGCTGGCGACCCGCGGCACGCTTGTCAGGCGGGCGTTTCTTCGCGCCCGTCCGGGTGCCGCGCGAAGCGCTGGGGCTGCCCGCCATGCACCGGCGCGTCGTCGTCCCAGGGCCAGCCGCCGAACTGGGTGCGGCGGTAGTCGTTGATGGCCTGCATGATCTCGGCCTGGCTGTTCATGACGAAGGGGCCGTACTGGGCCACCGGCTCGCCGATGGGGCGGCCCTGCAGCATCAGGAACTCGCTCTCGGCCTCGCCGTTTTCCAGCAGCACGGCCTCATCGGCGCGCAGTTCGACCGCGGCGGGCAGCTGCACCGCCTGGCCGCCCGTGCGGACCTCGCCGCCCTTGAAGCCGTACAGGTGCCGCCGGCTTCCCGCCTGGGCGGCCGGCAGCGTCCAGCGCGCGCCGGGCGCCATGCGTATGGTCCAGATCGCGACGTCGCTGCCGGGCTGGGCGGCCCAGGAGTGCGGCGGCGGCGACAGCGGCGCGCCAGCGCCCTCCAGCGCGCCCGCCACGGTGCGCACCACGGTCTCGCGGCCGGCCTCGTCCTGCGTCACCCGCCGCGGGATCTGCCCGGCCCAGAACATGGTGAAGTAGCCCGGCACCATCTTGTTGCGCGCCGGCAGGTTCAGCCAGACCTGGAACAGCTCCAGCGGGTTGTCCGCGTCCTCGCGCAGCAGCGGGAACATCTCTGAATGGACGATGCCGCCGCCGGCGGTGAGCCACTGCGCGTCGCCCTCGCCGAAGCGCGCCCGCGCGCCCAGCGAATCCGCATGGTCGGCCAGGCCCTTGCGCACCACGGTGACGGTCTCGAAGCCGCGGTGCGGGTGGGCCGGAAAGCCCGGCACGCGCTGGCCGTGGTACATGCTCCAGCCGTCCTTGCGGCTGAAGTCCTGGCCGATGTCGCGCCCGGCCAGCGAGGCCTGCGGCCCCATGCGGCCGTCGCCGCGCGGGTACGCGTCGTCGTGGTAGGCGCAAAAGAGGAAGGGGTCGGCGGTTTCCCAGGGGAAGCCGAGCGGCAGCACGCGCAGCACGGGTGAGCTCATGGCAGCCTCCTGCGGTCGGTGTTCAGTGGTGGTGGCCGTGCTCGCCGTGCACGTGGCGGTGCGCGATCTCCTCGGCCGTGGCGGCGCGCACGCCCATGACCTTGAGCTGGAAGCGCAGCGGCCTGCCGGCCAGCGGGTGGTTGCCGTCCAGCAGCACGGTGTCGCCCTTGATCTTCATGACGTGGAAGACGTGCGGCTCGCCGCCCTCGGTGCGGCCCTCGAGTTGGCCGCCGACCTTCACGCCGGGCGGGAACTCGGACTTGAGGATGGTGCGCACCAGCGATTCGTCGCGCTGGCCGAAGGCGTCCTCGGGCGCCAGGTTGAGCGTCACCTCGAAGCCCTTCTCCTTGCCGTCCAGGGCCTGCTCGATCTTGGGCAGCGTGTTGTCGTAGCCGCCGTGCAGGTAGACGATGGGATCCTTGCTGCGCTCGATGAGCTTGCCGTTGGCCTCGGCCACGCTGTACTGGAGCATGACCACCGTGTCTTTTTCGATCTTCATGGGCCAATTCTGCCCGGGAAAATTGCGTACAGTCGGAGGCTTTGGCTGAACCGCTACCCTCCCGCGCCATGACCGACACCCCCACCGCCGCCCCGGCGCGCTCCGCCCACCAGGTGCTGGAGCGGCTGTTCCAGCTGCATCCCAAGCTTTTCGGTGCGCGCTTCCTGCCGCTCAAGCTCGGCGCTTTCGAGGACCTGATGGCGCGCCATCCGGGCGAATTCAGCAAGGACGAGCTCAAGGCCGCGCTGGGCTTCCACGCCCGGTCCACGCGCTACCTCGAGGCCGTGGCCACGCAGATGAAGCGCTACGACCTGGACGGCCAGGCCGTGGAGGACGTGGCGCCCGAGCACGTGTTCCATGCCATCATGGAAACCTGGCGCCGCCGCCAGGCCCGCAGCAAGCAGGACCTCAAGCCCTGGGTGCTCGAGCGCCTGTCGCGCGCGATCAGCGCCAGCGGCCTGGACCGCGACGCCTGGCTGGAGCGCGTGCAGCCGCGCGACGACGTCGCCTTCGCGCTGATCCAGGAGGCCTTCGCGGCGCAGGCCGGGGCCCAGGCCAAGCGCGAGGCGATGCGGCGCGCCTTCGAGGCCAGCGGCGCCACGCCCGAGGCCTTCGCCGAGATGTACGGCCTGCCGCTGTCCGAGGTGCGGGCGTTGCTGCAGCCGGCCTAGGCCTCGCCCTGCGGCTTGTACCGGGCCGCGAGCTGCGCCTGCACCGCGGGCGGCACCGGCTCGTAGTGGCTGAAGGCCAGCGTGTAGCGGCCCTGCCCGCCCGTCAGCGCGTTCAGGCGTGACTGGTAGCTGGCCAGCTCCGACAGCGGGGCCTGGGCCAGCACCGCCATGCCGGCCGCGCTGGCGGCCGTGCCGCTCACCTGCCCGCGCCGGGTCGCCAGGTCGCCCGTGATGTCGCCGACGTGCTGCTCGGGCGCGGCGATCTCCACGTTCACGATGGGCTCCAGCACGCTGGGCCGGGCGGCCTGCACGGCCGCGGCCACCGCCTTGCGCGCGGCGGTGATGAAGGCGATCTCCTTGCTGTCCACCGGGTGGTGCTTGCCGTCCACCACCACCACCCGCAGGTCCACGAGTGGGTAGCCCGCCACCACGCCGGCCTCCAGCGCCTGGCGCACGCCCTTCTCGACGGCCGGCATCAGGTTGTAGGGGATGGCCCCGCCGCGCACCTGGTCCACGAACTCGAAGCCGGCCCCGCGCGGCAGCGGCTCCACGCGCAGGAACACCTCGCCGAACTGGCCGGCCCCGCCGGTCTGCTTCTTGTGCCGGTGGTGGCCCTCGGCCGCGGCGGTGACGGTCTCGCGGTAGGCGATGCGGGGCGGCCGCGTGTCCACCTCGCACTTGTGCACCTCGACCAGCCGGTCCAGCAGCGTGCGCAGGTGCAGCTCGCCCAGGCCGTAGACCACGCTCTCGTTGGTGCTGGCCACGTGCTCCAGCCGCAGGCAGGGGTCCTCGCTCACCAGCTTGTGCAGGATCTCGTGCAGGCGCTGCTCGTCGCCGCGCCGCTTCGGCTCGATCGCCAGGCCATGCACCGGCACCGGGAACTCCAGCGGGCGCAGGTGGATGTGGTCGTCCTCGGGCGCGTCGTGCAGCACGGCGTCGAAGTGCAGCTCCTCCACCTTGGCCACCGCGCAGAGGTCGCCCGGCAGGGCCCGCGGAATCTCGCGGAACTCGCGCCCCTGCAGCGCATAGAGGTGCGCCACCTTGAAGGGCCGGCGCGCATCGCCCACGTAGAGCTGCGTGCCGGGCACCACCGTGCCCTGGTGCACGCGCATCACGCCCATCTTGCCCACGTAGGGGTCCTGCGTGATCTTGAAGACGTGTGCCAGCACGTGGCGCGCCGGATCGGGCACGGCCTGCATGGGCTTCGCACCCTCGCCCTCGCCGCGAAGGAAGGCCGGCGGGTTGGCTTCCCCCGGGTCCGGCAGCAGGCGGGTGATCACGTCCAGCAGCTCGGGCACGCCCGCGCCCGTGCGTGCGCAGACGAAGCATATCGGCACCAGGTGGCCTTCGCGCAGCGCCTGCTCCAGCGGGGTGTGCAGTTCCGTGGCGTCCACGTCGCCGTCGCTCAGGTAGCGCTCGACGAAGCCGGCATCGACCTCGACCACCTGCTCCACCAGGGCCCGGTGCGCCGCGGCCACGCTGGAGAAATCGGTGGCGGGCGCGTCCTGGCCGCGGTCGAAGAAGCAGTCCTGCACCCGCGTGCCACCCTGGGCCGGCAGGTTCACGGGCAAGCACTCGCGCCCGAACGCGGACTGGATCGCCGCCACCAGGCCGGCGAGGTCGACGCCGGGGGCGTCGATGCGGTTGACCACGATGATGCGGTCGCGCTCGCGCTGCGCGGCCCACTGCATCATGCGCACCGCCATGGGCTCGACGCCGGTGCCCGCGTTGAGCACGATGGCGGCGGTCTCCACGGCCTCCAGCGCCGGCAGCGAGTGGCCCAGGAAGTCCGCGGCCCCTGGCGTGTCGATGAGGTGGATGTGCACGCCCCGGTGGTGCAGGCCCAGAATGGAAGAGCCCAGCGATCGCTGGGCTCGTTTCTCCAGGGGGTCGGCGTCGGCGACGGTGCTGCCGCGCTCCACGCTGCCGGGGGTGGGGATCGCCCCCGACTTCCACAGCAGGGCCTCGGCCAGCGTGGTCTTGCCCGCGGTGGCCGGGCCGACCAGGGCCAGCGTCCGCAGTGTGGCGATGTCCGCTTGCGTCGGCATGGGAGCCTCCTTTTTGCAGGGACGGGGCCGACCATCGTAGCCACCGCGGGCCTCGAAGGGAAGCGCGCCAGGGCGCCAACCCATCCGCTGCGGCGGTGCCGTCCTACAGCCCGTCCCTGTGCGGCACGCGATGCTCTTCCCATGCTGACCCGTCCCGTCCCTCGTAACTCGCGTGAACCGCGGGAAGGGCGCGAGCGACCGCCCGGGCGCGACGGCGCACACGATGCGGCGTCGCGCCCAGCGCACCGGCCGCGCGACAGCGCCACGGGCGTGGACCCCGTGGACCACCACGGCGACGCCTCGGGCAGCGCGCCCCAGCCGCCCCGCGAAGACCGCGCGGGCTGAGGGGCGCTGCGCCGCCAGGGGGCTTACTGGGCCTTCGGGCGGCCGTAGCGGGCGGTGAAGCTGGCCTTGCCCAGTTCGTTGGCGTGGATCATGAAGCCGGCCAGGGCCGCCGTGGCGTCCGCAGGCAGGTCCAGCTTGTCGGCCTTGAGCGCATACACGGTGAAGACGTAGCGGTGCGGCTTGTCGCCGGCCGGCGGGCAGGTGCCGCCCCAGGCCGCGGTGCCGTAGTCGGAGCGGACCATGGTCGCGCCCTTGGGCAGGTTGGCGCCGCCCGCGGCGCCGGCGTCGGACGGCAGCTCCTGGGTGCCCGCGGGGATGTTCACCACGGTCCAGTGCCACCAGCCGGAGCCGGTGGGCGCGTCAGGGTCGTACACCGTCACGGCGAAGCTCTTGGTGTCCTTGGGCGCGCCGCTCCACTTCAGCACCGGCGACTTGTTCTCGCCCGAGCAGCCGAAGCTGTTGAACTCGAACTTCTTGTCCATCATGGCGTTCGGCTTGATGTCCGGGCTTTCGAGCTTGAAGCCGGCCGCGAACGCGGGCGCGGCAGCCAGGCATAGAACGCTGAGCGTGAGTCGCGGGTTCATGTGGTCTCCTTCAGACGCATGGGCCCGTTTTGGAGGCCCTTGGTGGTTAGGCAGGTGGCTTACCCCTTGGGTATGGCCGCTGTCATCGTTACGATGCGGGGCCGGAGTGTAAAGAATGCATGAATTTCAAAAATCGCGTCGAGATGTTCTGAAGTGGGGGGGTGCGGGCCTGGCCGCGACCGTCGTCGGAAGCGCGCGCGCGGAACCCGGGGTGGGCGATCGCCAGGTGCTGGTGGGCCAGTTCGCGGCCTTCAGCGGCCCGGCCGCGCAGCTGGGCGAGCGCCTGAAGGTGGGCATCGAGGCCTTCTTCAGGCAGGTCAACGCCCAGGGCGGCGTCAACGGCCGCAGCCTCAAGCTGGTGGCGCGGGACGACGGCTACGAGCCGGAAAAAGCCAAAGCGGCGGCCCGTGCGCTGATCGAGGAGGACAACGTGTTCTCGCTGATCGGCTCCGTGGGAACGCCCACTGGCATCGCCGCCCTGCCGGTGCTGACGGAGGCCCGTGTGCCGCTGGTGGGCATGTTCACCGGCGCGGAAGCCCTGCGCGACCCCTTCAACCGCTACGTGTTCCACGTGCGCGGCAGCTATTTCGACGAGACCGAGCGCATCGTCCAGCACCTCACCGGCCTGGGCCTGACCAAGATCGCCGTCTTCTACCAGAACGACGCCTACGGCCAGACCGGCCTGGACGGCATGCAGCGCGCGCTGGCCCGGCGCCAGCTCAAGCCGGTGGCGGTGGGCACGGTGGAGCGCAACGCAGTGGACGTGAGCAAGGCGCTGGCCGCGCTGCTGCCCGCGCAACCCGAAGCCATCGTCCAGATCAGCGCCTACAAGTCCTGCGCCGCCTTCATCAAGCAGGCGCGCGGCAAGGGTTACGGCGGCCAGTTCTTCAACGTCAGCTTCGTGGGCGCCAAGGCCCTCGCCGACGAGCTCGGTGACACCGGCGCCGGCGTGGTGATCTCCCAGGTCGTGCCCTTCCCCTTCGCAACCTCGATCCCGGTGGTGCGCGAGTACCAGCAGGTGATGGCCGAGGCCGGCCAGAAGGAGTACGACTTCTCCAGCATGGAGGGTTTCCTCACGGCCAAGGTGTTCGCCGAAGGCCTGCGCCGTGCCGGCAAGTCGCCCACCCGCGACGGCCTGATCGCGGGGCTGGAATCCATCCACGACTGGGACATGGGCGGCTTCAGCATCCGCTACGGCGCGCACAACCACGTCGGCTCGAAGTTCATCGACATCACCACCATCCTCAAGGGTGGTCGCTTCATGCACTGAGGCGCGCCCGGTGCCGGAATGAAAAACAGCGGCCCACGGGCCGCTGTTTTGCTGGTGCGCTCGCCCGGCTTCAGCCCAGGTGCTTGCCCACCAGGCCCGCCAGTTCGAACATGGTGACCTGGTCCTTGCCGAAGACCGCCCGCAGCTTGGCATCCGCGTTGATGCTGCGCTTGTCCTTGGCGTCCTGCAGGCCGTTCGCCTTGATGTAGTCCCACAGCTTCTTGATCACCTCGGTGCGCGCGGCCGGCTCGGCCCCGATCACCGCGGCCAGCTGCGGGCTGGGGGTGAGCCCGGGCCCGGCCTTGCGCGGCGCCTTGGGGGCGGCCGCCTTCTTCGCGGGCGCGGCGGCTTTCTTCGCCGGGGCCGCCTTCTTCGCCGCCGGGGCGGCCTTCTTGGCAGCCATCGCCGTCTTCCGGGCCGCCGGCGCGGCGCCCCGTGCAGGGGCCCCCTTGCGCGGCGGGAACTTGCTTTCCCGAACCTCGAACTCGAAGTTGACCTTGCCGGCTTCTGCGTCCCAGGCCAGGAAGGCCTTGAACGAACGCCGCGTGCGCATGGAGACGAACTTGTCCAGCAGGTCGGTCTTGCCGGTGGCCAGCAGCTTGCTCATCTGCTCGCGCTCCACCGGCTGCTGCAGGATGATCTTGCCGCTCTTGAAGTCGCAGCTGGGCTGCGGCTGGGCCGGGGTGGGGACCGACTTCTCGCACAGGTAGTTGCTGCCGAACTCGAACACGCGCGCCCCGCACTTGGGACAGGGCCCCAGCGGCTGCTGCTCGCCGAAGTCGACCAGCTCGCCGGTCTGCGACGGATCGTCCTCGTTGCCGAAGTCGAACTCCAGCTTCCAGTTCTTGTCCTCGTCGCTGAACTTGAGCGCGATCTCGGCCGTGAAGGGCCAGCCCGCCTTGGAGCGGAACCCCTCCAGCGGGCCGATCTTCTTGTCGCGCAGGAACTGCTCGACCTCGGCCAGTTCGAACGCGCGGCCCGCCGGGATCTTGGTGAACGAGAAGCCGCAAGGCGCGGCCTGCGGCTTGCCGATGCAGCTGTAGCGCCGGTAGTTCTCCTGCACCACGCCGCCGCAGTTGGGGCAGGGGGTGTGCAGGGTGGCGTAATCGCCGGGCACCGTGTCGCGGTCGTACTCCTTGGCCTTGCGCACGATGCGCTCGGTCATCTCCGCGATCTGGCGCATGAACTCGTCGCGGCTGAGCGCGCCGTGCTCCATCTGCGCGAGCTTGTGCTCCCATTCGCCGGTCAGCTCGGGCTTGGAGAGCTCCTCCACGCCCAGGCCGCGCAGCAGCGTCATGAGCTGGAAGGCCTTGGCGGTGGGAATCAGCTCGCGGCCCTCGCGCAGCATGTACTTCTCGCCGATCAGGCCTTCGATGATGGCCGCCCGCGTGGCCGGCGTGCCCAGGCCCTTTTCCTGCATGGCCTCGCGCAGCTCGTCGTCCTCGACGAACTTGCCCGCGCCTTCCATGGCGCCCAGCAGCGTGGCCTCCGAATAGCGCGCCGGCGGCCGGGTCTTCAGGCCCTTGGGATCGGCGCGCTCGGTGTGCACCGTCTCGCCCGGCTTCACCGCCACCAGGGTCTTGCTGTTCTCGGCCGGCTCGGCGCCCGCGGCCGGGGGTTCGTCGGCTTCCTTGCCCCAGATGGCGAGCCAGCCCGGCTTCACCAGCACCTTGCCCTCGGTGCGGAAGTGGTGGCCCGCGACCTCGGTGATGCGCGTGGTGACCAGGAACTCGGCGCTGGGAAAGAAGACCGACAGGAAGCGCCGCACGACCAGGTCGTAGAGCTTCTGCTCGGCGTCCGACAGGCCGCTGGGGGCCTGCAGCGTCGGGATGATGGCGAAGTGGTCGCTGACCTTGGCGTTGTCGAAGATGCGCTTGTTGGGCTTCACGTAGCTGCCGGCCAGCGCCTGCTTGGCGAAGGGCGCGAGGTGGCCCATGCCGCTGCCCGCCAGCATGCCCATGGTGTCCTGCACCACCTTCACGTAGTCCTCGGGCAGGTGGCGCGAATCGGTACGCGGGTAGGTCAGCGCCTTGTGCCGCTCGTACAGGGACTGGGCCAGCGACAGCGTGGTCTTGGCCGAGAAGCCGAAGCGGCCGTTCGCCTCGCGCTGCAGGGACGTGAGGTCGAACAGGGCGGGCGAGGCCTGGGTGGTCGGCTTGGATTCGTCGGTGACCTTGCCGGGCTTGCCGCGCACCGCCTCGGCGATGGCGTGGGCTTCCTTTTGCGTCCACACCCGGTCGGCCCGCTTCTCGGCGTCCTCGGCGTCCTTCTTCCACTTGGGGTCGAACCACTTGGAGGCGTATTCACCGGCTTCGGCGCGGAAGCTGGCGTGGACTTCCCAGTAGTCGCGGCTCACGAAGCGGCGGATCTGCTCCTCGCGCTCGACCACGATGGCCAGCGTGGGCGTCTGCACCCGGCCCACGGTGGTGAGGAAGAAGCCGCCGTCGCGCGAGTTGAAGGCGGTGAAAGCCCGGGTGCCGTTGATGCCCACCAGCCAGTCGGCTTCGGAGCGCGAGCGCGCCGCGTCGGCCAGGCCGGCCATCTGCCGCTCGTCGCGCAGCTTCTCGAAGCCGTCGCGGATCGCCTGCGGGGTCATGGACTGCAGCCACAGCCGGCGGATCGGCTTGCCCAGCCCGGCGGACTTGCCCGCCGCCGGGGCGCTCTTGGCGCTGGCCGCGGCGAACTGCTCGATCAGCCGGAAGATCAGCTCGCCCTCGCGGCCCGCGTCACAGGCGTTCACCAGCTCGCCCACGTCCTTGCGGCGTGCCAGCTTGACCACCGCGTTCAGGCGCGACTTGGTCTTGTCGACCGGCTTGAGGTCGAAGTAGGGCGGGATCACGGGCAGGTGGGCGAAGCTCCACTTGCCGCGCTTCACGTCGAACTGCTCCGGCGCCTGGATCTCCACCAGGTGGCCCACCGCGCTGGTGACCACGTAGCGCTCGCTCTCGAAGTGGTCCTCGTGCTTGTCGAACTTGCCGGCCACGGGCGTGAGGGCGCGCACGATGTCCTGCGCGACCGACGGCTTCTCCGCGATGATCAGTGTTTTTGAATCCATACAATCCCTGTTCCTCGCGCGCGCATGTGCGCGCGTGTGTGCATATTCAAGTTAACAGGTTTTCCGCCCATGGCACAAAAGCCCGCCCCGGGGAGGGGTGCCGCAGCCCGCAAGCCCGCGCCCGCCACCCCGCCCGCCCCCCCCGCCGGCCGCCGCATCCAAGTGCGCCGCTCGGGTGTCCACGGCAAGGGGGTGTTCGCCGTCCAGGATATTCCGGAAGGTGAAATCATCATCGAATACGTGGGCGAAATCATCACCTGGAAGGAAGCCCAGCGCCGGCATCCGCACGACCCCAAGGACCCCAACCACACGTTCTACTTCCACGTCGATGAAAAGCGTGTGATCGATGCGAAGAACGGTGGCAATTCCTCGCGCTGGATCAACCATTCCTGCGCCCCGAACTGCGAGGCCGACGAACAGGAAGGCCGCATCTTCATCAAGGCGCTGCGCAACATCCGCGCCGGCGAAGAGCTGAACTACGACTACGGCCTGATCATCGACGAGCGCTACACGCCCGCGCTCAAGGCCCAGTACCCCTGCTGGTGCGGCGCCAAGACCTGCCGCGGCACCCTGCTCGCGCCCAAGCGCCGTCCGTCCCGGTGAACCCCCTGCGCGAGACCCTGCTGCAGGCGGTGTCGCCGCTGCTGCCGGGCTTCGCCGTCGAGGTGGCGGATGAAATCGATTCCACCAACTCGGAGCTGATGCGGCGGGCCCGCGCCGGCGACACCGCGCCGGTGCTGCTGGCCGCGCTGTCCCAGACCGCCGGGCGCGGCCGGCTGGGCCGGTCCTGGGCCAGCGCACCCGGCGATTCCCTCACCTTCTCCCTGGGGCTGCCGCTGGCCCCGCGCGACTGGTCCGGCCTGTCCCTGGTGGTGGGCCTGTCCCTGGCCGAAAGCCTGCATCCGCGCATCCGCCTGAAGTGGCCGAACGACCTGTGGCTGGACGGCCGCAAGCTGGCGGGCATCCTGATCGAGACCGCCAGTTTCCCGCCGCAGTCGGCACGCTATGCCGTGGTGGGCATAGGCATCAACCTGCGCCGCCCCGATGCGGACGGGCTGTCCACGCCGCCGGCCGGGCTGGAGGAGCTGCTGCCGGGCCTCACGGCCGCCGCCGCGCTGGCGCGGGTCGCGCCGCCGCTGGTGGCCAGCGTGAAGGCCTTCGAATCGGCCGGGTTTGAGCCCTTCCGGCCGGCCTTCGAGGCCCGGGACGCCCTGCGCGGGCTGCGCCTGCGCCTGTCGGACGGCACCGAGGGCACCGGCGCCGGCGTCTCGCAGGACGGCGGGCTGCTCGTGCATACTGCAACGGGCCCGGCCTGCATCACCAGCTCCGAGGTGAGCGTCCGGCCCGCGTCCTGAAGCCCACCATGCTCCGACTGCTCGTGCTGCTGCTGCTGGCGGCCAACCTGGGATACCACGGCTGGTCGGCGGGCTGGTTCGCCACCCTGGGCGCGGCGCCGCCCCAGGAGTCCGAGCCGCAACGCGTGGCCCAGCAGATCCGTCCGCAGTCCCTGCGCCTGCTTGCGGCCGACGAGGTGCGGCGGCTGGAGACCAGCAGCGCCGGCGCCCCGCGGCCGCCCGAGTGCCTGCAGGCCGGCCTGTTCGCCGACGCCGAGCTGGGCCCGCTGCGCCAGGCGCTGGACGCCTGGCCCGGCGGCAGCTGGCAGCTGGAGCCCGGCGTCGAGCCGGCGCGCTGGCTGATCTACATGGGCAAGTACCCCGGCGCCGAGGCCCTGAACCGCAAGAAGGGCGAACTGCGCCAGCTGGGCGTGAGCTTCGATCCGGTCCCCAGCCCCGCGCTGGAGCCCGGCCTCTCGCTCGGCAGCTTCACCAGCCAGGCCGCCGCGCAGCAGCAGCTGGACGCGCTGTCGCGCAAGGGGGTGCGCACCGCCCACGTGGTGCAGGACCGGCCCGAGCAGCGCGGCCAGGTGCTGCGCATGCCCGCCCTGGACGACACCCTGCGGGCGAAGCTCGACGAGCTCAGGCCGCTGCTCGCCGGCAAGCCCTGGCGCCCCTGCCGCTGAGATTTGCACGACCCATTCCAAGGAAACCGAGACCATGAGCCTGACCCTCTACTACGCACCAGGCGCCTGTTCCTTCGTGCCCCATTCCCTGCTGGAAATGGCGGGCGCGACCTTCGAGCCCCAGCTCGTCAAGCTGCACAAGAACGAGCAGAACAGCCCGGAGTACAAGGCCATCAACCCCCGCGGCCAGGTGCCCGTGCTGGTGGTGGACGGCAAGCCCTTGACCCAGATCGTGGCCATCGTGGGCTACATCGACGCCCGCTTCCCGCAGGCCGGCCTGCTGCCCACGGACCCCTTCGAGCGCGCCAAGGCCCTGGAGCTGCTGGCCTGGATGAACAACTCGGTGCACCCGACCTTCACCCACTTCTTCAGGCCCGAGAAGTTCGCGGCCGAACACTCGACCCAGGCGTTGATCAAGTCCCACGCCGCGACCTCCTACAAGCCGCTGCTGCAGGAACTTGATGCGCTGGCCGCGCGGGCCCAGGCCGAGGGCCGCGGCTTCCTGGTCGGCGACAGCTTCGGCCCCGCCGACGCCTATGCGCTCGTGCTGCTGCGCTGGGGCGGTTTTGCCGGCCACGACCCCGAGGGCTTTCCGGCCCTGTGGGCGCACGTGCAGAAGGTGGCGGTCCTGCCGGGGGTGGCGCGCACGATCGAACGCGAACGGCTGGTGCTGAACGTCTACAAGCCGGCCTGAGCGGCGGCGCTCGCCGGGCGGTCGCCCAGGTGGAAGCGCACGGTGACCAGCGTGCCGGGCGGCGAATGGCCCGGCCGCGCATCCTCCACGGTGATCTCGGCGTGGTGCTGGCGCGCGATCTCGCGCACGATGGGCAGCCCCAGGCCCGAGCCATCCACGTCGGTGCCCAGCGCGCGGTAGAAGGGCTGGAACACCAGCTCGCGCTCGGCTTCGGGAATGCCAGGGCCCGAATCCTCCACCTGCAGCACCAGCACGCGGCCGAAGGGGTCGGGCAGCACCCGGGCGGTGATGATGCCCGGCGCCTGCGCCGAGGAAGGCGTGTAGCTGATCGCGTTGTCCAGCAGGTTGCGCACCAGCTCCATCAGCAGCGTGGGGTTGCCTTCGAGCTGCACGCCGGCCTCGCCCGGCTCGGGGCCGTCGTAGCCCAGGTCGACGTGGGCACGCATGGTGCGCGGCACCGAGTCGTGCACGGCCTGGCGCGTGATGCGGGCGAGGTCGCAGGGCTGCATGGCCATGGCCTGGCCGCTGCTCTCGGCCCGCGCGAGCGAGAGCAGCTGGTTCACGGTGTGGGTGGCGCGTACGCTGGCACGCCCGATCTGCTGCAGGGACTGCTTGAGCTCGTCGGCGTTGGTGGCCTCGCGCTGCGCCAGGTCGGCCTGCATGCGCAGCCCGGCCAGCGGCGTCTTGAGCTGGTGCGCCGCGTCGGCCAGGAAGCGCTTCTGCGTCGCGATGGAGTCCTTCAGCCGCGTCAGCAGGTCGTTCACGGAGGAGACCAGCGGCGCCACTTCCAGCGGCACGGCCTTGTCGTCCAGCGGGCTGAGGTCGTCCGGCTTGCGCGCGCGTATGCGCTCCTCCAGCTGCGACAGGGGCTTGATGCCCCGCACCAGCGCCAGCCACACCAGCAGGACCGCCAGCGGCAGGATGACGAACTGCGGCAGCATCACGCCCTTGATGATCTCGGTCGCCAGCACGGAACGCTTCTCGCGCGTCTCGGCCACCTGCACCAGGCAGGGCTGCGGCACGCCGGGCAGCTCCAGCCGCACCCAGGTGTAGGCCACGCGCACGTCCACGCCGCGCATCTCGTCGTTGCGCAGCCGCACCTCGCCGGCCTGCGGCGGCGCCTCGTCGTCGGGCGGGTGCGGCAGGTCGCGCTCGCCCCCCAGCAGCTCGCCCTGCGGGCCCATGACCTGGTAGTACACCAGGTCGGATTCGTCGGCGCGCAGCAGCTCGCGCGCGGATTGCGGCAGGTTGAAGGCGACGCGGCGGTTCTGCACCGTCACCAGCTGGGCCAGGGCCTGCACGTTGTATTCGAGGGCCCGGTCGAAGGGCTTGCCGGCGATGCTCTGCGCCACCAGCCAGGTCAGCGCCAGGCTGACCGGCCACAGCAGCAGCAGCGGCGTGAGCATCCAGTCCAGGATTTCTCCGAACAGCGACCTCTGCTCGCGCTGGAAGATCTTCATCCGCGGCGGATCCGCGTCATCCGGGGATCTTCTCGAGGCAGTAGCCCAGGCCGCGCACGGTGGCGATGCGGATGGGGCCCTTCTCGATCTTCTTGCGCAGGCGGTGGATGTAGACCTCGATCGCGTTGTTGCTCACTTCCTCGCCCCACTCGCACAGGCGCTCCACCAGCTGGTCCTTGCTGACCAGGCGGCCGGCGCGCTGCAGCAGCACCTCCAGCAGGCCCAGCTCGCGTGCCGACAGCTCCACCATGCGGCCGTCGATGGTGGCGACGCGGCCGGTCTGGTCGTACACCAGCGGGCCGTGCTTGATGGTGCTGGAGGTGGAGCCCATGCCGCGCCGCGTCAGCGCGCGCACCCGCGCCTCGAGCTCCTGCAGGCTGAAGGGCTTGGCCATGTAGTCGTCGGCGCCCAGGTCCAGGCCCTTCACGCGCTCCTCCACCGCATCGGCGGCGGTGAGGATCAGCACCGGCATGGCGGAGCCGCGGCTGCGCAGCTTGCGCAGCACCTCCAGCCCGTGCAGCCTGGGCAGCCCCAGGTCCAGGATCAGCAGGTCGAACTCGTTGTTCGTCATCAGCGCGGCGTCGGCCTCGGTGCCGCTGGCCACGTGGTCCACCGCCGCGCCCGCGGCACGCAGGCTGCGCAGCAGCCCGTCGGCAAGAACCTGGTCGTCTTCGGCAATGAGGATGCGCATCGGTGTGTCTCCGTCTGCGCCACATCGCGGGCGCTTGCTGAAATTCTAGGCGGCGAGCCGGGGCTGCGACTGACCCATGTCATCCCGGCCGGCGGCATAGGCCTCCAGGCCGATCTTCACCACGGTCGCCACCTCGGGCCCGACGTCCTCGCGGAATTCGGCCTCCGCGCGTGCCACCGCGCGCCGGAAGGCCTCCAGCCAGGCCAGGCCGGCGGGCGTGAAGCACACCAGGCGAGCGCGGGCGTCGCGCGGGTCCGGCTCGCGCGTCACCAGGCCCCAGGCTTCGCACTGGTCCACCAGGTCGCCCATGGCCTGCTTGCTCATGCCGGCGCGGGCGGCCAGCGCCGTCAGGCGCGAGCCGCCCGGCTCCACATGGCGCGTGATGTGCACATGGGCGGCGCCGACCTGCGCCCGCGCAGCCAGGTTGGACAAGGCCAGCGGCACCTCCACGTCGTTCGCCATCAGGGCCAGCACCCGCTCGTCGAAGCGCCGCGCCGCCTCGCCGAGCAGGCGCCCCAGGTGTGTCAGTCGCCAGGCCGTGTCCATGCGATATATGGTAAGGCAAACTGACCAAAATTCCTGTTTACTTGGAACAACCTCGGGCGTTAGAGTACTGGTCAAGCATCCAGCCTGTTCGAAACCCCACCGGCTGCGATTCACCTAACTGATTGATTCCCAAGGAGATTCGTTCATGGACACGCAAGTCAAGGGCACCAAGATCGAAAGCGCCGCCACCGACAAGGCCACCACCGAAAAGGCCAAGGCGCTTCAGGCGGCCCTGGCCCAGATCGAGAAGCAGTTCGGCAAGGGCACCATCATGCGCCTGGGCGAAGGCGAGAAGATCGAGGACATCCAGGTCGTCTCCACCGGCTCCCTGGGCCTGGACATCGCCCTGGGCGTGGGCGGCCTGCCGCGCGGCCGCGTGATCGAGATCTACGGCCCGGAATCGTCCGGCAAGACCACGCTCACCCTGCAGGTCATCGCCAACATGCAGCGCCTGGGCGGCACCTGCGCCTTCGTCGACGCCGAGCACGCGCTGGACGTGCAGTACGCGCAGAAGCTGGGCGTGAGCCTGCCCGAGCTGCTGATCTCGCAGCCGGACACCGGTGAGCAGGCGCTGGAGATCGTCGACAGCCTGGTGCGCTCCGGCGCGGTGGACCTGATCGTCATCGACTCGGTGGCGGCGCTGACCCCCAAGGCCGAGATCGAGGGCGAGATGGGCGATTCCCTGCCCGGCCTGCAGGCCCGCCTGATGAGCCAGGCCCTGCGCAAGCTCACCGCCACCATCAAGAAGACGAACTGCACGGTCATCTTCATCAACCAGATCCGCATGAAGATCGGCGTGATGTTCGGCAGCCCCGAGACCACCACCGGCGGCAACGCGCTGAAGTTCTACGCCTCCGTGCGCCTGGACATCCGCCGCACCGGCACCATCAAGAAGGGCGAGGAGGCCATCGGCAACGAGACCAAGGTCAAGGTCGTCAAGAACAAGGTCTCGCCCCCCTTCAAGACCGCCGAGTTCGACATCCTCTTCGGCGAGGGCATCAGCCGCGAGGGCGAGGTGATCGACATGGGCGTGGAAGCCCGCATCCTCGAGAAGTCGGGCGCCTGGTACGCCTACGCCGGCGAGAAGATCGGCCAGGGCCGCGACAACGCGCGCGAGTTCCTGCGCGAGAACCCCGAGCTGGCGCGCGAGATCGAGAACAAGGTCCGCGATTCCCTGGGCATCCCGCTGCTGCCGCCCGCGGCCGGCCAGGGCGCCGACGGCGAATGATGCCGGGGCGGCCCGCGCTCTCGCTCAAGGGGCGCGCGCTGCGCTACCTGAGCCAGCGCGAGCACTCCCGGGCCGAGCTGGAGCGCAAGCTGCGCAGCCACGAGGAAACGCCCGGCGAGCTGGAACGCGTGCTGGACGAGCTGGCCCAGCGCGGCTTCATCGACCACGGCCGGGTGGCCGAATCGGTGCTCTACCGCCGCGCCGGCAAGCTGGGCGCGTTGCGGCTGCGCCAGGAGCTGCAGGCCAAGGGCCTGGAGCCTGCGGTGGTGGCGCAGGCGATGGAGAGCCTCAAGGGCACCGAGCTGGCCCGCGCCCGTGAGGTGTGGGCGCGCCGCTTCGGCACGCCGGCCAGCGACGCGGCCGAGCGGGCCAGGCAGGCCCGCTTCCTGGCCGCGCGCGGCTTCGACGGTGAGGTGGTGCGCAAGGTGATCCGCGGGCTGGAGGACTGAGTCCCCCGCCGCGGGCTGCGGGCTCAGAGCCCCAGCATCAGCTTCAGGTTCTGCACCGCGGCGCCGCTGGCGCCCTTGCCCAGGTTGTCCAGCCGGGCAACCAGCACGGCCTGGCGCTGCACCTCGCTGCCGAAGACGCGCAGCTCCATCTTGTTGGTGCCGTTCAGGGCCGTGGCCTCGATGCGGCCGCCCTCGGTCGCCGGCTCCACGCTCACCCACTCGCTGCCGGCATAGTGCCGCGCCAGCGTGTGGTGCAGGTCCTGCAGGCTGGGCCGCCGCGGCAGCGCATCCAGGGCCAGCGGCAGCTGCACCAGCATGCCCTGGGCGAAGTTGCCCACCGACGGGATGAAGATGGGCCGGCGGGTGAGCCCGCCGTACTTCATGATCTCGGGTATGTGCTTGTGGCCCTGGGCCAGGGCGTAGAGCTCGAAGGGCCCCTGGGTGCCCTTCTCGAAGGCCTCGATCATGGAACGGCCACCGCCCGAGTAACCGCTCACTGCGGGCATGACCACCGCATGGTCGGGCGGCAGCAGGCCCGCGTCCACCAGCGGCCGCAGCAGGGCGATCGCGCCGGTGGCGTAGCAGCCGGGGTTGCTCACGCGACGGGCCTGGGCCACCGCCTCCTTCTGGCCGGGCGCGAGTTCGGGAAAGCCGAACACCCAGCCCTCGGCGGTGCGGTGGGCGCTGGAGGCATCGATGACGCGCGGGCCGCTGCCCTGCGCCTGCCAGATGTCCTCGACCATGGCGGCCGACTCGCGGGCGGCATCGTCGTGCAGGCAGAAGATGACCAGGTCCACCCCGGCCATGAGGGCGCGCTTGGCCGCCGGGTCCTTGCGCAGCTCGGGCGCGATGCTGACCACCTCCACCGCAGGCATGCCGGCCAGGCGCTCGCGGATCTGCAGCCCGGTGGTGCCTGCTTCGCCGTCGATGAATACCTTGGCCATATCGAGATCCTGTCGGGTGTAAGTGCTCGGTCAGTTGGCCGGGAGAGGCTCTGGATTCCCCCGGTTGGTGCAATGCACCATGATACAGTCGCGGATTGCATCCTGCGGGATTTCGATTCCCCGCCGCGGCGCATCCCCTCCGTTCTCTAGAGACACCCCCATGAAAATCCACGAGTACCAAGGCAAGGAAATCTTGCGCAGCTTTGGCGTGCCTGTGCCGCGCGGCATTCCGGCGTTCACCGTGCAGGAAGCGGTCGAGGCCGCACAGAAGCTGGGCGGCCCGGTGTGGGTGGTCAAGGCCCAGATCCACGCGGGCGGCCGCGGCAAGGGCGGCGGCGTGAAGCTGGCCCGCTCGGTCGACGATGTGCGCACCCTGGCCGGCCAGATCCTGGGCATGCAGCTGGTCACGCACCAGACCGGCGCGGAGGGCCAGAAGGTCCGCCGCCTGCTGATCGAAGACGGCGCCGACATCAAGAAGGAGCTGTACGTCTCCGTGGTGACCGACCGTGCGACCCAGAAGGTCGCCATGATGGCCTCCAGCGAAGGCGGCATGGACATCGAGGAAGTGGCGCACGCCACCCCCGAGAAGATCATCAAGGTCTTCATCGACCCGCTCACCGGCCTGACGGCCGAGCAGGCCAAGCAGGTCGCGGACGGCATCGGCATCCCGGCCGCCTCCACCGCCCAGGCCGTGGACGTGCTGCAGAAGCTGTACAAGTGCTACATGGACACGGATGCTTCCCTGGTGGAAGTGAACCCGCTGATCCTGGAAGGCAACGGCAACATCAAGGCCCTGGACGCGAAGTTCAACTTCGACTCCAACGCCTTGTTCCGCCACCCCGAGATCGTCGCCCTGCGTGACCTCGACGAAGAGGACCCGGCCGAAGTCGAGGCGTCCAAGTTCGATCTCGCCTACATCAGCCTGGACGGCAACATCGGCTGCCTGGTGAACGGCGCGGGCCTGGCCATGGCCACCATGGACACCATCAAGCTGTTCGGCGCCGAGCCGGCCAACTTCCTGGACGTGGGCGGCGGTGCCACCCCCGAGAAGGTGACCGAGGCCTTCAAGATCATGCTGAAGAACCCCAAGGTCAAGGCGATCCTGGTCAACATCTTCGGCGGCATCATGCGCTGCGACACCATCGCCACCGGCGTCATCACCGCCTGCAAGGCCGTGAACCTGAACGTGCCGCTGGTCGTGCGCATGAAGGGCACCAACGAGGAACTGGGCAAGAAGATGCTGGCCGAATCCGGCCTGCCCATCATCAGCGCGGACACCATGGCGGAAGCGGCCCAGAAGGTCGTGGCGGCCGTCAAGGCGTAAGGCACAAGGAACAGACATGTCGATCTACATCAACAAGGACACCAAGGTCATCACCCAGGGCATCACGGGGAAGACCGGCCAGTTCCACACCGAGAAATGCCAGGAGTACGCGAACGGCAAGAACTGTTTCGTGGCTGGCGTGAACCCCAAGAAGGCGGGCGAGAAGATCTTCGACATCCCGATCTTCGGCTCCGTCAAGGAAGCGGCGCAGAACACCGGCGCCACCGTCTCCGTGATCTACGTGCCGCCCGCGGGCGCGGCCGCCGCGATCTGGGAAGCCGTCGAGGCCGACCTGGACCTGGCGATCTGCATCACCGAAGGCATCCCGGTGCGCGACATGCTGGAAGTGCGCAACCGCATGAAGGCCAAGGAAGCCGCCGGCGGCAAGAAGACGCTGCTGCTGGGCCCCAACTGCCCCGGCCTGATCACGCCCGACGAGATCAAGATCGGCATCATGCCCGGCCACATCCACCGCAAGGGCCGCATCGGCGTGGTCTCGCGCTCCGGCACGCTGACCTATGAAGCCGTGGCGCAGCTCACCGAGATCGGCCTGGGCCAGTCCAGCGCCGTGGGCATCGGTGGCGACCCGATCAACGGCCTCAAGCACATCGACGTGATGCAGGCCTTCAACGACGATCCCGAGACCGACGCCGTCATCATGATCGGCGAGATCGGCGGCCCGGACGAGGCGGAAGCCGCCCGCTGGTGCAAGGCCAACATGAAGAAGCCGGTGGTCGGCTTCATCGCCGGCGTCACCGCCCCTCCCGGCAAGCGCATGGGTCACGCCGGTGCGCTGATCTCCGGCGGCGCGGACACCGCCGATGCCAAGCTCGCCATCATGGAAGAGTGCGGCTTCAAGGTGACCCGCAACCCGTCCGAGATGGGCAAGCTGCTCAAGTCGCTGCTGTAAACGATCCGCGCAGGGCGCGGCAAGACACGATACAGACGGGGCCCCAGCGGCCCCGTTTGTACACTGGGCCCATGGATTTCCTTTCGAGCACGGCGTTCTGGGTCGGGCTGGTGAAGATCGCCTGGATCAACATCATCCTGTCGGGCGACAACGCGGTGGTGATCGCGCTGGCCGCGCGCACCCTGCAGCCTGCCCAGCAGCGCCGCGCCGTGCTGTTCGGCTCGGGGGCTGCGGTGGTGCTGCGGGTGGCGCTCACCGTGGTGGCGGCCCGGCTGCTGGCCCTGCCCTGGCTGCAGATCGTGGGCGGCGTGCTGCTGCTGTGGATCGGCGTGCAGCTGCTGGCCGAGGACGAGGACGAGGGGGACGGCACGGCGGCGCATGCCCAGGGCAGCCTGGGCGCCGCGGTGCGCACCATCCTGCTGGCCGACGTGGTGATGAGCCTGGACAACGTCATCGCGGTGGCCGCCGCCGCCGGGGGCAGCACGCTGCTGCTCGTCTTCGGGCTGGCGCTGAGCATCCCGCTGGTGGTGTTCGGCGCCACGCTCATGGTCCGGCTCATGGAGCGCTTCCCCTTCATCGTCGCGGGCGGCGCCGCCCTGATCGGCTGGGTGGGCGGCGAGACCCTGGCCTCGGACGCCGTGCTGGCGGACGTCGCCGCGGCCCATCACGGGCTGCACACCGCCGCCGCCGCCGCCGGCGCCCTGCTGGTCCTGGCCGTGGGCAAGGCCTTGCAGGCCCGCAGCCGCGCCCGTTCGGCCGGAACCTGACCGGGGCCTGAGCCCGAACTGCATTTGCAACTGTTTGTAGCTTGCGCGTGACAGGGTGCCTTGTCCCCCTGCCGGGGCTCTGTTAACTTCTGAACGAACCTGCTCCTCCAGGCGCGCAGGTGGGTGTGTGGCGACCCCGCCGCACCAGGACGGGCACAAGGGCGGTCAGTGAGCACTTCTTCATCCGCGAAGCGGCGCCAGTTCTGGCGGTCCGACGGGTTCGTGGGTGCGGTGGTCGTGCTGCTGGTGCTGGTGCTGCACAAGGGCACGGACGCCATCGGTACGCTGGAGCGGCGCTTCTACGACTTGGGCGTCACCAGCAGCGCCCGCTCGCCCTCGGACCAGGTGGCGATCATCGCCATCGACGACCCGAGCATCGCCGCCCTGGGCCGCTGGCCCTGGCCGCGCGACCTCCAGGCCCAGCTGATCGACAAGCTGGTCGAGGGCCGGGCGAAGACCATCGTCGAGACCGTCCTCTTTTCGGAGCCGCAGACCGATCGGGCTCTGGGGTACATCCGAAAAATCCGGGATGCGCTGGGCCCGGCCGCCGACCAGAACGAAGCGCTCGCCCGCCTGATGGCCGAGGCCGAGGGCGCGCTGGACGCGGACGCACGGCTCGCCGCCAGCATGGCCAAGGCCGGGAACGTGCTGCTGCCGGCCGTGTTCGACCTCGGCATTCCCCAGGGCAACCCGGACAAGCCCCTCCCCGCGTCCGTGGCGAAGAACGCGCTCGATGATCGCAGCGGTTACGGCCTGCCCGTCCTGCGCGGGCAGTTTCCCATCGACCCGCTGGGCAACGCGGCGGCGGGCGTGGGCCACCTCACGCAGCGGGTGGACTTGGACGGGGCGGTGCGCCAGGACATCCTGATGGTCGACTACTACGGCAAGGCCGTTCCGTCGCTCGCGCTGCTCGCCGTCGCCCGCAGCCTCAAGCTGGGCCCGGCCGACCTTCGGCTGGACCCGGCGGGCGACAGCGTGAGCCTGGGACGCCTGCGCATACGCACGGGCGACGGTGCCTTCATGTACCCGCAGTTCTACGGCGCCCGGGACGGCAGGCCGGCCTTCGCCCGCGACTCCTTCTACGACGTGGTGAGCGGCAAGATCCCGGCCTCCCGGTACACCGGGAAGATCGTGCTGGTGGGCGTCACGGCGGCGGGCGTGGGCACGCTGTTCCCCGTGCCGGGCAACCCCGGTGTCGCGCCAGTCGAACTGATGGCCCACGTGGTCTCCTCCATCCTCAACGAGCAGTTCATCGTCGAGCCGGGCTGGAGCCGGGTGTTGGCCGCCCTGGCCTTCCTGCTGGTGGGCCTGTACCTGGTGGCCTTGCTGCCGCGGCTGCCCACGGGCCGGGGCGCTGGCGTCAGCGCCGGCCTCTTCATGGTGCTGCTGTGCGTGGAGTTCTTCCTGCTGACCGGCTCGGCGCTGTGGATCGAGCTGGTGGCGCCGGCCGGCCTGCTGCTGATCGGCCAGCTCGCCCTGACCGCCAAGCGCTTCCTCGTCACCGAGGCGGGCACGTTGCCGTCGGACCGGGAGTCGGCCGAGACGAGCCGGATGATGGGCATGGCGCTGCAGGGCCAGGGGCAGCTGGACATGGCCTTCGACCGCTTCCGCCACGTGCCCATGGGCGAGGCCGTGATGGAGAACCTCTACAACCTGGCCCTGGACTTCGAGCGCAAGCGCCAGTTCAACAAGGCCCAGGCGGTGTACGAGCACATGGCCGCGCACGATGCGCACTACAAGGACCTGCAGGAGAAGCTGGCGCGGGTGAAGAACCTGTCCGAAACCGTGCTGCTGGGCGGGGGTGGCGCGCACCCTGGCGGCGCCCTGCTGCTCAAGGATGGCCAGGTGGAAAAGCCCATGCTGGGCCGCTACCAGGTCGAGAAGGAGCTGGGCAAGGGCGCGATGGGCATCGTCTACCAGGGACGCGACCCGAAGATCGGCCGGGTGGTCGCGATCAAGACCATGGCCCTGTCCCAGGAGTTCGAGGGCGACGAACTGGCCGACGCGCGCGAGCGCTTCTTCCGCGAGGCCGAAACCGCGGGGCGGCTGCAGCACCAGAACATCGTCACCATCTTCGATGCCGGCGAAGAGCACGACCTGGCCTATATCGCCATGGAGTTCCTCAAGGGCCGGGACCTGGTCGACTTCTGCAGGTCGCCCCAGCTGCTGCCGGTGCCCAAGGTGGTCTCCATCGTGGCCCGCGTCGCCGAAGCCCTGGCCTACGCCCACCGCCAGAACGTGGTGCACCGCGACATCAAGCCGGCGAACATCATGTACGAGCCCGCGTCGGACACTGTCAAGGTGACCGATTTCGGCATCGCGCGCATCACCGATTCGAGCAAGACCAAGACCGGCCTGGTGCTGGGCACGCCCAGCTTCATGTCGCCCGAGCAGATCGCCGGCAAGAAGGTCGACGGCCGCTCCGACCTGTATTCGCTGGGCGTGATGCTCTACCAGATGCTCACCGGGGTGCTGCCGTTCCGCGGCGAATCCATGGCCGAGCTGATGTACAAGATCGCCAACGAACCGGCGCCGGACATCCGGGTGCTGCGGCCGGAGATCCCGGAGCGGCTGGCCAACATCGTCACCCTGGCCCTGAGCAAGCGCGCGGAAACCCGCTACCAGGACGGCGACCAGTTCGCCGCCGACCTGCGCACCGTGCTGGCCGAACTGGGCGGCGCGACCGGGGCCGGCCCGGACGCGGCGGCCCCGACCGCGCACCCGCCGGGCGTACCGGCGTCGCCCTTCGACGCCACCGTGGCCGCGCCGGCCATGGCCGCCGGGCCGGCGGCGCACGTGGCGACCCGGGCCGTGGCGGCGCCAGCAGACCCGCCTGTGCAAGGCTATGATGCGCCTGCCCCTGCCGCGGTCCAGCCGCCGGGCGGCTACCAGAAAACCGAAGTGAAGCGCAGGCCACCGGGCGACCCCGGCATGGGCTCCTGACGCGGCCAGGAGATCCCCTGTCGACATGATCTATGAGTTCTGCACCCGGACGGACCCCGGGCTCGCGCGCGAGAACAACGAGGATTCAGTCGCGGTCGACGAGTCGGCCCGCCTGGCCATCCTGGCCGACGGGATGGGCGGCTACAACGCCGGCGAGATCGCCAGCGGGATGGCGACCACCTTCATCAAGGCCGAACTGGGACGCTGGCTCTCGCAGGCCGGGCGCAATGCCAACGCGCGCGAAATCCGCCGGGCCATGGAGATCTGCGTCGACAACGCCAACCGCTCCATCTTCAATTCCGCCAACTCGAACCCGCACTACAGCGGCATGGGCACGACCCTGGTGGTGGGCGTCTTCGGCGAGGGGCGCCTGATGCTGGGGCACATCGGCGATTCACGCTGCTACCGCCTGCGTGGCGGCGTGCTCGCGCAGATCACGCGTGACCACTCCCTGCTGCAGGAGCAACTGGACGCCGGGCTCATCACGCCCGAGCAGGCCGCCGTCTCCACCAACAAGAACCTGGTCACCCGGGCGCTGGGCGTGGAAGACGCGGTGCTGCTGGAAGTGAACGAATTCAAGGTGGAGCCGGGCGACATCTACGTGATGTGCTCGGACGGTCTCTCGGACATGGTCGATGACGCGGTGATCGCCCGCATCCTGGCCAGCGGCGATGGGCTGGAGCAGAAGGCGGTGGCCCTGGTCGATGCGGCGAACGCCAACGGCGGCAGGGACAATATTTCCGTTTTGATGGCGCGGGCCGACGAGGACGCCAAAAAGCGGGGATTGATGCAGCGATTGCTGGGAAAATAGGCGTTCACCACGTGACCGGGATAACGAAAATGGACAGGAGCGGGCCATGCCGAAAATGATCGTTTCGATCGACGGTGTCGTCATCAAGGAAGTGCAGCTGACGAAGGACCGGACCACGCTGGGCCGGCGGCCGTACAACGACGTGGTGATCGACAACCTTGCCGTGAGCGGTGAGCACGCGGTGCTCCAGATGTCCGGCAACGAGGTCTACATCGAGGACCTGAACTCGACCAACGGCACGTACATCAACGGCAAGGCCGTGAAGAAGCAGCTGTTGCAGAACAACGACACGATCGAGGTCGGGAAGTACAAGATCAAGTTCATGACCGAGCAGCCCGGGCCTTCCTACGAGAAGACCCTGCTGATGAAGCCGGGCATGGTGCCGCCGGGCGGTCCTGCCGCGGCGCCCGCCCCCGCGGCCGACCTGGAGCAGCTGCAGGCGAGCATCAAGGTGCTCTCCGGTGCGGCCGCCGGCCGGCAGGTTCCGCTGGTCAAGGTGGTGACGACGATCGGCAAGCCCGGCGTCGCGGTCGCCGCGATCACCAAGCGGCCCCACGGCTTCGTGGTCGCCCACGTCGAAGGCGGCAACCGGCCCACGGTCAACGGTGCCGAGATCGGCAACGAGCCGATCACGCTCAAGAACGGCGACCTGCTGGAACTCGCCGGGACGCAGATGCAGTTTGTGCAGGCGGCCTGAGGGCAGCGGCCCACGGGCCACGCTGCCGCGTTTCTACGCAGCGACGCCCGCGGGGCGACCATATCGTCAGCGTCGACACCGACCACAGGAAAGTCGTCCGCCCCCGGGTGCTGCCCATGTGCGACGGGCTGGTGATGTGCGTGGCAGGCGGGGGCCTCGGCCTGGGCTCGCGCAGTGTTGCCGGCCAGGCGGCAAGCACGGGCAGGCGTGGCGCCCCGCGCGCCTGAACAGCCGCTTCGCGCCGCCGGGCCTGGGTGGCGTCCCCGCAATCCGGCCTCCACACCCCGCGTTTCCCGTATCGAAAAACGCCGGAACCCCAAAAAATTCCTTTACGGGCGCCATTCACAGCGCTTAACCTCCGCTCAGCTTTAACCCGTCGCCCTGTGCGGGGCGGGACGACAAACTTAGCCACAACATTGCGAGAGGCAGCGCAAACAATGAAGGTTCGGGTCCTCGGTTGTTCCGGCGCGATCGCCAGGGAATGCCGGACGACATCCTTCCTGATCGACGACGACGTGCTGGTGGATGCGGGCACCGGCGTGGGCGACCTGAGCCTGGAGGAGATGGCCGGCATCGGGGACGTGCTGCTGTCCCACTCCCACCTGGACCACGTGGCAGCATTGCCGCTGATGATCGACACGATCGCCTCGCAGCTGACCGAGCCCGTGCGCATCCATGCGCTGGCCGGCACCATCGCGGCCTTGCGTGCGCACATCTTCAACGACGTCATCTGGCCCGACTTCAGCCGCATCCCCACGCCCGCCAACCCGTTCGTCACCTTCCACGAACTGAAGGTGGGCCAGACGCTGGAGATCAAGGGCAAGTCCATCGAGGTGCTGCCCGCGGTGCACACCGTGCCGGCCGTCGGCTTCTCGGTCGCCGCGGGCAAGGGCTGCTGGGTGTTCACGGGCGACACCGAGCGCAACCCGGCCTTCTGGGAGCGGATCAACCACATGAACGTGGCCGCCCTGGTCATCGAGACCGCGTTCTCCAACCGCGAGCTCGACCTCGCGCGGCGCAGCCTGCACCTGTCCCCGGTCTCCCTGGCCGAGGAGCTGGACTGCATCGACAAGGACCAGCGCTTCCCGATCTACATCACGCACACCAAGCCGGCGGAGACCGACCTGATCATGCGGGAGATCCAGAAGTTCGACCAGACGCAGCCTTGCGGCCGCCACGTCGCCCACGACATCCGCTGGCTGCGTGCCGGGCAGGTCTTCGACCTTTGACCCCGCCCCTGCGATGAGCGCCATCCCTCGCTCCGAACGGGAAACGACTTCGGCGTTCTTCGAGACGCAGCAGCTGCCGCCCGACAAGCGCGGCGTGACCTTCGAGGCGCTGTTCTACAAGCAGCTCCAGGTGGTCAGCACCCGCATCCACGAGACGGAGAACCTCGATCAGATCATGACCGAGGTGAGCCACGACATCTGCCGGCTGTTCAACGCCGACCGGCTCACGCTCTATGCGGTGAGCGAGGACCACAGCGCGATCGTCTCCAAGGTCAAGACCGGGCTCAACACCAGCAAGGACCTGAAGCTGCCCATCAGCCCGCAGAGCCTGGCGGGCTACGTGGCCTGGAGCCGCGACATGATCAACGTGGCCGACGTCTACGACGACGAGGCCCTGCGCAGGCTGCACCCCAACCTCAGCTTCCTCAAGGAAGTCGACCGGCGCTCCGGCTACCGGACCAAGCAGGTCCTGGTGATGCCCATCCTGGACGGCAGCGAGCTGTACGGCGTGCTGCAGGTCATCAACAACAAGAGCGACCAGCCCTTCGGCGAGCTGGAGATCGACGGCGCCCACCAGCTTTGCAAGACGCTGGCTACTGCGATCCGCCAGCGCCAGGAGAAGGTGCAGGTCGAGGCGCGGCGCCGGGCCGGCCGCTACGACGGCCTGGTCTCCAGCAACGTGGTCACGGCCGCGGAACTGGACGCGGCGGTGGCCAAGGCGCGCGAGGAAGTGCGGCCGGTGGAGCATGTGCTCATGGCCGACTGCCGCGTGCGGCCGGCCCAGATCGGGCCCTCGCTCTCCCGCTTCTTCGGCGTGCCGTACGAGCCCTTCAGCCCGACCCGCATGCGCGTGGAGTCGCTGCAGGGCGCGCTCAAGCGGGACTTCGTCCAGGAGCAGGGCTGGATCCCGCTGGAGGAGACGCCCGATGGCCTGGTGGTCATGTGCACCGACCCCGAGGCCGTGCGCAGCTCGCGCATCGTGCCGCAGGTGTTCCCGCGCCACGCCAAGTTCCTCTACCGCGTCACCACGCAGACCGAGTTCGAGGAGACGCTGGCCCAGCTCTATGGCGTGGACGACGGCGCCTCGGTCGAGGAGATGCTGGCCGACATGGGCTCGGGCGGCGATGACGACGACGGCGAGGACAGCGACTCGGTCAATGCGGCCGCCGACAACGAGCTGGTCAAGTTCGTCAACAAGGTGATCGTCGACGCCTACAACATGAAGGCCTCGGACATCCACGTCGAGCCCATGCCCGGCAAGGGCAAGACGCTGATCCGCTTCCGCGTCGACGGCAGCCTGCAGCCCTACATCGAGGTGCCCTCGCACTTCCGCCAGCCGCTGGTCACCCGGCTGAAGATCATGTGCGACCTGGACATCTCGGAGAAGCGCAAGCCGCAGGACGGCAAGATCAAGTTCAAGAAGTTCGGGCCGCTGGACATCGAGCTGCGGGTCGCCACCATCCCGTCCGCGGGCGGGGTGGAGGACGTGGTGATGCGCATCCTGGCCGCCGGCGAACCCCTGCCCCTGGAGAAGCTGGGCCTGACCCCGATCAACCGCGAGCGCCTGGAGAAGACCGTGAGCAAGCCCTACGGCCTGTTCTACGTCTGCGGTCCGACGGGGTCCGGCAAGACCACCACGCTGCACTCCATCCTGAAGTTCCTGAACACCCCGGACACCAAGATCTGGACCGCCGAGGACCCGGTGGAGATCACGCAGAAGGGCTTGCGACAGGTCCAGATCAACAAGAAGGCGGGCATCGACTTCGCGCTGGTGATGCGCGCCTTCCTGCGGGCCGACCCGGACATCATCATGGTCGGCGAGTCGCGCGACAAGGAGACCGTCTCCATGGGCGTGGAGGCCTCGCTCACCGGCCACCTGGTGTTTTCCACGCTGCACACCAACTCGGCGCCCGAGTCCGTCATCCGCCTGCTGGACATGGGCATGGACCCCTTCAATTTCGCCGACGCCTTGCTGGGCATCCTGGCGCAGCGCCTGGCCAAGAAGCTGTGTGACTGCAAGGATGCCTACTTTCCGGAGTCCGACGAGATCAAGGCCTTCATCGCTGAATACGCCGACGACCTGCGCCAGAGCGCGGCCTGGAGGGCCGACTACGCGGGCGAGGCCCGCAAGCTGTACGAGGCCTGGGTCAAGGCCCACGGCGAAGGCGGCCGGCTGCGCTACTACCGGGCCGTGGGCTGCGAGAAGTGCAACAAGACCGGCTACAAGGGCCGCATCGGCCTGCATGAACTGCTGGTGGCCGACGACGAGATCAAGAAACTGATCCAGGAGCGCGCCCGCGTGGCCGAACTCTTCGTCGCCGCCGTCGCCAGCGGCATGCGGACCCTGAAGATGGACGGCATGGAAAAGATCATGATGGGCCTGACGGACCTGAAGCAGGTGCGCTCGGTCTGCATCAAGTAGCCGGGGTCCGGCCACGGGCCACGGGCCGCGAGGCCGGGCGCCGCGAGCCGCCGCGACCTCAGGGACCGGTGTCGCCGCTTGTGTCGCGACATTTTTGTCGCTTGACCATTCCGTCAGGGCAGGCGTGAGGCTCGTGCCTCCACGGAACAAGTTCGTTCCTCATTTCCCAAGGTAGCCCCATGGCCTCCGGATTGCGGGTGGCCAAGCTCCCCAACCTGAGGAGCACCCATGAGGAAATCCCTGCAACAGCAACGCGGCTTCACGCTCATCGAACTGATGATCGTCGTGGCCATCATCGGCATCCTGGCCGCCGTGGCCCTGCCCGCCTACATCGACTACAGCAAGCGGGCGAAGATGTCGGAGCTGATCCTGGCGGCGTCGGCCTGCCGCACCACCATCACCGAGGTGTACCAGTCGGGCAGCACCACGCCGCCGGCCGATGGCTGGGGCTGCGAGTCCACGGACGCCAGCTCCAAATATGTCCGCAGTGTCCACACGGACCAGAACGGCGTGATCACGGTGATGGCCCAGGGGTTCAACGACGACAAGATCGACCAGATGCAGATCCAGCTCGTTCCGTACCGCGACGCCACCACCGTGGCCAAGGCCGCGAGCGACCTGGGCAAGCCGATCTTCAGGTGGGTCTGTGGCCCGACCGCGGACAACGGTGTCCCGCTCAAGTTCCTGCCGGGTACCTGCCGCGGCTGAGATCTGGGGCGAGCGCCGCGGATCGCGGCGCGCACACGTCGGCCGGCCTTGCGCCGGCCGACGTTTTTTCGTTGCCTGCTGACAATTTTGTTGCTTTTACAGTGAGCGATGACACAAATAGGAACCCAAATTGAGTACTAAAGAACCCAGAAATGGCTCATTTGTGAGTTAGTTCCGGGTGGCACAGCCTTTGCAGCAGAGAACACGCTTCTTCATCAACAACCCGGAGGTTCCAATGAAGCGTCAACTGCAACAGGGCTTTACCCTGATCGAACTGATGATCGTGGTCGCGATCATCGGTATTCTGGCCGCCGTGGCCCTGCCCGCGTACCAGGACTACACCAAGCGCGCCAAGATGTCGGAAGTCGTGCTCGCCGCCTCGGCCTGCCGCACCACCATCACCGAGGTGTACCAGTCCGGTTCCTCCACGCCCGCGGCCGACAACTGGGGCTGCGAGTCCACCAACCAGGCTTCCAAGTACGTCCTGAGCGTGCACACGGACATCAACGGCGTCGTGACCGTGGTCGCCACCGGCATCGATTCCACCAACATCGATGGCAAGGCCATCCAGCTGGTGCCGTATTCCACCGATTCCCAGGCCGCCTCCTCGTCCACCGACATGGGCAAGGCGATCTACAAGTGGGTCTGCGGTCCGTCGGCGTCCAACCCCATCCCCGCCAAGTACCTGCCCGGCTCCTGCCGCGGCTGATGACAGCCTGCAGGCCGCCTGAGGCCTGTAGCGCATGACCCACGAGCGGCCTTGTGCCGCTCGTTGCATTTGCGGCGAGCCCTTATCCTCCAGCCTATGCCCGAGACCGAGCTGACCGTGCTGATGCCCTGCCTGAACGAGGCGCGAACCGTGGCCCAGTGCGTGCAGGCCGCGCGGGACTTCCTTCAGCGCCACGGTGTCGCCGGCGAGGTGCTGGTGGCCGACAACGGCTCCGAGGACGGCTCGCAGGCGATCGCGCAGGCGGCTGGCGCCCGGGTGGTGCCGGTGCCCCGACGCGGTTATGGCGCGGCGCTGCTGGCGGGCGTGCAGGCCGCGCAGGGGCGCTACGTGATCATCGGCGACGCCGACGCCAGCTACGACTTCTCGGCCCTGGCGGACTACCTCGCCCGCTTGCGCGCCGGCGCGCAGCTGGTGATGGGCAACCGCTTCAAGGGCGGCATCGCGCCCGGGGCCATGCCCTTCCTGCACCGCTACCTGGGCAACCCGGTCCTCAGCTTCATCGGACGGCTCTTCTTCCGCACTCCGATCCGCGACTTTCATTGCGGCCTGCGCGGCTTCTCGCGCGAGGCCATGCTGCGCCTGGGCCTGATCACGCCAGGCATGGAGTTCGCCAGTGAGATGGTGGCCAAGGCCGCCCTGGGCGGGCTGCGTATCGAGGAGGTGCCCACCACGCTGCGGCCCGACGGGCGCGACCGCCCGCCGCACCTGCGCACCTGGCGTGACGGCTGGCGGCACCTTCGCTTCCTGCTGCTGTTCTGCCCGCGCTGGCTGTTCCTCTACCCGGGCGTGGGCCTCTTCCTCGCCGGCGCCCTGGGGCTGGTCCTGGGCTTGGCAGGGCCGGCCGTGACCCAGCCCCTGCATCTGGGCATCCACACGTTGCTGTTCCTGGGCGGCGCGACGCTGCTGGGGGTGCAGTTCATCATCTTCGCGCTGCTCACGAAGTGGCTCGCCGTGCTCGCGGGCCTGGTGCCGCAGCCCGGCTGGATGCAGCGCTGGGCCTCGCAATTCACGCTGGAGAACGGGCTGCTGCTCGGGCTGGCGTCCTTCATCGTCGGCCTGGCCTGGTCGCTCTGGCTGACGGTGGACTGGGTGCGCGCGGGCTTCGGCCCCCTGGACCCGGTGGAGACCATGCGCTCGGCCATCCCCGCGGTGACGCTGATGGCCGCCGGCATGCAGGTCGGCATCGCCTCGTTCTTTGCCGGCGCGCTGCATTTCTGCTGGCGCTCGGCGCGTTCATGAGCCTGCGCCTGCCCACCCCCGCCCAGGAGCTGGCGGCCCTGGTGGCCCTGGCTGCCCTGGCCTTCGCCGCAATACCGCTGGGCCTGGGCAGCATCGGCCTGAGCTGGGACGCCATCAACCACCACATCTACCTGGGCTGGATCGCTGAGCACCCGCGCTTCGACCGGGACTATCTTGCGGCCTCCGGCCAGTCGTTCCAGTACCCCTACCTGTACTGGCCGGTCTACAAGCTGTTCCAGGCCGGCGTGGCCGGGCGCTGGGCGGGCGCAGTGCTGGACCTGCTGTACCTGCCGGCGGTGCCCGCGCTGTGGCTGCTGGCGCGCCGCATGGTGCCCGAGCGGGACCTGTACGGGCTGGCGATGCGCGCGGCCGCCGTGCTGCTCGCCTTCCTGAGCGGGCTGGTGCTGTCCATGTTCGACAGCACGTCCAACGATCTCTACGCGGCCATCCCCCTGGTGTGGGCGGTTGCGCTGGCCCTCGAGGCCGTGCCCTTGCCGGCCGACGGCCACGGCCCGGCGTCCCTGCGGCTGCTCGTGGCGTCCGGCCTGTTCGCGGGCATCGCGGTCGCCTTCAAGCTGAGCAACGGCCCGCTGTCGCTGGTGCTGCCCCTGCTGTGGCTGCGCGGCGAGGCCCGGCAAGGCCGCCGCCTGGGCCAGCTGCTGCTGGCCGGCATCGCCACCCTTGCCGGCGTGGCCCTGGGCTATGGCCGCTGGGGGTGGTTGCTGTGGCAGCACTACGGCAACCCGGTCTACCCGTTCTACGACCCGCTGTTCGCACCGCTGCGCGCGGCCCTGGGCTGGCACCCATGATCCGCTTTCTGCCCGACTCGCTGCGCGAGGCCCTGCTGCGGCCCCTGGCCATGGCCGCACCGGATGGCGGGGTCTACACCGAAATCATCGCGCCCGACTTCCGCTTCGCGCTGGCCCTGCTGCTGGCCTTCGTGGTGGTGGTGGCCGGCCGGGCCGCAGTGCGCCGCAACCCGGCGCCGGCCTGGCTGCTCGCGCTGACCGCTGCCGCCTTCGTGCCCTGGCTGGTGACCAGCGGGAACGGCCGCTACTTCATGGCCTTCCTGCTGATGGCCGGCCCGCTGTGCGTGGGACTGGCCCACCTGCTGCCGGGCACGCGCGCCCTTCGAATGACGGTGGTGCTGGCCATGGTGGGCTGGCAGGCCATGCTGCTGACGCAGGCCGTGCCCTGGCGCAGCTGGAACCACCTGAGCTGGGGCGAGGGCGAGCCCTTCGCGGTGGACATCCCGGCCGATGTACGTGCCAGGCCGGCCACCTTCGTGACCTTGTCCAGCATCTCCTACTCCCTGATCGCGCCGCGCTTCCACCCCGACTCGCGCTGGATCAACATCGCGGGCCTGAAGGGGGCGGACGATCCCAGCGCCGACGGGCGGCGTGCCAAGGCGCTGCTCGACGCCTCGACCACGATGTTCGCGCTGTTCCCGACCTTGCCGGGCGGCCAGGACAGCGGCACCATGGACCCCGCGCTGGCCCAGGCCATCGACGACCTGCTGGCGCGCCAGGCGCTTTCCCTGGCCGATGCCGGGGCGTGCAGGTTCATGCCCTCGCGCGGCCTGGTCGCCATGGCCGAACGCAAGCTGGGCCAGGGCAGCCCCGGCACGGCAGCCCGGCTGAACGGCTTCTGGCTGTGCCCGCTGCAACACGGCGCCAACCCGCAGGCGCGCAAGGCGGCCGCGATCCCGGCGCGCGCCCTGGCGGCCTTCGAGCGCCTGGAGCAGGCCTGCCCGCGCCTCTTCCCGCCCGGCGATGCGATCGGGCTGCGCATTCCCCTGGGCGTGGTGCGCGGCTACCCGAGTTCGGACTTCAAGCTCTACGTGCAGGACGACGGCATCGTGTGGTTCAAGTACTTCCGCGCGCTCAACGGCGTGCGCGTGGGCACTGTCGACGAGGTGATGAAGCCCGGTTTCCACATGGACTGCGACCACGTCACCGGCCGCACCGGCCTGCCCTGGGAGCGCGGCCTGTGAGCCCGCTGGCGCAACGGCGCCCGAGGAGACAAGCATGCCCCTGCTGAAGCCCGGATCCCTGCCGCAGCGCAGCGTGAGCTACGCCTTCTCGATGTTCGAGGACCTGAAGTCGCGGCTGTACACGGCCAATCTGAAGCGCGTGGTGCCGCCGGTGCTGGAGGTGCAGTGCACGGGCCAGGCGCGCTTCAAGCACAGCGGCAATGCCGGCGACATCGTCTACGCGCTGCCTGCCATGCGTTCGCTCGCCGCCGGACTGCCCCTGTCCTTGCACCTGAAGCTGGACACGCCGGCCTACTACGGCAAGCGGGCCCATCCGCTGGGCAATGTCACCTTCAACCAGGCCATGTTCGACAGGCTGCGCCCGCTGCTGGCCGCGCAGCCGGGTGTCGCCGCATGCGAAGTCTGGCAACCGGGGCAGGCGGTGGACTGGGACATGGACCGCATGCGCGACTACCCCTTCCCGCAGCAAAGCGGCCACATCGCGCGCTGGTACTTCCTGACCTTCGCGGTCAATGCCGACCTGGGCCAGCCCTGGCTGTTCGCCGACCCGGCTGCGGAGTTCTCGGACGCGATCGTGCTGGCGCGCAGCCAGCGCTATCACGCGCCGTCCATCGACCACGCTTTCCTGTCGGCTTACCCCCGGGTGGTGTTCGTGGGCGTCGAGGCCGAATTCGCCGAGATGCGCCAGCGCATTCCCAGGCTGGAGTACCAGCCGGTGCGCGACTTCCTGGAGCTGGCCCGGGTGATCGCGGGTGCCCGCCTGTTCATCGGCAACCAGAGCTTCCCCTTCTCCGTGGCCGAGGCGCTGAAGGTGCGGCGCCTGCTCGAGGTCTGCCACCTCTGTCCCAACGTCATCCCCGAGGGGCCGCAGGGCTACGACTTCTGCTACCAGCCCCAGTTCGAGCTGCTGGTGCGGCGTCTCATGGCCTGAGGTCCGCCAGGCCCACCGGCTGCAGCCGGCCCTGCTGCAGTTCGTACACCCGCGTGCAGGCCTGCAGCGGCGCGGGGCGGTGCGAGACCAGCAGCAGGCCGCACTCGCGCGAGAGTTCGACCAGCGTCGCGATCACGTCGGCCTCGGTCGGGCCGTCCAGCGCCGAGGTCGGTTCGTCCAGCAGCAGGAAGCGGCGCCCGGCGTACAGCGCCCGGGCCAGTGCCAGGCGCTGCGCCTGGCCGCCGGAGAACTGCACGCCGTCGCGGCCGATCTCGGCGTCCAGGCCGCCGGGGAGCGTGCGCACGTGCGCCTCCAGGTGGGCGCGTGCCAGCGCGGACCAGACGCGCGCATCGTCGATCGCCTCGTCGGCGCAGCCGTAGGCCACATTGCGCCGCACCGAATCGCTGAAGACGGCCGGGCTCTGCCCGAGGTAGCCCACCGCCGGGAAGATGTCGCGGGCCGGGTCGGCGACCGGTCGCCCGTCCAGCAGCAGGTGGCCGGCCGAGGCCTGGCGCAGACCCGCGAACAGTTCCAGCAGGGTGGTCTTGCCCATGCCGGAGCCCCCGCGTATGCCCACCATCTCGCCGGGCGCAAGCGCCAGGTCCAGGCCTTGCAGCAGCGGCGGCCCGCCGGGATAGCCGTAGCTGGCCCCGGCCAGCGCCAGGGCCCGCGGGGCGGGCTGCAGGGTGGCGGGCAGGGGCAGGGCCGCCGTGGCGGGCCCGTCCCGGCCCACGGCCTCCAGGTCACCCAGGATGCGGGCGAACGCGAACTGGCCGAAGCGGATGCCCTGGGCGCTCATGATCAGGCGGTTCGCGCCGATCAGCAGGCGGAAGCCAGAGGCGGCGAACACGCCCACGCTGACGATGAGCGCATGCCGGGTGGCACCTTGCAGGCCGATCAGCACCGCGCCCAGCAGCACCCCGACCAGCACGAGTTCGAGCACGAAGCGCGGCCCGGTGGACAGCATCTGGAACGCGCGCAGGATGCGTGCGAGCTCGTCGCCGTTGGTGCGCAGGCGGCGCCGGGCCTCCTGGGCTGCGCGGTAGACGTGCACCTCGCGCAGGTGGTCGACCACTTCGCGCAGCCGGCGGGTGCGCTCGTCCTCGATGCGCTGGCGCTGGCGCCCCAGCGTGCCCACGGCGCGCCGGCTGGCCCGCATCAGCACCGCCACGGCGATGCCGACAATGCCCACCACGGCCGCCGTCAGCGTGGGCTCGGCCCAGAACAGGAACCCGACCACGGCCAGCATCAGCAGCAGTTCGGAGACGAAGGTCAGCGTGGGCAGGGCGACGGCGAAGACCAGCGTCTGCATCTCGCTGGTCATCAGGTTCAGCTGCACGGCGGGTGAGCGCCGCGCCGCCTGCTCGTAGTCCTGAACGAGCAGGTTGTGCAGCACGCGGTCGGACAGGAAGGCCTGCAAGTGGAAAGCGAAGCTGGCTTCCAGCCAGGCCAGGGCGGCCATGAAGATGTTCTTGAGCGCAAACACGGCCGCGCAGGCGGCCACCAGCCGCAGTGCCTGCTGCACGGGGTCGCCGGGGTCCAGCGCCCGCAGCAGGGCCTGCATCCAGGGGCTGGCCGTGCCGCTGGCGCCGGGCGTGATCGCCGACATCAGCGCCGTGAGCAGGGCCAGCCCCGCGACTTCCAGGGCGGCGCCCGCCACGTTGCCCAGCATCAGCACGGCGGCGCTGGCGCGCAGGCGCGGCGGCAGCTGGGCCCAGACCCGCCTGTACTTCGAGAGGACGGAGGAGTCGGCAGCGGCGCCGGACGGCGTCGCGTCAGCCATGGGTGGGCGCGATCAGGCCGGCTGCATGGAGGATGTGTTCGACCTGCATGGTTTCGAAGAAGCGGGCTCGCGGCACGCGGCCGGAGACTTCGTAGGCGGCATCGTAGCGCAGCGCATCGCGCCAGACCCACTGCGCGCCCGGCGGGCACTTGCGGGCCGGGTGCGTGGGGCCGAACACCGCCAGCACCCGGGGGTTCACGGCGGCGGCCAGGTGCATGAGCCCGGTGTCGGTGGTGATGACGCGCGCCGCCGACCGCAACGCACCCGCCGCCTCGCGGATCGAGGTGCGGCCGCACAGGTTGGTCGTGGCCGGTCCGGCGAAGCGCTCGTAGTACGCCGCCTCGGCCGCGGAACCCAGGAAGGCGACGGGCCCCTGCGCGGCGCAGGCCTGCACCAGACCCGCGAACAGTGGGTCGGGCATGCGCCGCACCGAGGAGTCCTCGTGGGGGTTGGCCCCGCCGCTGTTCACCAGCACCGTGGTGCCCGGTGCCAGGTCCGCCGCCACGGCGCCGCCGAATTCGAGCGCCAGGTCGTCGCGGTCGACCGGCAGGCCCGCCGCCTCGGCCAGGTCCAGGTAGGCGTGCACCTCGTGGCGCAGTGCGCCGTAGGGCACGTGCCGGGTCAGGCCCATCGCATCGACGGCGCGGCGGCGGAACCCGATGCGCAAGGGCGCGCCCGCCGCGCCCGCGAGCAGGGCGAAGATCCAGTGCTTGTCCAGGACGAACACGGCGTCGTAGCCGCGCAGTGCCCGCACGATGGCCGGCAGCCCGGCCGGCCGGGTGCGGAACAGCGTCGCGTCGTCGAAGCTGCGGACCGCGTCCAGCTGCGGGTTGCCCTCGATGGCCGCGCGCGAGGCCTGACCCACCAGGTACTCGATGCGCGCCTGGGGCCAGCCGCGACGGAGCTGGCGCACCAGCGGCGTCGTCATGAGCACGTCGCCCAGCGCGCCGATCTTCCACAGGAGCACCTTCATGGCGGGCCATGATAAGCGGCACTCCGCCCACGACGCCCATCGTCCGCCGCGCGGGGCGGGCGCAACGGAAGGGGCCCCCGCCTCGGCCACAATAGCGCCCATGCCCGAAGCCGCCCTGCCCGCCACCGCCCGCCGTGATGCGCGCGTGGCCTGCGTGCACGAGTGGCTGACCGAATGGGGCGGTTCCGAGGACGCGTTCCGCCTGATCCTCGCCTGCTTCCCCGGCGCTCAGGCCTTCGCGACCATCGACCACCTCTCGGCCGCCGACCGCCAGCGCCTGGCCGCGGCCGGCCCGATCCGCACGACCTTCCTGCAGAACGCCCCGGCCGTCGCCCGCCGCTTCTGGAACTACCTGCCGGTCACCGCGCTCGCGGTGGAAAGCCATGACGTGGGCGATGCCGACATCGTGGTGTCCAGCTCCCACGCCTTCGCCAAGGGCGTGCTCACGCGGGCCGACCAGTTCCACGTGAGCTATGTCTACTCGCCCATGCGCTACGCCTGGGACCTGCACCGCGAGTACCTGCGCGACTACGGCCTGGACCGCGGCGCCAAGGGTTGGCTGGCCCGCCTGCTGTTCAAGCGCCTGCGGGCCTGGGACCGGCAGACCGCCAACAACGTGGACCTGTTCGTCGCCATCTCGCGCCACGTGCAGCAGCGCATCTGGCGCACCTACCGCCGGCCGTCGCGCCTGATCTACCCCGCCGTGCGCGTGGAGCGGCTGCGCATGGAAACGCACAAGGAAGACCATTACGTGACGGTGTCGCGCCTGGTGAACTACAAGCGCATCGACCTGATGCTGGAGGCCTTCCGCCAGATGCCCTCGCGCAAGCTGGTCGTGATCGGCGACGGCCCCGAGATGCCGGCCCTGCGCCGCCGCTGCCCGCCCAACGTGGAGCTGCGCGGCCGCCTGCCGGACGAGGCGGTGGAGGCGGCCCTGCAATCGGCGCGCGCCTTCCTGTTCGCCGCGCACGAGGACTTCGGCATCTCCCCGGTGGAGGCGCAGGCCTGCGGCACGCCCGTCATCGCCTATGGCGCCGGCGGCTCGCTGGAGACCCTGCGGCCGCTGGGCGGCGCAGCCGAAGCGCCCACGGGCCTGCACTTCCCCGAGCAGACCGCCGCCTCGCTGGCGGCCGCGGTGCAGGCCTTCGAGGACGCGGGCCCCGTGTTCGACCCGCACGCCTGCCGTGAATTCGCCGAAGGCTTCAGCGAGGCGCGCTTCCAGCGCGAGTTCCGCGATTGCGTCGCGCAGGGCTGGGACGCCTGGAAGCAGGACCCGCGGGCGCTGGAGTCCCGGTTGTGCGACGGCCCGGCCGCCGACCCGCTGCCCTTCGTGCGCGGATGGGCGCAGCCGTGAACACCACGGTGCTGGCTTCGCCGCGCTGGGCGGCCCTGGGCTTGTGCCTGCTGCTGCCCTGGCTCACGCCTTATGCGGGGGGGCCGTCCTCCTGGGTGCAGCCCTGGTTGCTGGGCGCGGCCTGCACCGCGCTTGCGCTGGCCCTGTCGCCGGCCGGTCGCGTCGCGCCCCTGCTGGCCCTGGTGCTGGCGGGCGTGCCGGCCTGGGCCTTCCTGCGCAGCGGCCTGGCGCCCGAGACCCTGGGCCTGGCCGCGGGCTGCGCGATCATCGCCGCCAGCGCGTGCGTGGCGGCAGCCGGCGCGCAGGACGCGCGCTTCCTGCGCGTGCTGGCCGGGGCCTGGCTGGCCGCCTCGCTGCTCAGCACCCTGATCGCGCTAGGCCAGTACTTCGGCTTCACGCAGGGGCGCATCGGCTGGGTGAGCAACGCCGCCCTGGGCGAGGCCTACGCCAACCTGCGCCAGCGCAACCAGTTCGCCACGCTCACCAGCATCGGCATGGCCACCCTGCTCTGGTTCGCGCCGCGTTCACGCCACCGCCTGCTGCCCTGGCTGGCCGGCGCGGTGCTGGCGGCCGGCAGCGCGGCGACCACCTCGCGAACCGGGCTGCTGCAGCTGCTGGCCATCGGCGCGCTGGCGGTCGCCTGGCCCGGCCCGCGCCGTGAGCGCGGCCTGCAGTGGAGCGTGATGGTGCTGGCCTATGCCGCGGCGGCGATCGCGCTGCCGCTGCTGCTGGCCGCCGTTGGCGGCAGCGGCACCGCCTTGTGGGAACGCGTGGCCTCGGTGAACAGCTGTTCGAGCCGTCGCGTGCTGTATTCCAACGTGGTCCACCTGATCGCCCAGCGCCCCTGGCTGGGCTGGGGCTGGGGCGAGCTGGACTACGCGCATTTCATGACGCTGTACCCGGGCCCGCGGTTCTGCGACATCCTGGACAACGCCCACGACCTGCCGCTGCACCTGGCGGTGGAGCTGGGCCTGCCGCTGGCCCTGGCCGTCTGTGCCGCCATCGCCTGGGGCCTGTGGCGCGGCCGCCCGCTGGCCGAGGCCGACACGGCGCGGCAGATGGCCTGGGGCGTGCTGCTCGCCATCGGCTTGCACAGCCTGGTGGAATACCCGCTCTGGTATGCGCCCTTCCAGATCGCGGCGGGCGCGGCCCTCGGGCTCTTGTGCGCGCGGCCGGGCGGCCAGGCCGGTGGCACCGAACGCCCGCTGTCGCCCGCTGCCGCGGTGCGCGTGGCCCTGGGCCTGGCGGCCCTGGCCGCGGCCGGGTTCGCCGCCTGGGACTACCAGCGCGTGAGCCAGGTCTACCTCGCGCCCGAGGAGCGCCAGCCGCAGTGGCGCGAAGACCCGATGGCCGCGGCCCGGGTGTCCTGGCTGTTCGGGCCGCAGGCGCGCTTCGCCGACCTCACCACCACCGAGCTCACCCGCGCCAACGCCGCCACGCAGCGAACGATGGCGCTGGATGCGCTGCATTACTCGCCCGAGCCGCGGGTGGCGCTGAAGGCGATCGAGGCCGACGTCATGCTGGGCCGCAACGAGGAAGCGCTGCAGCTGCTGCAACGCCTGAAGGCGGCGTTTCCCAAGGACTACGAGGACTGGCGGGAGGAGAACCACAAGCCGCTGCGCGGCGCGTCGGCCGGCGACTGAATCGCGGTCCTCAGTGCGCGAGGATCCAGGCGGCGATCTCGCGCACCACCTCCGGCTCCGCGCCGTTGAAGCCGTGCCAGGCCATGGCGCGGCACGCGTCGCCGGTGGAGGTGCCGCCCTGCACGACCCGCACTTGGCCGGGCACGCCGGTGGGCAGGCGGACGATGAGCCGTGGCAGGTCGGCATAGGCGCTCACGCGGCAGGTGTCGCGGGCGTGGTGCACCGCCAGCACCGGCAGGCGCAAGGTGTCCAGCGGCAGCTCGGGGACGGCCGTGGTGCGTGGGTCGTCCAGGATGGTCGAGGTGAGCACCAGGCCGGCGAGTCCGGGCATGCCCTGCAGGCGCAGCGCCGCCTCGGCGGCCGACTCGGTGCCCCGGCTCGTGCCCACCAGCCAAGCCGGCGCATGTGCCCATTGCCCCGCCCAGCGCAGCACCGCCGCCAGGTCGGCCACGTGCTCGGGGCTGTGGCGCCAGCCGGCCAGGTAGGGCGGGCGGCCGTGGTCCGAGGGCGCGTCCACCACCACGGTCGCAATCCCCTGCGCCAGGTACAGCGCGCGCGTGCGGATGACGAAGTTGTTGGCCATGCGCCCCACGCTGCCGTCGTCCGCGATGCGCGGCGCGCCGTCACCACCGGGCAGCAGCAGGACCACGGCGCGCGGCTGCGCCGGCTGCTGCGCCAGCACGCGCACGCTCACGCCGGGGCGGCTGGGGACATCGACCACCTGGGGCGGCGCGGCCTGGGCGAGGGCGAAGGGCCCTTCCGCCAGCGCGGCAAGGGCCAGCACCAGGCCCCGCCCTGCGCGCCACGGCAGCATCACGCGGCCGCCACCCACGACCCCGACTTCCCGCCGTGCTTCTCCAGCACCTTGACGTCGGTGATGGTCATGCCGCGGTCCACGGCCTTGCACATGTCGTACACCGTGAGCAGCGCCACGTTCACCGCGGTGAGGGCTTCCATCTCGACGCCGGTCGGGCCCACGGTTTCCACCGTCGCCTCGCAGCGCACCGAGTGGCTGTCGGGCTCGACCGTCAGGTCCACCGCGACGCGGGTGATGGCCAGCGGGTGGCACAGCGGGATCAGCTCGCTGGTGCGCTTGGCGCCCTGGATGCCGGCGATGCGCGCCACCCCCAGCACGTCACCCTTCTTCGCCTGGCCCGACTGCACCAGCGCCAGCGTGGCGGGCAACATGTGGATGCGGCCGGCGGCCACGGCCACGCGGCGCGTGGCGGGCTTGCCGCCGACGTCGACCATGTGGGCCTGGCCGGCGGCATCGAAGTGGGTGAGGGGGGAGGTCGGTTGGGACATGGCCGGGCACCAGAATTTACAGGCGATTGACTTTGCTCAGGCATCATACGGGCCGTGCTGACACCCCTGTTCCGCAGGCTGGGCGCCTTGCTGCTCGCGCTGGCCGTGGCCGCGCCGCCGGCCCATGCGCAGCTGCCCGCGCTGGGCGACGGCGGCGACCTCACCGTGGCCGCCGAACGCAAGCTGGGCGAGCGCGTCGCGCGCGAGCTCTACCGCGATCCCGACTTCATCGACGACCCGGTGCTGGACGAGTACGTGGCCGGCATCTGGCAGCGCCTGCTCACTGCTGCCCGCGAGCGCGGCGAGCTGGGCCCCGACATGGACGACCGCTTCGCCTGGCAGGTGCTGCTCGGCAAGGACCGCGAGATCAACGCCTTCGCCCTGCCGGGCGGCTGGATGGGCCTGAACCTGGGCCTCATCAGCGCCACCAGCTCGCGCGACGAGGTCGCGGCCGTGCTGGGCCACGAACTGAGCCACATCACCCAGCGCCACATCTCGCGCATGATGTCGCAGCAGAGCCGCCAGCTCCCCATCATGATGGCGGCCATGCTGCTGGGGGCGCTCACGCTGGGCCGCAATGCCGACGCTGGCAACGCGCTCATCGCCGGCGGCCAGGCGGTGGCGGCGCAGAGCCAGATCAACTTCACGCGTGACATGGAGCGCGAGGCCGACCGCATCGGCCTGGGCGTGATGACGCAGGCGGGCTTCGATCCGCGCGGCTTCGCCAGCATGTTCGAGAAGCTGCAGCAGGCCTCGCGCCTGACCGACAACGGCGCCTTCCCCTACCTGCGCAGCCACCCGCTGACCACCGAGCGGATCGCCGAGGTGCGGCAGCGCCAGCAGCTGGCGCCGACCCTGCCGCCCGCACCCCCCGACGTGGTGCACGCCATGATGGCCGGCCGCGCCCGTGTGCTGTCCAACCCCGGGGTGGACGTGCTGCGCTCCTTCACCACGCCGAACGCCCTGAGCGAAGGCGGCGACCGCGCGCGCCAGGCGGGCGCGCTGTATGCGGCGGCCCTGGCCGAGGCCCGGCTGCGTGACTTCCCGGCCGCGATGCGCCACGCCCAGGCCCTGGCGACGCTGGTGGCCGACACCCCCGAAGCGGCCCGGCAGGCCGGCCTGCTGGCGGCCGAGATCGCGCAGCAGGCGGGCCAGCCCGGCCCGGCCCTGGCGCTGGCCAAGGCCCAGCCGCTGCGCCGGCCCGAACTGGTGCTGTCCTCGGAGGCGGCGCTCCAGGCGGGCCAGGCGTCCGCGGCCTCGGAGCGGCTGCAGACCTGGGTCAGCACCCACCCGCGCGATGGCCAGGCCTGGACGCTGCTGTCCCGGGCCTGGACCGCCCAGGGCCAGACGCTGCGAGCCATACGCGCCGACGCCGAGTCGCATGCCGCCGAGCTGGACTACCAGGCCGCCCTGGACCGGCTGCGTGGCGCGCAGGACCTGGTGCGGCGCAGCGCCACGGGCTCCCGCGACTACTTCGAGGCGTCCATCATCGACGCCCGCGCGCGCGAGATGCAGTCACTGCTTCGAGAACAGGCGCTCGAGCGCTGACTCGATGACGATGCCCAGGAACGAATAGATCAGCGAGCCCACCAGCGCGGCCAGGAACCCCGCCACGTGGAAGCCCGCCAGCATGCTGCCCGCCGCCCAGAACATCAGGGCGTTGATCACGAACAGGAACAGGCCCAGCGTGAGCAGCGTCACGGGCAGCGTGAGCACCACCAGCACCGGCCGCAGCACGCTGTTGAGCAGGCCGATGACGAAGGCGGCAATCAGCGCCGAGCCGAAGGAACGCACCTCCACGCCCGGGTACAGGTAGGCCACGAAGAGCAGCGCCGCCGCGCTGAGCAGCCACTTGGAGATGAGCTTCAGCATCGCGCCAGCATAGCACCGGGCCCGCGCCGGCGGGCCTTCAGGCGCGTCCCAGCCAGCCCTGCAGCAGCGGGTCGTCCCAGATCATCTTGAGGGCCGTGAAGGCCAGCACCGCGGCGCCCGCCTTGCCCAGCCAGGGCCAGCGGTCCATCAGGCGCAGCACCGTCGTGCTGCCGAAGACGACGATGGGCACGCTCACCAGCAGGCCGATCAGCACCAGGCTGAAGGAGCCGTGCGCAGCCCCGGCCACGCCCAGCACGTTGTCGATGCCCATGAGCGCGTCGGCCACGATGATGGTCTTCATGGCGCCGGCCAGCGTGGCCGGCGGCGGCGCGTGCGTCTCGTCGCCCCCGTCCCCGGCCACCAGCCCCCAGGCGATCCACAGCAGCGCGGCGCCGCCGACCGCCAGCAGGCCGGGGACCTTGAGCAGCCAGACCGCGCCCAGCGTCATCAGGGAGCGGATGGCGATGGCGCCGACCGTGCCCCAGGCGATGGCGCGCTTCTGCAGCGCGGGCGGCAGGGCCCGCGCGGCCAGCGCGATCAGGATCGCGTTGTCGCCGGCCAGGACCAGGTCGATGAGGATGATGGCCAGCAGGGCCGACCACCAGGCAGGGGAAAAGAACTCCATGTGCGCGAGGCTCCGTGTCAGTCGAGGGCCGGGTGGCGGCAGCGCAGCGCGGGGACGCGACTTCGATGCGAACCGCCCGGTTCGTATCGAAGGTCTTGCCCGGCGAACGCATGTTGCGTCGCCCGGCAAACCGGTGGCCCGTGGGCCACGTGATGACGGCTTGCCGAGCCCGCGCGTGGGCCGCGCGGGCGGGGCTACTCCCCTTCAGGATCTTTCGATTCTAGGCCATGCGCCGCCGCGCGGCTGGACGTATGATGCGCCCCTTCCCGCATTGCCCGCCCATGGCCGCCATCCACATCACCGACATCGAGGCCGCCATCAACCATTGGCGCGAGCGCAAGCCTTCGCCCGATGGCGTGACCCTGGCGGCGGAGCTGCGCGCGCTGGCCGAGGTCTATGCGCTGATGGTCGTGCAGCACCGCGACGAGGTCGACGAGCAGGCCCTGGCGCCCGCCGCGCAGGCGGCCTGGATGGCCTGGTACGACACCACGCCCGACACCCCCTGCATCGCGATCTGCTCCACCAGCCAGGGCGACGAGCGCTGCAAGGGCTGCGGCCGCAGCTTCGACGAGGTGCAGCGCTGGACCGAGATGAGCCCGGCCGAGAAGCGCAGCACCTGGCGCCGCATCACGCTGGACGGCAGTGCCTGGCGTTTCAACCGCTATGCCGAACGGGCCGCGCGGGCCTGAGCCGGCATGCGCAAGCTGACCCAGGCCCCCAACATCGCGATCGCGGCGCTCTGGGTGGACGCCCTGCGCCAGGGCGGCATCGACGCCGTGATGCAGCGCTATTACCTGGGCGCGGCAGCCGGTGAACTGCCGCCCGACCAGTGCCTGCCCGAGGTGTGGCTGCGCGACGAAGCGCAGGAGCCGGCGGCGCGCGCGCTGCTGGCCGCCCTGCGCCGGGTGCCGCAGCGCCGCTGGGCCTGCGCCTGCGGCGAGATCGTGGAGGGCGGCTTCGAAGCGTGCTGGGCTTGCGGCCGCTGGATGCCGGGTCCGGCCTAGCGGGTGGCCTGTTTCCAGCGCACGGGCTCGAAGGAGACGGTGCGTTCGCTGTTGCCGATCATGAGCGCACCTTCCTGGATGGTGGCCTGCAGCCGCATGCTGCGTTCGGCCAGCTGCGCCAGTTCCGGCGCGGCTTGCGTGGGGATGCGCCAGACCGAGAGGTTGGCCAGGCGCGCCACCTTGTTCTCGATGCCGCGCCACCAGATGTCGGCCGCGCTGGAGAAGGCGTAGACGCAGACCGAATCGGCACGCGAGCAGGCCCGCACCAGCGGCTTTTCCTCGGGCTGGCCCACCTCCACCCACAGGCGGGTGGCGCCGGTGAAGTCGCGCAGCACCACGTCCGGGTCGTCCGGGTTGGACAGGCCCGCCCCGAAACCCAGGGTGCCGTCGCCGCCGCAGTCGTCCTGCAGGCGGTGGGCGTTGAGCGCCAGCGCCGCCAGCCGGACCATCATGCGGTCGTCGGTCTCGCTCGGGTGGCGCGCCAGGGTCAGCGTGTGGTCGGCGTAGTAGCCGTGGTCGATGTCCGCAACCTGGACTTCGGCCTTGAAGATGGTGGACTTGATCGCCAAACCGGACCTACACCCGTCGCGCGAGTTCGGCCGCCTTGCCGATGTAGCTGGAAGGCGTCATGGCGAGCAGGCGCTCCTTCTCGGCCTCGGGGATGTCCAGCGAGCGGATCAGCCCGTGCAGGTCCTCGGCGGCAACGGTCTTGCCGCGCGTCACGGCCTTGAGCTTCTCGTAGGCGCCCTGCACGCCGTAGCGGCGCATCACGGTCTGTATCGGTTCGGCCAGCACTTCCCAGGCGGCGTCCAGGTCGGCGTCCAGGGCCTCGCGGTTGAGTTCCAGCTTGCCCAGGCCGATGCCCATCGAGTGGTACGCCAGCACGGCGTAGCCCAGGGCCACGCCCATGTTGCGCAGCACCGTGGAATCGGTCAGGTCGCGCTGCCAGCGGGAGATCGGCAGCTTCTCCGAGAGGTGGCGCAGCAGCGCGTTGGCCAGGCCCAGGTTGCCTTCGGCGTTCTCGAAGTCGATCGGGTTGACCTTGTGCGGCATGGTGGACGAGCCGATCTCGCCCTCGCGCAGCTTCTGCTTGAAGTAGCCCAGGCTGATGTAGCCCCAGACGTCGCGCGACCAGTCGACCAGGATGGTGTTGGCGCGGGCCACGGCGTCGAAGAATTCCGCCATGTAGTCGTGCGGCTCGATCTGGATCGAATAGGGCTGGAAGGTCAGGCCCAGGCCCAGCGGCTCGGGCGTCTCCACCACCTTGCGGGCGAAGGCTTCCCAGTCGAATTCAGGCCAGGCGGCCATGTGCGCGTTGTAGTTGCCCACCGCGCCGTTCATCTTCCCCAGCAGCTTCACCGCGGCGATGCGCTCGCGGGCGGCGGCCAGGCGCACCACCACGTTGGCGATCTCCTTGCCCACGGTGGTGGGGCTGGCGGTCTGGCCGTGGGTGCGGCTGAGCATGGGCACCTCGGCCAGGGCGTGCGCCATGCTGCGCAGCTTCTCCACCAGGCCGTCCAGTGCCGGCAGGATCACCTGCTCGCGGGCGGCCTTAAGCTGCAGCGCGTGGCTGGTGTTGTTGATGTCCTCGCTGGTGCAGGCGAAGTGCACGAACTCGCTGGCCGCGCGCAGCTCGGGCCGGGCCTCGAACTTGGACTTGATCCAGTACTCCACGGCCTTGACGTCGTGGTTGGTGGTCTTCTCGATCTCCTTGATCGCGTCGGCGTCGGCGCTCGAGAAGTTCTTGACCAGGCCCAGGAGGTAGGTGCGGGCGCCGGGCGTCAGCGGCTTGAATTCAGCGAAGCCCGCATCGGACAGGGCGATGAACCAGCACACTTCCACCTGCACGCGCTTGTGCATGTAGCCCTGCTCGCTCATCAGGGGCCGCAGCGCCGCCAGGCGCCCGGCGTAGCGCCCGTCCAGGGGAGACAGCGCGGATACGGTCGAAGGCATCATCGCCAGGATTGTAGGCGGCAGCCCACGAGCGATGCCGACGAGCCGTCTGTAAAATGGCCCGCACACCCACGAGAACTCGAACGCCAGGACGCCCCCACCATGAAGTTGATCGGATCCCACTCCAGCCCTTACGTGCGCAAGGTTCGCATCGTGATGGCCGAGAAGAAGCTGGACTACGACTTCGTGGAAGAGGACGTGTGGTCGGCGGACACCAGCATCGGCCAGTCCAATCCGCTGGGCAAGGTGCCCTGCCTGGTGATGGAAGGCGGCGAGGCGCTGTTCGACTCGCGCGTGATCGTCGAGTACCTGGACACGCTCTCGCCGGTCGGCAAGCTGATTCCGGCCGTGGGCCGCGAACGCGCCGAGGTCAAGACCTGGGAAGCACTGGCCGATGGCCTGCTGGACGCCGCCATCCTGGCCCGCCTCGAGAAGACCTGGGCCGGTCGCAGCCAGGGCGAGCGCAGCCAGGCCTGGATCGACCGCCAGATGGCCAAGATCCAGGCCAGCCTGAAGGCCATGAGCCAGGGCCTGGGTGACAAGCCGTACTGCGCGGGCATCCACCTCACGCTGGCCGACATCGCCGCCGGCTGCGCCACCGGCTACCTCGACTTCCGCTTCCCGGACCTCGACTGGCGCACGCCCTATCCCAACCTCGCCAAGCTGCACGACAAGCTGGTGCAGCGCGCCAGCTTCCAGGACAGCGCACCCCGCTGACGCGGCCTGCGCGCGACGCCGCCCACGAAAAAGCCCGGCCATGCCGGGCTTTTTCGTGGTGGGCGTCTGCCGTGTTAACCCGCGGTGAAGCCCTTGAATAAAAATGCCGCGAAGCGCCCCGAAACGAAGGAGGGAGGGAGGGAGGAGGAGAAGAGTCGCCTCGGGATTGCACTCCGGGCCGTGGCCCGGAAGGCTTCGCAGCAGTAACCTGGATCGTGTCCCCCTCGCTTGTGCCCGATAGAGTGGGCCAGCGCGCGCAGGGTTCCAGCAGGACGCCGTCCAGGCAGGTAAATTTTTGTGAACCGCCCTCAGGGCGCCGGCGCGGCGAGCTGCTTTTCCAGTTCGCGAACCAGGTCGCGGTCGTCCGGCGTCGTGAGGCTGCTGTAGTTCGCCACCACGGCGCCGTTGCGGGCGACCATGTACTTGTGGAAATTCCACAACGGTGCCCGGCCGGTGATGTGGGCCAGCTCCTTGTACAGGGGGTTGGCGTCCTTGCCGCGCACGCTGGTCTTGCTGAACATGGGGAACTTCACCCCGTAGGTGTTCTCACAGAAGTCCGCGATCTGCTTGTTGTCGCCCGTCTCCTGGGCGAAATCGTTGGACGGGAAGCCCAGCACGACCAGCCCCCGGTCCTTGTACTTGGCGTACAGCGCCTCCAGGCCTTTGTATTGCGGCGTGAAGCCGCAGTAGCTGGCCGTGTTCACCACCAGCAGCACCTTGCCGCTGTACTGGCACAGCGACTGGGGTTTTTCATCCTGAAGCCGCGGGAACACGTATTGAAGGGTGGCGGGGCAGCTTCCTGTGGCCGAAGGTGCTGCGGCGGCCGGGGCCGCGGCGCGGGCCGGCGCCAGGGCGCAGACGGCCAGCAGCCCGGCCAGGCAGGTCATCCATGCGGCGTACACTCTTGTTTTCATGTTGCGAAAACTCCTGGTGGGCCGGCACGAAACAGGGCCATGCCGGCATTTGGTCAAGAGATTTTCACCCTCACCCTTAAAATTCGCTGTTCGACGAAAGTACGCCCCTCATGCTCTATCCGGAATTGTTCAAGCAACTCGAGTCCGTCCGCTGGGACATGGACAAGGACATCCCCTGGAACGAGTTCGACGCGTCGCGGCTCTCGGATGAGCAGGCCTACACCATCAAGATGAACGCCATCACGGAGTGGGCAGCCCTGCCCGCGACCGAGATGTTCCTGCGCGACAACCGCGACGACAGCGATTTCTCCGCCTTCATGTCCATCTGGTTCTTCGAGGAGCAGAAGCATTCGCTGGTGCTGATGGAGTACCTGCGCCGCTTCCGGCCCGACCTGGTGCCCACCGAGGAAGAGCTGCACGCCGTGCGCTTCGAGTTCGAGCCGGCGCCGGCGCTGGAAACCCTGATGCTGCACTTCTGCGGCGAGGTGCGCCTGAACCACTGGTACCGCCGGGCCGCCGAGTGGCACACCGAGCCGGTGATCCGCAAGATCTACACCACGCTGTCGCAGGACGAGGCGCGCCACGGCGGCGCCTACCTGCGTTACATGAAGCGCGCGATCTCGCGCTTCGGCAACGAGGCCAAGGCCGCGTTCAGCAAGGTGGGCGTCCTGATGGCCAGCGCCCGCCGCACCGCGCAGGCCCTGCACCCGACCAACCTGCACGTGAACAAGTCGCTGTTCCCCCGCGACACCATCCAGTCCCGCCTGCCCAACCCGGAGTGGCTGGAGCACTGGCTGGACAAGCAGATCAACTTCGACGCCGCCTGGGAAAGCAAGGTGGTCGAGCGCATCCTGCACAACATGAGCCTGCTGATGGACCGCAGCTTCAAGAGCGTGCAGGAGCTCAACCGCTACCGCAAGGAAATCACGGCCTCGCTGGCACCGGCCGGCGCGCCGCTGCCCAGCGCCGCCTGAGGCGCGCGGTGCAGCCCCCGGGCTTCCTGGACAAGATCGTCGCACGCGCCGCGGCGCGCGAAGCGGTGGCCCGCCTCCCCGGCCCCGTGGTCTTCACCAACGGGGTGTTCGACGTGCTGCATCGCGGCCACGTGGTCTACCTGGGCCAGGCGCGTGCCCTGGGCGCCAGCCTGGTGGTGGCGCTCAATTCGGATGCGTCGGCGCGCCGCCTGGGCAAGGGGCCCGAGCGCCCGCTCAACAACGAGGCCGACCGCGCCGTCATGCTGGCCGCGCTGGACAGCGTGAGTCTGGTGACCTGGTTCGACGAGGACACGCCCACCGCGCTCATCGCCGAGCTGCGCCCCGACATCCTGGTCAAGGGCGGCGACTACGACATGGACACGCTGCCGGAGTCGGCCCTGGTGCGCAGCTGGGGTGGCCAGGCCCTGGCCATTCCCTTCGTGCCCGGCTACTCCACCACGGCCCTGGTACGCCGCATCCGCGGCGACGCCCCGGCCTGATCAGCCGAAGACGGCGCGCCAGAGGGCCAGCACGGCCTCGCGCTCGGCCGTGACGGCCTGCGGCTCCACCTGCGTGGGGGCCTCGTCCAGCCGGGCGCGGTGCTGCACCCGCCGCAGTTCGCGGTAGGCCGCCGCAGCGGCCTGGCCCACGCCGGCCGGCAGCAGCCCGGCCGCCTCGGCCCGCTGCAGCAGGGCGATGTTGCCCACGTTGTCCACCAGCGAAGGGTGCGAGGCCGCGCAGGCCAGCACCAGGAACTGCACCGCGAACTCCGCGTCCACCATGCCGCCGGGGCTGTGCTTCACGTCGAAGCGGCCGGCGGGCACCGGCCGCGCCGCCCGGACCTTCTCGCGCATGCCCACGATCTCGGCCCGCAGCGACTCGCGGTCGCGCGGGGCGGTGATCACGGCCTCGCGCACGGTGTCGAAGCGCTGGCGCAGGCTTTCCTCGCCGAGCACGAAGCGCGCCCGCGTCATGGCCTGGTGTTCCCAGGTCCAGGCGGTGTTGCTGCCGCGGCCGCGCTGGTAGTTGGCGTAGGCGTCGAAGGTGGTGATCAGCAGGCCGGAGCTGCCGTTCGGGCGCAGCGCGGTGTCGATCTCGTACAGGTCGCCCTCGGACGTCTTGGTCGAGAGCCAGTTGATCAGCTTGCGCACGAAGGCGGCGTAGGCCTCCGGCGCGCGCTCGTCCTCGTCCTCGTAGACGAAGACGATGTCCAGGTCGCTGCCGTAGCCCAGTTCCTTGCCGCCCAGCTTGCCGTAGCCGATGATGGCGAAATGCGGCTGTTCGCAGTGGCGCTGCTTCAGCCGCTGCCAGCACCAGCGCGCCGTCACGCGCAGCATGGCGTCCGCCAGGGCGGAGAGGTCGTCCGCCACCTGCTCCACGGTGAGCAGCCCCTCCACGTCGCGCGCCAGGGTGCGGAACACCTCCGCGTGGTGGGCGCGCCGCAGCAGGTTCAGCAGGGCCTCGTCGTCGTCCTCGCCCGTCACCCGCAGGGAGCGCCGCCTGTCCTCCAGCTCGGCTTCGAAATCGGCGGCGGCAAAGCGCTCGCCCAGCAGCTGCTGGCTCGCCAGCTCGTCGATCACCCCGGGGTGTTGCAGCAGGTAGCGGGCGGGCCAGCGCGCCGCGCCCAGCAGGCGCAGCAGCCGCTCGTGCACGCCGGGGCGTTCCACCAGCAGCGCCAGGTAGCTGTCGCGGCGCAGCAGCGGCTCGATCCAGTCGACCATGCGCAGCGCCGCCTCCTCGTTCACCAGACCGGCCTCCAGCCACTGCGCGGTGCGGTCCACCAGCCGGGCCAGCCGCACCCGGGCGTCTTCGCGCAGGGCCAGCACGCGGGGGTGCTGGCGCCAGCCCTGGAGCCGCTCGCGCAGGCGCGGCGGCAGGCCGGCCACGACCTTGTCCAGGTCGGGGGACTGCGACTGCACGGCGCGCGGTCCGGCGCAACCCTTGCAGCCCGCGCTGCCGCCCAGCAGGCGGTCGAACTCCTGCGCCACCAGCTCGCGGTGTTCGTCCAGGGCGTGCAGGAAGGCGCAGGGGTCGGGGAAGCCCAGGCTGCGGGCGATCCAGGCGAGGTCGCCCGTGGGGCCGCTGCCTGGGGCGTCGACGTCCTCGCCGTCGTCGTCCATGGGCAGCACGTGGGTCTGCTGGTCGTCCAGGTACTGGATGCGGTGCTCGACCCGGCGCAGGAACTCGTAGGCGCGCGCCAGGGCCTCGCCCGTGGCCCGCGGCATCAGGTCGGCCGCCTCCAGCCGTTGCAGCGCCGACAGCGTGGCACGGGTGCGCAACTCGGGGAACTGGCCGCCGCGCACCACCTGCAGCAGCTGCACGGTGAATTCGATCTCTCGGATGCCGCCGCGCGACAGCTTCACGTCGTTGGCGCGTTCGGGCCGGCCGGCGCTGCGGCGGGCGGCATGCTCGCGGATCTGCTTGTGCAGCACGCGCAGCGCGTCGAAGACGGCGTAGTCCAGGTAGCGGCGGAACACGAAGGGCAGCACCACGCCGCCCAGCGCCTTGGCCGAGCCGTCGTCGATGGCGGCGCGCGGCGCGACGACCCGGCTCTTGAGCCAGGCGAAGCGTTCCCACTCCCGGCCCTGGACCAGGAAGTAGTCCTCCAGGGCGCCCAGCGAAATCGCCGGCGGGCCGGAGTTGCCGTTGGGCCGCAGCATCAGGTCGACCCGGAACACGAAGCCGTGCTCGGTCACCTCGCCGATGAGCGCGCTGACGATGCGCACCGCCTTGGCGAAGTACTCGTGGTTGCTGATGCGGCCGCGGCCGTTGTCGGTGCCGGCGGTCTCGCCGTCCTCGTCGTAGACGTAGATGAGGTCGATGTCGCTGGAGACGTTGAGCTCGCGTGCCCCCAGCTTGCCCATGCCGACGACCCAGAGCCGGGCCCGGCGGCCGTTCTCGTCCAGCGGGGCGCCGTGCAGCGCATCGAGCTCGCGTTCGGCCTCGGTGCAGGCGATGTCCAGCGCGAATTCGGCGAGCTCGGTGACGCCCCGCGTGACCACCGCCAGCGACGCCTCCTGGTCGCAGTCCAGGGTGAGCAGCCGCTCCATCACCAGCTGCCGCAGCACGCGCAGCGCGGCGCCGGCGGCCAGGCCGCGGCCGCGCAGGGCCTGGAAGACGCTGACCAGGGTGGCCGGGGTGGGGGCGCCCGCGGGCAGGAGCGCGCGCTCCTGGGGGTAGCGGCGGCGGATGCGCTGGGCGAACCGGGAGTGGGCGGACAGCGGCGCGGGCTGCGCCAGCCCGGCGACGGATGAACCCAGGCCCCGTGCGGCGATCATAATTCCCAACGCTTCGATGTTTTCATGACCCACCGCCCGACGAAACCCTCAGGCCCGCTGCGGGCCTATGCCGCCGTGGCGAAGCTGGCGCTCTGGTTGCTGCTGGCAGCCTGGCTCGCGCTGGTGCTGGCCTGGGGTGCTCTCCATCAGTGGATTGTGCCGCGAATCGGCGAGATGCGCCCCCGGGTCGAAGCCGAGGCCTCGCGCGTGCTGGGGGTACCCGTGCGCATCGGCAGCATCGAGGTGCTGACGGAGGGATTCATCCCCTCCTTCGAGCTCAGGGAGGTCGCCCTGCTCGACGCGGCCGGCCGGCCCGCCCTGCTGCTGCCGCGGGTGCTGGCCTCGCTGTCGCCGCGCTCGGTGCTGGCCCTGGGCTTCGAGCAGTTGTACATCGACCGGCCGGAGATCGACATCCGGCGCGACGCCGACGGCCGCGTCCACGTCGCAGGCCTGGACCTGGCCCGGGGCGGCGCCGGGGGCGGCGGCGCCGACTGGTTCTTCGAGCAGCCCGAATTCGTGATCCACGAGGGCACGGTGCGCTGGCATGACGAGATGCGGGGCGCGGCGCCCCTGGCGCTGGAGCACGTGGACCTGGTGGTGCGCAACGGCGCCCGGCGCCATGCGATCCGCCTGGACGCGACGCCGCCCACCGCCTGGGGCGAGCGCTTCAGCCTGCGCGGCATCTTCCGCCAGCCCCTGCTGTCCACGCATGCCGGCCATTGGCGCGACTGGGACGGCCAGCTGCACGCGGATTTCGCCCGCGTCGACGTGACCGAGCTGGGGCGCTACGCCGACCTGGGCATCCAGGTCAGCCATGGCCACGGCGCCGTGCGCGCCTGGGCCGACGTGGCCCACGGGGTCGTCACCGGCGGCACCGCCGACCTGGCGCTGGCCGACGTGGACACCACGCTGGGCCCCCGGCTGGCGCCGCTGGCGCTGGCCTCGATCTCGGGCCGCCTGGGCGGCAAGCGGCTGGACGGCGGCTTCGAGCTGGAGACCACGGGGCTGCAGTTCCAGACCCGCGAAGGCCAGCGCTGGCCGGGCGGCAACGTCTTCCTGCGCTGGCTGGACGCCTCCGGCCAGCACCCGCCGCAGGGCGAGCTGCGCGCCGACCGGCTGGACCTGTTCGCCCTGGGCCAGGTCGCGGCGCGGCTGCCCCTGTCGCAGGCGACGCACGACGCGCTGACGGCCTATGCGCCGCGCGGCGAGGTGGAGCTGCTGCAGGCCCGCTGGACCGGCCCGCTGGACGCCTTGCAGAGCTACCAGGCCCGGGTGCGGGCCAGCGGCCTGGAGATCGCGGCGCAACCGGCACTGGCGGCCAGCGCCGGCCACCCGGGGCATGGCGCGACGCCGGGCGTGCGCGGCGCCAGCGTGGACCTGGACCTGACCCAGGCCGGCGGCAAGGGCCGCATCCGCCTGCACAACGGCCTGCTGGACCTGCCGGGTGTGTTCGAGGACCCGCTGCTGCGCATGGACGATCTCTCGGCCGACCTGCAATGGAAGCTCGATGGCCCCGCGATCTCGGCCAGCGTGAACGGCCTGCGCTTCAGCAACGCCGACGCCCAGGGCGAGCTGCAGGCCAGCTGGAAGACCGGCACGGGCGCGCGACGCTTCCCCGGCGTGCTGGACCTGCAGGCCACCATCGCGCGCGCCGACGGGGCCCGCATCTGGCGCTACCTGCCCCTGGGCGTTCCCCAGGAGGCGCGCAGCTATGTGCGCGAGGCCGTGCTCAGCGGCCAGGCCAGCGGCGGCAAGGTGCGGGTGCGCGGCGACCTGGCCGACTTCCCGTTCCGCAGCCCGCGCCAGGGCGATTTCCGCATCAGCACCGAGGTGCGCAACGCCACCCTCGCCTACGTGCCGCGCAGCGCCACCCCGAGCGGGCCGGCCTGGCCCGCGCTCACCCAGCTCAGCGGCGAGTTGGTCTTCGAGCGCGCCGGCATGGCGGTCAAGGGCGCCACAGGCCGCATCCTGGGGGCGCCGGGGCTGCAGTTCCGCGCCGAGGCCCAGATCCCCAACCTGGACGCCACCACCGTCGGCGTCACGGCCGACATCAAGGGCCCGCTGCCCGACGCGCTGGCGGTGGTGAATGGCTCGCCCATCCGCGAGCTGGTCAGCCAGAGCCTGGCCCGCGCCAGCGCCACCGGCCCGACCGAGGTGCGGCTCAAGCTCGAGCTGCCCGTGGCCAGCCTGGACAAGTCACGCGTGCAGGGCAGCGTGCTGCTCGCCGGCAACGACGTGCAGCTCACGCCCGACATCCCGCTGCTGGCCCGCGCGCGCGGCACCGTCGCCTTCAACGAGCGCGGCTTCACGCTCACGGGCACGCAGGCCCGTGCGCTGGGCGGGGACGTGCGCATCGAGGGCGGCACCCGGCCGGCCCCGGGGCCGCGGCCGGAGACCTGGGTCCAGATCCGCGCCACGGGCACCGCCACGGCCGAGGGCCTGCGCCAGGCGCGCGAGCTGGGCTTCGTGGCCCGCCTGGCCCGCGACGCGACCGGCAGCGCCCCCTACAGCGTGGGCGTGCTGGTGCGGCGCGGCGTGCCCGAGGTCACCGTCGCGAGCACCCTGCAGGGGCTGGCCGTAAACCTGCCGCCGCCGCTGGCCAAGACAGCGGAGCAGAGCCTGCCCCTGCGCTTCGAAACCGCGCTCACCCGCGAATCGGCGGCGGCCCCGGCCGCCAGCGGGCGGCTGCAGGACCAGCTCAGCCTGGACCTCGGCCGCCTGCTGCAGGTCAGCTACCTGCGAGACCTCTCGGGCCCCGATCCCCGCGTGCTGCGCGGCACGCTGGCCCTGGGCCTGGCGCCCGGCGAATCCGTGGCCGCGCCCGAGCAGGGCGTGGCGGCCAACGTCAACCTGGGCGCGGTCAACCTGGACAGCTGGTCCGAGCTCTTCTCGTCGTCGCAGGCGTCCGCCCGCGGGCCGGCCGCCGCGGCGAACGGCAGCGCCCCGGCCGCCAGCGCGGCGTCCAGCCTGCAGTCCTACCTGCCCACCGTCATGGCGCTGCGGGCGCGCGAGCTGGTGCTGGACGGGCGGGCCCTGCACAACGTGGTGCTGGGCGGCTCGCGCGAGGGCGGCACCTGGCGCGCCAACGTGGACGGGGCGGAACTGGGCGGCTACATCGAATACCGCCAGGCCAGCGCCGGTCCGGCGCGGGTCTACGCACGGCTGTCCCGGCTGTCGCTGGCCGCGCAGGCCGCCCGCGAGGTCGAGACCCTGATCGACGAGCAGCCCTCGGCCCTGCCGGCCCTGGACGTGGTGGTGGACGAGTTCGAGCTGAAGGGCCGCAAGCTCGGCAGGCTCGAGGTCGAGGCGCAGAACCGGGGCGCGGGGGCGCAGCGCGAGTGGCGGCTCTCGCGCATGAACCTCAGCCTGCCCGAGGCCAGCTTCTCCGCCACCGGCAACTGGGCCGTGCTGGCGGCGCCGCCCTCGGCCGCGCCGCCGCCGCGCGGCGCCCGGCCCGCGCCCGAGCGCATGCGCACCGCCCTGCGCTTCCGGCTCGACATCGCCGATTCCGGACAGCTGCTCGCCCGCTTCGGCATGAAGGACGTGCTGCAGCGCGGCCGTGGCCGCATGGAGGGCCAGGTGGCCTGGCTGGGCTCGCCGCTCTCGCTCAACTACGCCAGCATGGACGGCGCCTTCAACGTCAACGTGGAGGCCGGGCAGTTCCTCAAGGCCGACCCGGGGCTGGCCAAGCTGCTGGGCGTGCTCAGCCTGCAGGCCTTGCCGCGCCGCCTGGCGCTGGACTTCCGGGACGTCTTCAGCGAGGGCTTCGCCTTCGATTTCGTGCGTGGCGACATCACCATCCAGGACGGCATCGCCGCCACCAACAACCTGCAGATGAAGGGTGTCAACGCCGCCGTGCTCATGGACGGCAAGGCCGACATCGCGCGCGAGACGCAGGACATCAAGGTGGTGGTGGTGCCCGAGATCAACGCCGGGACCGCCTCTCTGGTGGCCAGCGTGATCAACCCGGCGATCGGCCTGGGCAGCTTCCTGGCGCAGCTGGTGCTGCGCCAGCCGCTGATCCGCGCCGCCACGCAGGAATTCCACGTCGGCGGCACCTGGTCCGACCCGCAGGTCACCCGCATTCCGCGCGGCGCGGCCACCGAGGCCGCCGCCGCCCAGCCGCCCCGCGCGGGCACCAACTGACACGCCAGAAAGCCGTCCATGAAAGTCGCCGCGATCCAGATGGTGTCCGCCACCTCGGTGCAGGCCAACCTCGAGGCCGCGCGCCGTCTGCTCGAGCAGGCGGCGCGCGCCGGTGCCGAACTCGCGGTGCTGCCCGAGTATTTCTGCCTCATGGGCCGCGTGGACGGTGACAAGCTGGCGGTGCGCGAGGCCGCCGGCGAGGGGCCGATCCAGGCCTTCCTCGCCGGTGCCGCGCGCGAGTTCGGGCTGTGGCTGGCCGGCGGCACGCTGCCGCTGGCCGCCGGGGACGCGGCCCATGTGCGCAACACCCACCTGGTGTACGCGCCCGATGGCAGCCTGGCGGCGCGCTACGACAAGATCCACCTGTTCTGGTTCGACAACGGCCGCGAGCGCTACGACGAATCGCGCCTGATCGAGCCGGGCCGCGAGCCGGTGGCCTTCGACCTGCCCTCGCGCGACGGCCATCGCTGGCGCATCGGCCTGTCCGTCTGCTACGACCTGCGCTTCCCCGAGCTGTACCGGGCGCTGGCGGCCGACGTGCTGCTGGTGCCCAGCGCCTTCACCTGGACCACCGGCCAGGCCCACTGGGAGGTGCTTCTGCGGGCCCGTGCGATCGAGAACCTGGCCTGGGTGGTGGCGCCCGCGCAGGGCGGCACGCACGAGAACGGACGCCGCACCTGGGGCCACACCCTGGTGGCCGACCCCTGGGGCCAGGTGCTGGCCCGGCGCGAGGAGGGCGAAGGCGTGGTGCTGGCCGACCTGGACCCGCAGCAGCAGCAGCGCCTGCGCGCCCAGCTTCCGGCGCTGGAGCACCGCGTCCTGTGAACCCGGCGGGCTTCGCCTGGCGACGCGCGCCCGGCACCGGGCGCTGGCTGCTGTGGACCGCGCTGCTGCTGCTGGTGGCCAGCCTGCTGGTGACGCTGGTGTGGCTGGCCGGGCGCTACGAGAGCAGCCGGGCCCAGGAGCGCGTGGAGCGGGACAACGCCGAGGCCCTGGCGGACATCCGGGCCGGCCTGGGGCGCAACGTGCAGACGCTGCAGGCCCTGCAATCGGGCGAGCCCGCGCCCGGCGAGTGGCAGCGCCGCGCCCAGGCGCTGCTGGGCGAGCACCGCGAATGGCTGCGCCTGGAGTGGCGCGATGCCGGGCTGCGCGTCCGCGCCTCGGCCGGAACGCCCTACCGCCCCGGCGCCTACGACCGGCTGGGCCGCGACAACGCCGAGCCCGACGTGGCGCAGGCCTGCACGAACGCGCGCCGCCTCTCGGGGCCGGCCTATGCGCCCAGCTACTTCCTGCCGCAGGCCGACGGCCTGGGCCTGGAGGTGATGGAGCTGTGCCTGCCGCTGGCGCACATGGGGCAGCCGGCCGAGTACCTGGTCGCCACCTACGCGCTCAGCGAGATCCTGGGCGGCATGGTGAGCCAGTCGCTCACGCGCAGCCAGGACCTGTCCTTCACCGAGGCCGACGGCACCCGGCTGGCGGTGCGCGGCATCGCGCCGCGGGGCGGCCAGGTCTTCAGCTCCAGGCAGCTGCTGGACCTGCCCGGCGAGACCCTGGTGCTGCGCCTGGACAGCTGGCGCGGCGCGCCGCAGCTGTTCCCCAACGTGCTCACCGCCCTGGTCGCCGCCATGTCGGTGGCGCTGCTGCTGGTGCTGTGGCTGCTGGCCAAGGACACGCGCCGGCGCCTGCAGGTCGAACGCGACCTGGCCGATGCGCTGGCCTTCCGCAAGGCCATGGAGGATTCCCTGGTGACCGGCTTGCGCGCGCGCGATCTCGAGGGCCGCACCACCTACGTCAACCCCGCCTTCTGCCAGATGGTGGGGTTCCCGGCCGAGGCCCTGGTCGGCCATGGTTCGCCCCAGCCCTACTGGCCCTCGGAGCTGGCCGCCGAGTACAGCCAGCGCCAGGCGGTGCGCCTGTCGGCCCAGGCGACGCCGCCGCGCGAGGGCTTCGAGTCCATCTTCATGCGCCAGGACGGACGCCGCTTCCCGGTGCTCATCATCGAGGCGCCGCTGATCAACCAGCATGGCGTGCAGACCGGCTGGATGAGCGCGATCCTGGACATCAGCGAGCAGCGCCGCGTGGAGGAGCTCTCGCGTGCCAGCCAGGAGCGCCTGCAGGCGACCGCCCGCCTCGCCACCGTGGGCGAGATGGCCTCGCTGCTCTCGCACGAGCTGAACCAGCCGCTGGCGGCGATCGCCAGCTACGCGACCGGCTCGCTCAACCTGCTGCAGGCGCAGCCGGCCGGGGCCGGGCCGGCGGACGCGGAGCCGCTGGGCGACATCGCGCTGGCCATGCGGCGCATCGCCGAGCAGGCCGAGCGCGCGGGCCGCGTGATCCGCAGCGTGCACGACTTCGTGCGGCGGCGCGAGAGCGCGCGCGAGCCGGTGGCGGCCGGCCAGCTGCTGGACGCGGTGATGCCGCTGGTGAACCTGCAGGCGCGCAAGCTGGGCGTGCGCGTGAGCACCCGGCTGGCCCCCGGCCTGCCGCCGGTGCAGTGCGACCGCACCATGGTCGAGCAGGTGCTGCTGAACCTGGCGCGCAACGCCATGCAGGCGATGGACGAGGCCGCCGTGGAAGATCCGTCCCTGCTGATGGCGGTGCGCCAGGTGCCCGGGGCCGGCGGCAAGGCCTGGCTGGAATTCTCCGTGGCCGACGTCGGGCCGGGCATCGCGCCCGAGGTCCGCCAGCAGCTGTTCACCCCCTTCTTCACCACCAAGGCCGAGGGCATGGGCCTGGGGCTGTCGCTGTGCCGCACGGTGGTGGAGCAGCATGGCGGTTTCCTCGCCTTCGAGGCCCGCGAGGCGCGCGGTACGATCTTCCGGTTCACCCTGCCGGCCGCGCCGGCGCACTGAATCCCCCGCCCTCCATGCAACCTGCGCAGGCCGCCACCGTGTTCATCGTCGACGACGACGCGGGCGTGCGCGAGGCCCTCGCCTGGCTGCTGCGCACCCGGCGCCTGCTGAGCGAACCCTTCGCCAGCGCCGAGGACTTCCTGGCCCGCATGGCGGGCCACGAGCCGGCCGAGCCCTGCTGCCTGCTGCTGGACGTGCGCATGCCGGGCATGAGCGGGCTGGCGCTGTTCGAGCAGCTGCAGGCGCGCGCGCTCGCGGCCCTGATGCCGGTCATCTTCCTGACCGGGCACGCCGACGTGCCGACAGCGGTCGACCTGGTCAAGCGCGGCGCCTTCGATTTCTGCGAGAAGCCTTTCTCCGACAACGCGCTGGTCGACCGCATCGAGAAGGCGCTGGCCCTGTCGGCGCTGGCCCTGTCGGCGCGGCGCGAGCAGCTGCGGCTGCAGGCCCGGCTGGCGGAGCTGACCGAGCGCGAGCGCGACGTGATGCGCCTGGTGGTCGAGGGCCTGCCCAACAAGCTGATCGCCGACCAGCTGGACATCAGCGTGCGGACGGTGGAGGTGCACCGCGCCCGGCTGTTCGACAAGATGGAGGTCAAGTCGGCGGTCGAGCTCGCGAACCTGCTGCGCGGCCTGCCGGCGGGGGCCTAGCGGGGCGACTCGTCGTCGCGCGGCGGCTCACCCTTCTTGCGGCCGGAGAACATGGTCCACCAGACGATGAAGATGAACACCACCATGGCCAGCATGGCTTCGAGGAAAAGGGCAAGCATGGGACAGGTTCCGTGGCGCGCGTGGACCGCGCTGGCCGCGATTGTAGGAAGCATGGCCGCCTGCACCTCCGTGCCGCTGGGCCCGCCCTCGGCCCCGGTGTCCGCCGCACCCGGGGCCGCGGCCGCGGATGCGGGCGCGCCGCTGCCGCCGGCGCTGGCCCTGCCGCGCGCGCGCTGGCAGCCGGTGCGCTGGTCCGAGCTTCCGGGCTGGGGCGAGGACGCGCTGCACGAGGCCTGGAACGCCTGGCTCAAGAACTGCGAGCGCCCGCCATCCGTCATCGCGCCCCTGTGCCCCCAGGCGCGCCAGCTCTCCATCGCCAGCGGCGAGGAGCAGGCGGCCTGGATGATGCGCAACCTGCAGCCCTATCGCGTGGAAACGCTGCAGGGTGGCGACGAGGGCTTGCTGACCGGCTACTACGAGCCGCTGCTGGACGCCACCCGCCAGCCCGACGCCACGCACACGGTGCCGCTGTACCGGCCGCCCGCGATGGCGCGCCGCCCCTGGTACACCCGCCAGGAGATCGAGAGCCTGCCCGAGGCGCGCGCCGCGCTGCGCGGCCGCGAGATCGCCTGGCTGTCGGACCCGGTGGACGCGCTGGTGCTGCAGATCCAGGGCTCGGGCCGCCTGCGCGTCACCGAGCCCGATGGCACGCAGAAGCTGGTGCGGCTGGCCTTCGCGGGCTCCAACGAACAGCCCTACCGCAGCATAGGCACGGCGCTGCTGCAGCAGGGCGCGGTGCGCGACGCGAGCTGGCCCGGCATACGCGCCTGGCTGGTGCAGAACCCGCAGCGGGCCAGCGAGCTGCTCTGGAGCAACCCGCGCTACGTGTTCTTCCGCGAAGAGCCGCTGGCCGACTTCGACGCTGGCTTCGGCCCGCGCGGCGCGCAGGGCGTGGCGCTCACGCCCGGGCGCTCGATCGCCGTGGACAAGGACAGCATTCCCTATGGCACGCCAGTGTGGCTGGCCTCCAGCGGGCCGGCGGTGCAGCTGCGCCGGCTGGTGTTCGCCCAGGACACCGGCAGCGCGATCACGGGCGCGGTGCGGGCCGACTATTTCACCGGCTGGGGGCCGGAAGCCGGCGAGCTGGCCGGGCGGCTGAAGCAGCCCCTGCATCTGTGGGTGCTGTGGCCGCGCTCCTGAGCGGCGCGCGGGCCTTCAGCGCAGCGGGCCCAGGTGCGCCAGCGGCAGGCTGCTGGGCGCCTTGACCTCGCCGAGCGAGAAGCTGGTGTGCAGGTCCTTCACGTTCGGCAGCGCGATCAGGGTCTTGCGCGCGAACTGCGAGAAGCTGTCCAGGTCGGGCGCCACCACCTGCAGCTCGAAGGTGCCGGTGCCGCTGATGTAGTGGCAGGACACCACCTCGGGAATGCTGCGGATCGCCTCCTCCATCTGCCGCGTGCTGTCGGCGTTGATGCGGTCCGCATCGAGCCGCACGAAGGCCAGCACGCCCAGCCCGATCTTGTGGCGGTCGATCTCGGCGCGGTAGCCCTTGATGTAGCCGGCCTCCTCCAGGGCGCGCACGCGCCGCCAGCAGGGCGCGGCCGACAGGCCCACGCGCTGCGCGAGCTCGGCGTTGGTCAGGCGCGCGTTGGCCTGCAGTTCATGCAGGATGCGCAGGTCGAACTTATCGATCGTTTCCAAGATGGGCTACTTGAGGAAAGGTTCTTTCTCATCCTAGCCCAATCCGGGCATGAAACGCAAAGACTTATCCGTGCATCCGTCCTACACTGGCGCTTCATAAAGCTGGAGACAACACGGTCATGAATGCACCGCTGCCGGAACACATCCGCAAGGCCCTGGAAACGGTCACCCTGGACGACAAGTACGCGCTGGACCACGGCCGCGCCTTCATGAGCGGCGTGCAGGCGCTGGTCAAGCTGCCCATGCTGCAGCGCCAGCGCGACGCGATGGCCGGCAGGAACACCGCCGGCTTCATCAGCGGCTATCGCGGCTCGCCCCTGGGCGGCTACGACCAGGCCCTGTGGAAGGCCAGCGCCTACCTCAAGGCGCAGAACATCGTGTTCCAGCCGGGCGTGAACGAGGAACTGGCCGCCACGGCGCTGTGGGGCACGCAGCAGCTGGGCTTCGCGCCCGCAGGCACGCAGAAGTTCGACGGCGTGTTCGGCATCTGGTACGGCAAGGGCCCGGGCGTGGACCGCTGCTCCGACGTCTTCAAGCACGCCAACATGGCGGGCACCACCCCCTGGGGCGGCGTGCTGGCGGTGGCGGGTGACGACCACGTGGCCAAGAGCTCCACCGCCGCGCACCAGAGCGACCACATCTTCAAGGCCTGCGGCCTGCCGGTGTTCTTCCCGGCGACGGTGCAGGAGGTGCTGGACATGGGCCTGCACGGCATCGCCATGAGCCGCTATGCCGGCGTGTGGGCGGGCATGAAGACCATCCAGGAGATCGTCGAGTCCAGCGCCACCGCGGTGATCGACCCGGAGCGGGTGCAGATCCACATCCCCACCGACTTCGAGATGCCGCCCGGTGGCGTGCACATCCGCTGGCCGGACGGCGCGCTCGACCAGGAGGCGCGCCTCTTCGACTACAAGTGGTACGCCGCGCTGGCCTACATCCGCGCCAACGGCCTGAACTACAACGCCGTCGAGGGCCCCAACGACCGCTTCGGCATCATCGCCAGCGGCAAGGCCTGGAACGACATGCGCCAGGCCCTGCTGGACCTGGGGCTGGACGACGCCACCTGCCGCCGCCTGGGCATCCGGCTGCACAAGGTCGGCGTGGTCTGGCCGCTGGAGGCGCAGGGCACGCGCGCCTTCGCCCAGGGCCTGCGCGAGATCCTGGTGGTCGAGGAGAAGCGCCAGATCATCGAATACCAGCTCAAGGAGGAGCTGTACAACTGGCGCTCGGACGTGCGGCCCAACGTGGTCGGCAAGTTCAGCGACAGCGACGGCGAATTCACCGGCGGCGAGTGGTCGCATGCGAACCCGACCGCGAACACCCTGCTGCGCGCCAACGCCGACCTCACGCCGGCGCTGATCGCGCGTGCCATCGCCCAGCGGCTGCGCAAGCTGGGGCTGGACGCGGACACGCAGGCCCGCATCGACGCCCACCTCGCGATCCTGGACGCCAAGGAGCGCTCCATGCAGGTGCTGGACGTGCAGGCTGACCGCACGCCCTGGTTCTGCTCGGGCTGCCCCCACAACACCTCCACCGTGGTGCCCGAGGGCTCGCGCGCCATGGCCGGCATCGGCTGCCACTTCATGTCGGTGTGGATGGACCGCGCCACCGTGGGCTTCACGCAGATGGGCGGCGAGGGCGTGCCCTGGGTGGGCCAGCAGCCCTTCAGCACCGAGAAGCACGTCTTCGCGAACCTGGGCGACGGCACCTACTTCCACAGCGGCCTGCTGGCGATCCGCCAGTCGATCGCGGCCGGCGTGAACATCACCTACAAGGTGCTCTACAACGACGCCGTGGCCATGACCGGCGGTCAGCAGGTCGGCGAGCGGCCCGAGGGCCACTCGGTGATCCAGATTGCCCACAGCCTGATGGCCGAGGGCGTGCGCCAGCTGGTGGTCGTGACCGACCAGCCCGAGAAGTACACCGTGGCCCAGCTGCCGCCCGGCGTCGACGTCAAGCACCGCGACGGGCTGGACGCGATCCAGCGCGAGTTCCGTGAGATCGAAGGCTGCACGGCCATCATCTACGACCAGACCTGCGCCACCGAGAAGCGCCGCCGCCGCAAGCGCGGCACGATGGTCGACCCGGCCGTGCGCGTCTTCATCAACGACCTGGTGTGCGAGGGCTGCGGCGACTGCAGCGCCAAGAGCAACTGCCTGTCGGTGGAGCCGCTGGAGACCGAGTTCGGCCGCAAGCGCACCATCAACCAGAGCACCTGCAACAAGGACACCAGCTGCCTCAAGGGCTTCTGCCCCAGCTTCATCACCGTCGAGGGCGGCAAGCTCAAGGGCAAGCAGAAGCAGAAGGCGGCCTCGCCCTACGAGGGCGCACCCCTGCCCGAGCCGGTGCTGCCGCAGCTCCACGGGGCCTACGGCATCGTGGTCGCCGGCGTGGGCGGCACCGGCGTCATCACCATCGGCCAGCTGCTGGGCATGGCGGCGCACATCGAGGGCAAGGGCATCGTCACGCAGGACGCCGCCGGCCTGGCCCAGAAGGGCGGCGCCACCTGGAGCCACGTGCTGATCGGCGACAGCCAGGACGGCATACGCACCACCCGCGTGAGCATGGCCGCGGCCGACCTCATCATCGGCTGCGACCCCATCGTCACCGCCGGCAAGGAGACCGCGCTGCGCATGCGCGAGGGCCGCACCCGCGTGGCGCTGAACGGCCACAGCACGCCCACCGCCGCCTTCGTCAAGAACGGCAACTGGGCCAACCCGGCCGACGCCTGTGCGGCGGAAGTGACGCAGGCCGTGGGCGCCGCGGGCGTGGGCATCTTCAATGCCGACCTCGCCGCCACCCGCCTGCTGGGCGACAGCATCTACACCAACCCCATGATGCTGGGCTACGCCTGGCAGAAGGGCTGGATCCCGCTGGGCCGGGACTCGCTGCTGCGCGCCATGGAACTCAACGCGGTGCAGGTCGAGGCCAACAAGGCCGCCTTCGAGTGGGGCCGCCGCGCCGCCCACGACTGGGCCGCGGTGGAGAAGCAGCTGGCCCCGGCGCAGGTGATCGATTTCAAGCCGCGCGAGATCCTGGACACCCTGGTTGCGCGCCGGGCCGAATTCCTCACCGCCTACCAGGACGCCGCCTACGCCCGCCGCTATCGCGAATTCGTCGAGAAGGTTCGCGCGGCCGAGGCCCCGCTGGGCCGCAGCAGCCTGGCCGAGGCGGTGGCGAAGTCGCTCTTCAAGCTCATGGCCTACAAGGACGAGTACGAGGTGGCCCGGCTGCACACGCAGACCGGCTTCCGCGAAAAGGTCGAGGCCCAGTTCGAGGGCGACTTCAAGATCCACTACCACCTGGCCCCGCCGGCGCTGTCGGCCAGGAACGAGAAGGGCGAGCTGCTCAAGCGCAAGTTCGGCCCGGCCACGGTGCTGGCGCTGCGCCTGCTGGCGCGCTTCAAGGGCCTGCGCGGCAGCGCGCTCGACCCCTTCGGCCACACCGAGGAGCGCCGCACCGAGCGGGCGCTGATCGGCGAGTACATGGGCCGCGTCGAGCGCCTGCTGGCCGGCCTGGACGCCACCGGCCACGCCCACGCGCTGGAGGTGGCCCGCGTGCCGGAGCAGATCAAGGGCTTCGGCCACGTGAAGGCGCGCAACCTGGCCGCCGCGCGCGAGCGCTGGCAGGCGCTGGACGCCGAGCCGGCCGGCCGGCGGCAAGCGGCCTGAGGGGCTGTTGCCCGGGGCGGCGCCCCGGTGCCGGGCCCCACTTACAATCCGTGGTTTTGCGCGCGGCGCCGCCTGCGGGCGGTCCGTCCGCGCGTCCCGCCTTCCCCTGGAGCCAACGTGTTCATTTCTTCCGCCTTCGCACAGACCGCCGGCGCCGCCGGCGGCGACATGCAGTCCTCCCTCATGAGCATGCTGCCGCTGGTGCTCATGTTCGTGGTGCTCTACTTCGTGATGATCCGGCCGCAGATGAAGCGCCAGAAGGAGCACAAGTCCATGATCGAGGCGCTGGCCAAGGGCGACGAGGTGGCCACCTCCGGCGGCCTGGTCGGCAAGGTCAGCAAGCTGGGCGACGTCTACCTCGCCGTGGAGATCGCCAGCGGCGTCGAAGTGCAGGTGCAGCGCAGCGCCGTGGTGCAGGTCCTGCCCAAGGGCACGCTGAAGTAAGCGCCGGGCGATGAACCGCTACCCGGTCTGGAAGTACGCGATCATCCTGGTCGCGCTGGTGGTGGGCCTGCTGTACGCGGTGCCCAACGTCTTCGGCGAGGCGCCCGCGGTGCAGGTGTCCTCGGGCAAATCCTCCGTCCGGATCGATGCCAGCACGCAGGCGCGCGTGCGGCAGGCGCTGGAGCAGGCCGGCATCCAGCCGGATGCGGTCACGCTGGACGCCACGGGCGTGAAGGCCCGCTTCGCCACCGACGAGGTGCAGCTCAAGGCCAAGGACGCGATCCAGAAGGCGCTGAACACCGACCCGAACGACCCGGGCTACGTGGTGGCGGTCAACATGATCTCCCTCTCGCCGCGCTGGCTGTCGGCGATCAACGCCATGCCCATGTACCTGGGCCTGGACCTGCGCGGCGGCGTGCACTTCATGCTGCAGGTGGACATGCAGGCGGCCCTGTCCAAGAAGGCCGAGTCGCTCGCTGGCGACCTGCGCACCGCGCTGCGCGAGAAGACCATCCGCCACAACGGCATCACCCGCAACGGCCAGTCCGTGGAGGTGCTGTTCGGCGATGCGGCTGCCCTGGCCGCGGCCAAGGCCGTGCTGGCCGAGCAGTTCCCCGACCTGCAGGAGACCGACGGTCCCGCCGGCAACGGCAGCAGCGACCTGCGCCTGGTGGCGACCATCAAGCCGGAAGCGGCCCGCCGCGTGCAGGAGCAGGCGCTCAAGCAGAACATGGTCACGCTGCACAACCGGATCAACGAGCTGGGCGTGGCCGAGCCGGTGATCCAGCAGCAGGGCGCCGACCGCATCGTGGTGCAGCTGCCGGGCGTGCAGGACACCGCCAAGGCCAAGGACATCCTGGGCCGCACCGCCACCCTGGAGGTGCGCATGGTGGACGAGGGCACCGAGGCCCGCGCCGCCGAGTTGGGCAGCGCGCCCGTGCCCTTCGGCGACGAGAAGTTCATGGACCGCAACGGTCAGGCCGTGGTGGTCAAGAAACAGGTCATCCTGACCGGCGAGAACCTGACCGACGCCCAGCCGGGCTTCGACGGCCAGAGCCAGGAGCCCGCGGTGCACCTGACCCTGGACGCCAAGGGCTCGCGCATCTTCCGCGACGTCACGCGCGAGAACGTGGGCAAGCGCATGGCCATCCTGCTGTTCGAGAAGGGCAAGGGCGAGGTCGTCACCGCGCCCGTGATCCGCAGCGAGATCGGTGGCGGCCGGGTGCAGATCTCCGGTCGCATGACCACCGTGGAAGCCAACGACACGGCGCTGCTGCTGCGCGCCGGCTCGCTCGCCGCGCCCATGGAGATCATCGAGGAATACACCATCGGCCCGACCCTGGGCAAGGACAACATCACCAAGGGCTTCCACAGCGTGGCCTGGGGCTTCGCGGTGATCTGCGCCTTCATGGCGGTGTACTACATGCTGTTCGGCCTGTTCTCGGGCCTGTCGCTGGCCGTCAACCTGCTGCTGCTGGTGGCGGTGCTGTCGATGCTGCAGGCCACGCTGACCTTGCCCGGCATGGCGGCCATGGCGCTGGCCCTGGGCATGGCGATCGACTCAAACGTGCTGATCAACGAGCGCGTGCGCGAGGAACTGCGGCTGGGCGCGTCACCCCAGGCGGCCATCAACGCCGGCTACGAACGCGCCTGGGGCACCATCTTCGACTCCAACATCACCACCCTGATCGCCGGCCTGGCGCTGCTGGCCTTCGGCTCGGGCCCGGTGCGCGGCTTTGCCGTGGTTCACTGCATCGGCATCCTGACCTCCATGTTCTCCGCGGTGTTCTTCTCGCGCGGCCTGGTGAACCTCTGGTACGGCCGGCAAAAGCGACTGAAGACCGTGTCCATCGGTACGGTATGGCGACCCGGCGCTGACGGCGCTATAACCAACAAGGCAGAGTGAGGCCAGAGCCGCCATGGAGTTCTTCCGCATACGACGGGACATCCCGTTCATGGAAAACGCGTTGATCTTCAACGTGATTTCCTTCATCACCTTCGCCGCCGCCGTCTTCTTCCTGGTCACCCGCGGGTTGCACCTCTCGGTGGAGTTCACCGGCGGCACGGTGATGGAAGTCGCCTACACCCAGCCGGTGGAGGTGGAGAAGGTGCGCCAGTCGGTGGCCGCCCTGGGCCTGCCCGACGTGCAGGTGCAGAACTTCGGTACCGCCCGCGACGTGCTGATCCGCCTGCCGGCCCAGAAGGGCGTGAGCTCGGCCCAGCAGAGCGAGAAGGTGCTCTCGGCGTTGCGCGCGAGCGACAGCACCGTGCAGCTTCGCCGCACCGAGTTCGTGGGACCGCAGGTCGGCGAAGAGCTGGCCACGGACGGCCTGAAGGCCCTGGCCTTCGTGGTCGCCGGCATCATGATCTACCTGGCCTTCCGCTTCGAGTGGAAGTTCGCGGTGGCGGCCATCATCGCCAACCTGCACGACGTGGTCATCATCCTGGGCTTCTTCGCCTTCTTCCAGTGGGAGTTCTCGCTGGCGGTGCTGGCGGCGGTGCTGGCGGTGCTGGGCTACTCGGTGAACGAGTCGGTGGTGATCTTCGACCGGATCCGCGAGAACTTCCGGCGCCTGCGCAAGCTGAACACGGTGCAGATCATCGACAACGCGATCACCTCCACCATCAGCCGCACCATCATCACGCACGGCTCGACCCAGGTCATGGTGCTTTCCATGTTGCTGTTCGGCGGCCCCACGCTGCACTATTTCGCCATGGCGCTGACCATCGGCATCCTGTTCGGCATCTATTCCTCGGTGTTCGTGGCCGCCGCGATCGCGATGTGGCTGGGCATCAAGCGCGAGGACCTGGTGAAGGGCGGCGGTGCGCGCAAGGACAGCGACCCGAACGACCCGAACGCGGGCGCCGCCGTCTAGGATCCATCCCCGTGTCGCAGCCGCGCCCTCCCGAGTCCGGCCCGCGCCTTGCGCGCCAGGCGCGTGAGCTGTTCGTGGCGCGCGTGCAGGCCGGCATGCCCGCCCTGGTCCAGGCCGTGGGGCGGCGCCTGCAGGAGGTCTCCAACGCCGTCGGCAACCCGCGCGAGATGCAGGAGCGCCGGGACGCCATGATGGCCTTCGACCGCAGGTCGGCGGCCTGGCAGCAAGGCGTGGGCGCCGGGCTGCGCCAGGCCCTGCTGCCGGCCACGGCGACCGCCCAGGTTCGGCTCAAGGCCATGACCTTCGAACTGGTGGGCGAGGAGGTCGTGGAGCGAAAGATCCTCTCCTCCCGTCTGGCGCTGGCCGTTGGTGAGAAGTCGACCTGGGAGATCAACGACCTCAAGCTGCGCATGCAGTACCTCGAGGGCGAGGACCAGCAGCCCGGCGACATCCTTCGGCCCGAGGCCCTGTCGCTGCTGCTTCTGGAGCAATGGGGCGCGGCCGGCCTGTCGAACGCCGGCTTCGAACTGGTGCAGGACACCGTCAAGGGCATGCTGCTGGAGGTGGTGCCCCAGGCCTACGCGGAGCTGAACAAGTTCCTCATCGGCCAGGGCGTGATGCGCGACATCGACCTGAGCAAGCGGGTTCGCCGCGCCCCCGCCCCGACCGCGGGCCGCCGTGGCCCCGGGGCGCCCGAGGGCCCGGCCGATGCACAGGACAGCACGGGCTGGAGCGGCGCCTGGCAGGGCGGCCCGGCTGGCTCTGCAGCCGCCGGCGGCTTCCCCGGGGGCTACGCGGGCGCGGCAGGCGGCGGCCAGGGCGGCGGCGCGGCAGGCCATGCCGCCGGCCCGGCAGGTTACGCGGGCGGTCCGGCAGGTTACGCGGGCGGTCCGGTAGGTTACGCGGGCGGGCCGGGCTACGCCGGCGGACCCGCGGGCCCGGGCGGGGCCGCGGCGGCCGGCCCATCGGCCGCGGGCTGGGGCCCGGGTGCCGCACGCGGTGGCGGCTTCGGTGGCGCGCAGGGCAGCGGCAGCGCAGGGTTTCCCTCGGGCCCGGCGGGCGCCATGGGCGCCGCGGCGCCGGGCGGCTCGCCGGCGGGCGGCGCGGGCCGCGGGCAGCAGCCCGGCGGCGCGTCCCAGGGCGGGGCTTCGCCCGGCGACAGCGGTGGGGTGCACGAGGAAACCCGCCTCATGACCAGCAGCCCGCCCCTGGCCCGGGTTCGCGCCCGCGCGACCGGCGTGCTGGGCCAGCTGCGGCGCCTGCTCACCGATCGCGTGGCCGGCTTCTCCGCCTCGGGCGGCGACACCGCGCCCCCGATCTCGCCCGGCCTGGCGGCCGCGCTGCGCGCGCAGGAGACCACCCAGCCCGCCGACGCCCCGCTGGACGCCGGCAGCACGCATCCCATGACGCGCGCCGGCGACGAGGACACGCCCTATGACAACGCTGCGGTCGAGCGCGTTGCCGGTGACCTGCGGCGCAAGACGGGCGAGCTCAAGAAGAAGGCCTCCACCACCTCCGAGAAGGCCACCATCGAGATCGTGGCGCTCATGTTCCAGAGCATCCTGTCCGAGGAGCGCATACCGCCCGCGGTGCGGGTGTGGTTCGCGCGCCTGCAGATGCCGGTCCTGCGCGTGGCCCTGGCCGAGCCTGAATTTTTCGGGACGCTGGAGCACCCGGCGCGCCTCCTGATCGACCGCATGGGCTCCTGCGTGCTCGGCTTCGACGCCGCGAGCATCGGCGGCAGCGCGCTGGAGATCGAGATCAAGCGCGTCGTGCAGGTGATCGAGCAGTACCCGGAGACCGGCCGCCGCGTGTTCCAGCTCGTGTACGAGGAATTCCAGAAGTTCCTCGCGCGCTACCTCACCGAGAAGGGCGCCACGCAGAAGGTGGTCAGCGTCGCGCAGCAGGTCGAGCAGAAGGAAACGCTGGCGATCCAGTACACCATCGAGATGCGCAGCCTGCTCGAGGGCATGCCCGTGCCCGAGGAGATCCGCGACTTCCTCTTCAAGGTCTGGGCCGAGGTGCTGGCCCTGGCCGCGGTGCGCCACGGACCGCAGCACGACGAGACGCTCGCGCTCAAGCGCGCCGCCTCCGAGCTGGTCTGGTCGGCGGGCGCCAAGCCCAACCGCACCGAACGCGCTCAGGTCATCCAGGACCTGCCGGGCCTGCTGCAGCGCCTGCGCGCGGGCATGACGCTGGTGGGCATCCAGGGCGAGGAACAGGAAGGCCACATCAAGGCCATCGGCGACACCCTGGCCGACGCCTTCATGTCCAAGACCGAAGCCATCCCCCGCGCGCGCGTGGAAGAGATGGCCCGGCGCCTCGTCCACTTGGAGGACTACGTGGCGACCGACCCGGCCACCGACCTGCCGCTGGACGCCGAGAGCATCGAGATGATGCTGGGCATGGACGCCTCCATGATCGAGGTCGTGGCCGACGGCGGCTCGCAGCCCAGCCAGGCCATGATGGCCTGGGCCAACGAGCTGCAGCTGGGCACCTGGTTCTCGCTGGACCACAACGGCCGGGTGGCCCAGGTGCAGTACGTGTGGCGCAGCGAGCGCGGCCAGCTGCACCTGTTCGCCGCACCCGGCGGCCGCAGCTACCTGGTGCAGGTCAAGCGCCTGGCCGCCTACCTGCAGGCGGGCCTGTTGCTGCCGGTCGAGGAAGAGGCGCTGACGGTACGGGCCACGCGCGACGCGCTGGCCAAGCTGGACGCCAACCCGGAGCGCCTGCTGGAGGCCTGAGGCGGGGCTTCAGTGGGCGAGCCGGCCGGTGGCGGGCTCGCAGAGCTCGTCCAGCACGAGCGCGTCGGGCTCGTGGCCGAAGCTCCAGTAGACCATCATGACGATGATCTTCAGCTCGTCGAGCGCGACCGGGTCGCCCGGGGCCGCCATGGCGCGGTCGACGACGATCTCGCGCATGGCCGGGGGCAGCACGCCCGCGCCCTCCAGGAAGGAAATGAAGCCCAGGCACTCGGCGCCCAGGTGGTCCTGTTCGGCCACCGAGTAGATGCGCATGCTGCCAGGGGCGCCCGCAGGCTCGCGCGGGCCCGGGTCGGCCGAGGCGTGCTGGGCGGCGAAATTCAGGCCGTCGAGCCAGCTCAAGGCCGCATGGATTTCATCGGCATCGAAGCCGTGGGCGCTGAGCTTGCGCTCGAGCTGCTGGAGCTCGGGGCACACATCGCCGCGCCAGTAATGTTCGTAGACGAAGACGAGTACATCGAACATGAAATCCAATATAGCGGAGTTCCGTGCCCGGCCGCTGCTTTCTTTGCGCTTGTTGCGATGTTGCATCAGGCCGCGTCGCGGCGCTGGAAGAGGCCGCCCGGCAGGCGCGCCACGCGACCCTCGAGCTCCAGTTCCAGCAGTCGCGGCAGCAGCGCCGAGGCCGGCCAGCCGCAGCGCGCCACCAGGCCGTCCAGGCTCATGGGGTCGTGGCCCAGCACCTCCAGCACCGGGTCCCGGCGCACGCCCGGCGACGGCGCGGGCGCCGCGGCCGCGCCGGGCGGCGCCTGGACGTGCAGCCCGTCCAGCACGTCCTGGGCCGTCTCCACCAGCTGGGCGCCCTGGCGGATCAGCGCATGGCAGCCGCGTGACTGCGGCGCATGGACCGAGCCCGGGATGGCGAACACCTCGCGCCCCTGCTCGGCCGCCATGCGCGCGGTCACCAGCGAGCCCGATCTGAGGGTGGCCTCCACCACCAGCGTGCCCTGCGCCAGGCCCGAGATGATGCGGTTGCGCTGCGGGAAGTTCTGCGCCAGCGGGGGCGTTCCCAGTAGGAACTCGCTCAGCAGCAGGCCCTGGTCGGCGATGCGGGCGGCCAGGTCGGCGTGGCGGGCCGGGTAGACCCGGTCCAGGCCGGTGCCCAGCACCGCCACCGTGCGCAGGGCGCCCGCGGCGCCGCCCTGCAGCGCCCCTTCATGCGCCGCCGCATCCACGCCCAGGGCCATGCCCGACACCACGCAGAGCCCGGCCTGGGCCAGGCTGCGGGCGAAGGCGAGCCCGTGGTCGGCGCCCTGCGCCGTCGGGTTGCGACTGCCGACGATGGCCACGGCGCGCGGCCACCCGCCGGGCGTCTGCAAGCGGTCCAGGCGCCCCTGGGCGAAGAGCAGCAGCGGCGGGTCCTCGGTGGCGAGCAGCAGCGGGGGGTAGAGCGGGTCACCCAGCGCGATGACGGCGCGCGAGGCCTGGGGCGATGCGGCGCCGGGCGGCTGTGCGAGCCAGGCCAGGGTGTCCTCCACCGCAGGGCCCAGGGCCTCGGGCACCTGGGCCAGCGACCGGGCCAGGCTGCTGCCCAGCAGGGCCTGCAGGGCCTCGGTGTCGGCCTCGAAGACGGCGTCGGGCAGGCCGAAGGCCGCGAGCAGCCTGCGGGCCGTGGAGCGGCCCAGGCCGGGGGTCAGCAGGAGGCGCAGCCAGCCGGCCAGCGACGACCGGTCCATGGCTGCAACGCCCGCGCGCTCAGCGCGGGCTGGCGACCCGGTCGCCGACCTTGACCGTGTCGGTGATCTCGAGGATGAGCGCGTACGACAGGTGCTCGAAGGGGCGGAACACCATCAGCAGGCCGTTGCGCTCGTCCGGCAGCTGCATCTGGGCGCGCTCGCCCTCCTGCGTGCGGTCTTCCAGGCTGCGGCCGTCCTTGAGGATGGCGAACACATGGCCCGGCTCGATGCCGTCGGCGCTGCCCTTGTCGATGACCACGACCTGGTTCTGGCCGGCGACGGACACCGCGTCGCCGTAGACGGACACGATGCGGCCCGGGCCCAGGCCCTGCGGCGCATGCGGCACGTAGCTGGGGAACTGGCGCGGCGGCTCGGGCAGCAGCCGGTCGCCCACGCGCATCTCCTCCTTGGCGGTCACGATGTCGATGGTGGCGGGCACCACCGCCGCCTTGCCGCCGGCACCGGCTACGCTGCTTTCGCTGCGCACCAGCTGGGCCTGGCCCAGGTACTCGGCCTCGTAGCCCAGCACGCGCTTCGGGTCGGCCGGGTCGCGCAGCGGCTTGGCGTTGCGGAAGACGCGGAAGTCGTCGCTGCGGCCGGCCTGCGTGAGCTTGAGCGGGGTCGCCGCGAGGCCGCGGGCGTAGGCCCGGTCGCCACGGGTGATCATGACCCGGTTCTCCGGCGCGGCGACGATGCGCGGCGCGGCGTTCAGGGTGGCCTCGTCGACGATGAGCGGCTCGGTGAGGAAGGCCTCGATCAGGTTGAGCTGCAGCGCCGGGATGGCCGAATCGGCCAGCGGCTCGGCCCGCACCCGGGGCGACAGGCGGACCACCTCGGTCGGCGCCTGGCCGTCGGGGGCTTGGCCCACGCGCAGCCGGGCCATGCCGTCCTGCTTTTCCAGGACCAGCAGCTGGCCGGGGTAGATCAGGTGCGGGTTGCGGATTTCCTGCAGGTTCATGCCCCACAGCTCGGGCCAGCGCCAGGGCGACTTCAGGAACAGCCCGGACACCGCCCACAGGGTGTCCCCGCGCTTGACGGTGTAGCGCTCGGGCGCGTTGGGCGACAGTTCGGACAGGGGCACGCCGGCGCTGGCGACCTGCTGCGCGGTGGCGCGTTGGCCCGGGGTGACCGGGAAGCGCGAGCCGGCCGGCTGCGACTGTGCCTGGGCCGGCAGCCCGATGGCGAAAGCCGCCAGGGCCAACCCCCAGCCCAGGGCCCGGGTGGCGCGTGCGAGCGGATCCCGGGCGGTCGGCGAAGGGTTCTGGCGGTATTTCTTCATGTGCGGCGTAGGGCGGCCTGGCGCTGCCGGGCCGTCACAAGGTCTTGACAAAGTACAGCTGATTCTGGGCCCAAGCCCTTGATTGGGCAACGTTTATGCCTCTTGAGGACTGCGTCGCCGCCCAAAAGTGGCGAAAATAGCGACACCTGCAGGTTCCCATGGCACTACTTCCCATCCTCCGCTATCCCGACCCCAAGCTCCACACCGTCGCCAAGCCGGTGCAGGCGGTGGACGCGCGCGTGCGCACCCTGATCGCCGACATGCTGGAGACCATGCACGAAGCCAACGGCATCGGCCTGGCGGCCACCCAGGTGGACGTGCACGAGCGCCTGGTGGTGATCGACGTGTCCGAGGACCGCAACCAGCCGCTGGTGCTGGTGAACCCCGAGATCCTGTGGGCCAGCGAGGACAAGCTCCTGAACGAGGAGGGCTGCCTGTCCGTGCCGGGCATCTACGACGGCGTGGAGCGGTCCGTGGCCGTGCGCGTGCGCGCCCTGGACGAAGAGGGCCGGGCGCGCGAGATCGAGGCCGAGGGCCTGCTGGCCGTGTGCATCCAGCACGAGATGGACCACCTGCTGGGCAAGGTCTTCGTCGAATACCTGTCGCCGCTCAAGCGCAACCGCATCAAGTCCAAGATGCTGAAGTCGCGCCGCGAGACCGAGCGCGCCTGATGCCGCGGCTGGGCCTGCCCGTGCGAACGCTGCTGCTTCCCCTGACCCTGGCGCTGGCGCTGCTGGGCGGCTGCGCCGGCGGGCCGTTCGACGCCCCGGCGGTGGGCCAGAGCGGTGACAGCGTCATCGCCCGCTTCGGCCGGCCGACCCGTGTCGTCGCGCTGCCGTCCGGCCAGCGCCTGCAGTACAGCCGCCAGCCTTTCGGCCAGCAGGCCTGGATGGTGGACCTGGATGCCGCCGGACGGGTGACCCGGGCCGAACAGGTGCTGACCGAGGACGGGTTCCGCCGCATCGCGGTTGACCGCTGGACCCGCGAGGACGTGGAGCGCGAGTTCGGGCCGCCGGCCCAGGTCGACGCCGTCGCGAGCTGGAGCGGGCCCATCCTCAACTACCGCTGGCGCGATGCCGGCGGCGCGGACATGCTCTACTGGGTCTACCTGGATGCGGCCGGCGTGGTGCGGCGCACCCAGGCCGGCATGGAATTCCGCGGCTCCCGGTCCGAGCGGGACTGATGCGCGTCGTCTTCGCCGGCACGCCCGAGTTTGCGCGCGAGGCCCTGGCGCGGCTGCACGCCGCCGGCTTCGAGATCCCCCTGGTGCTGACGCAGCCGGACCGCCCCGCGGGCCGCGGCCTGAAGCTGCAGCCTTCGCCCGTGAAGGCCTTCGCCCTGGAACAGGGCTTCCCGGTGGCACAGCCGCGCAGCCTGCGCCTGGACGGCAAGTATCCCGATGAGGCGCAGGCCGCCCGCGAGGTGCTGCAGGCCGCGCGCCCCGACGCCATGGTGGTCGCCGCATACGGGCTCATCCTGCCGCAGTGGGTGCTGGACCTGCCGCGCCTGGGCTGCCTCAACATCCACGCCTCGCTGCTGCCCCGCTGGCGCGGCGCGGCGCCCATCCACCGGGCGATCGAGGCCGGGGATGCCGAGACCGGCGTCACCCTGATGCAGATGGACGCGGGGCTGGACACCGGGGACATGCTGCTGGCCGAGCGCGTGCCCATCGCCCCGCAGGACACCACGGGCAGCCTGCACGACCGGCTGGCGGTGCTGGGCGCCCGGCTGGCGGTGGAGGCCCTGGAACTGGCCGCCTGCGGCGGCCTGAAGCCGGTGAAGCAGCCGGCCGAGGGCGTCACCTACGCGGCCAAGATCGACAAGGCCGAAGCCTGGCTCGACTGGTCCCAGGCCGCGGCCGTGCTGGACCGCCGCATCCGGGCCTTCAACCCGGCGCCCGGCGCGGGCACCCAGTGCGCCGGCGAGGCCATCAAGGTCTGGCAGGCCGAACCCCTGGACGCGCCGCCGGGTGCGGCGCCCGGCACGGTGCTGGCCGCCGGGCCCGGGGGCATCGACGTGCAGTGCGGCCAGGGCGCCCTGCGCCTGCGGGTGCTGCAGCGTGCCGGCGGCAAGCGCCTGCCCGCGGCCGACTTCCTGCGCGGCTTCCCCCTGGCGCCGGGCGCCGTGCTGGGCGGCTGAGCGTGTTCTTCCTGCCCGAGAATTTCCGCCACCCGGCGTTCCGCCAGGCCGCGCGCAACATGGCCCCGCTGGCCACCGGCATCGCCGCGTGGGGCCTGATGACCGGCGTCGCCATGGTGAAGTCGGGCATGAGCGTGGGCGAGGCCCTGGCCATGACCTTCCTGGTCTATGCCGGCAGCTCGCAGCTGGCCGCCATCCCGCTGATCGTGGCCGGCGCGCCGGCCTGGGTCATCTTCGCGACCGCGTTCTGCGTGAACCTGCGCTTCGTGGTCTTCAGCCTGCACCTGCGGCCCTACCTCATGCACCTGCCGCGCTGGCGCCGCCTGGCCAACGGCTACCTCACGGCCGACATGAGCTACGCCCTCTTCACCCGGCGCTTCCCCACGCCGGGCACCACGCCGCAGCAGCACCGCGAGCAGGAGGCCTACCTCAGCGGCAACTACTGCGTCACCTGGTGCGCGTGGATGATCGCCAGCGTGATCGGCATCGCGCTGGGCAACCTGATCCCGGCCGCGTGGGGGCTGGGTTTCGCCGGGGTGCTGTGCCTGGTGGGCGTGCTCTGCGCCCTGGCCAACACGGCGCTGCGCCGGCTGGCGGTGCTGGTGGCGGGCAGCGCGTCCGTAGCCGCGTATGCGCTGCCGCTCAAGCTGAACATCGTGGTCGCGATCGCGGCGGCGGTGCTGCTGTGCTCCGTGCTGGAGAAGCGCGACCCGCGGCTGGCGGCGGGGGAGCCGGCATGACCGCATTTCGGAGCGCCGCCTGATGGCCCGCAGCGAGACCTGGACCTACGCGGTCATCCTCGGCATGGCCGCGGTGACCGTGCTCACCCGGTGTTTCTTCTTCATCCTGGACCGGCCCTGGTCGCTGCCGGCCTGGGCCGAGCGCGCGTTGCACTACGCCCCGGCCGCGGCCCTGGCGGGCGTGATCGCCCCCGAGATCGTGATGACGGCCGGCCACCTGGTGCCCAGCGTGCTGGACGCGCGCCTCTTCGCCGCGCCCGTGGGCGCGCTGCTGTACTTCTGGCGCCGCAACGTGCTGCTCACCATCGTCGGCGGCATGGCGGTCTACCTGCCCCTGCACCTGGGGCTGGGCTGGTAGCCCGGCCGGGTCAGCGGCCTGGAAGGCGCGGCTTCTAGAATCTTCGGTTTCCGTCCAACCGATCCGAAGAGACTCCATGCAAGTCCTGCGTTTTTCCGACCTTTGCGCCCAGGGCCGCGCGCGCGGCCAGCGCGTGTTCATCCGCGCCGACCTCAACGTGCCGCAGGACGATGCCGGCCGCATCACCGAGGACACCCGCATCCGCGCCTCCATTCCCTGCATCCGCATGGCGCTGGACGCCGGCGCGGCGGTGATGGTCACCTCGCACCTGGGCCGGCCCACCGAGGGCGAGTTCAAGCCCGAGGATTCGCTGGCCCCCGTGGCCCAGCGCCTGTCCGAACTTCTGGGCCGCGAGGTGCCCCTGGTGCGTGACTGGGTGGATGGCGTGCAGGTTCAGCCCGGCCAGCTCGTGCTGCTGGAGAACTGCCGCCTCAACAAGGGCGAGAAGAAGAACAACCCCGAGCTGGCCAAGAAGCTGGCCGCGCTGTGCGACATCTTCGTGCACGACGCCTTCGGTACCGCCCACCGCGCCGAGGCGTCGACCTACGGCATCGCCGAATACGCCACGCTCGCCTGCGCGGGCCCGCTGCTGGCGGCCGAGATCGACGCCATCACCCAGGCCCTGGCGCACCCGCGACGCCCGCTGGCCGCGATCGTCGCCGGCTCCAAGGTGTCGACCAAGCTCACCATTCTTCAGTCGCTGGCTGCCAAGGTGGACCGCCTGATCGTGGGCGGCGGCATCGCCAACACCTTCATGCTGGCCGCCGGCCTGCCCATCGGCAAGTCGCTGGCCGAGCCCGACCTGGTGGGCGACGCCCGCGCCGTGATCGAGGCCATGAAGGCGCGCGGCGCCGAGGTGCCCATCCCCAGCGACGTGGTCACCGCCAAGACCTTCGCCGCCGACGCGCCGGCCACCGTGAAGGCGGCCTCGGCGGTGGAGGCCGACGACCTGATCCTGGACATCGGCCCCGAGACCGCGAAGCGCCTGGCTGCGCAGCTCGAGTCGGCGGGCACCATCGTCTGGAACGGCCCGGTGGGCGTCTTCGAGTTCGAGGCCTTCTCGCACGGCACGGAAACGATTGCCCGGGCGATCGCGGCCTCGGACGCCTTCAGCATCGCCGGCGGCGGCGACACCCTGGCCGCCATCGCCAAGTACGGCATCGAGAAGGACGTGGGCTACATCAGCACCGGCGGCGGCGCCTTCCTCGAGGTGCTGGAAGGCAAGACCCTGCCCGCCTTCGAGATCCTGTCGCGCCGCGCCGCGGCCTGAGTCTGTTCCTCTCCCCCGGGCTCGCGGCCAGGCGCCGGCAAGCCCACTTTTCCATGCCTGGGGGACATCGGGCCGCGATCGTGCCCGCAAGGCAGGGCGGCCCCGGTCATGGGCCACAATGGCTGCCTGCATCCCGCACCCTGCACCACCACGGAAGAGCCATGGCCCGTCGCGCCACCAAGATCGTTGCCACCCTGGGTCCCGCCTCCAGCGACCCGCAGCTTCTCGAACAGATGATCCGCGCCGGCGTCAACGTCGTGCGCCTCAATTTCAGCCACGGCAAGGCGCAGGACCACATCGACCGGGCCACGCTGGTGCGCCAGGCCGCCCAGCGCGCCGGGCGCGAGGTGGCCATCATGGCCGACCTGCAAGGCCCCAAGATCCGCGTCGGCAAGTTCGCCGAGGGCAAGGTCCAGCTGGCGCCGGGCGAGAAGTTCGTGCTCGATGCCGCGCGCACCGCGCCCGGCGACCTCCATGGCGTGGGCCTGGACTACAAGGAGCTGCCGCGCGACGTGAAGCCCGGCGACCTGCTGCTGCTCAACGACGGGCTGATCGTGCTCACCGTGGACCGGGTCGCCGGCGAGCAGGTGCACACCACCGTCAAGCTGGGCGGCGAGCTCTCCAACAACAAGGGCATCAACAAGCTGGGCGGCGGCCTGACGGCGCCGGCACTCACCGCCAAGGACATGGAGGACATCCGCACCGCGATGAGCTTCCAGGCCGACTACGTGGCCGTGAGCTTCCCCAAGAACGCCACCGACATGGAGATGGCGCGCCAGCTGTGCAACGTCGCCGGGGCGGAGGCGCGGCACAAGCCCGGCCTGATCGCCAAGATCGAGCGCGCCGAGGCCATCCCCAACCTGGAATCCATCCTCAAGGCCAGCGACGGCATCATGGTCGCGCGCGGCGACCTGGCAGTGGAGGTCGGCAACGCGGCCGTGCCCGCGCTGCAAAAGCGCATGATCCGGCTCGCCCGCGAGCACGACAAGTTCGTCATCACCGCCACGCAGATGATGGAGTCCATGATCACCAACCCGGTGCCCACCCGCGCCGAGGTGAGCGACGTGGCCAACGCGGTGCTGGACGGCACCGACGCGGTGATGCTCAGCGCCGAAACCGCCGCCGGCAAGTACCCGCTGGAGACCATCGTGGAGATGGCCAACATCTGCTCGGAAGCGGAGAAGGCCGAGGACGTGCGGCTGGACGCCGATTTCTCCGGCATGAGCTTCTCGCGCATCGACCAGTCGATCGCCATCGGCGCGCTGTTCACGGCCCACCACCTGGGCTGCAAGGCCATCGTTGCGCTGACCGACTCGGGCTCGACCGCGCTGTGGATGAGCCGGCACCGCATCCACATCCCGATCTACGCGCTGACGACCAAGCTGGTCACGCAGCGCCGCATGGCCATGTACCGCAACGTGCGCCCCCTGCTGGTGGACCAGAGCGCCGAGCGCGACACGGCGCTGGCCGAGGCCGAGGCGCACCTGAAGAAGCGCGGCATCGTCACCAGCGGGGACATCTACGTCATCACCTGCGGCGAGCCCATGGGTGCGCCGGGGGGGACCAACATGCTCAAAATTTGCCGTGCAGTTTGAAAACGCTGCTGCGTTTTCAAACTGACTAGTCAGTTGATGAATTCCGGGGGACCCGGAATTCATCAAGGGGGCGGGCCGCTGCACGCTGTTTCGCGGCTCCGCTCTGAGGGCCTTCGGCGCTCTTTGAGCCGGGTAGGCGCTCGCCGCGTGTTGCACCGCTCGGGCCCTTCTTCGGGCTGTGGCCCGTTCAGGCTGTTACACGAGGCCGCCTGGCCTGGCCGGGTCGCTAAAATCTGACTGTTCTGTGCCGGCCGTACGGGCGCAGCCCTCTTTCAAGCTCTTCAGGATCGCACCATGCCTCTCGTTTCCATGCGCGAACTGCTGGACCATGCCGCCACGAACGGCTATGGCATTCCGGCCTTCAACGTCAACAACCTGGAGCAGGTTCAGGCCGTGATGGAGGCCGCGAAGGAAACCGGCGCGCCGGTGATCCTGCAGGCCAGCGCCGGTGCGCGCAAGTACGCGGGCGAGCCCTTCATCAAGCACCTGATCCTGGCCGCCATCGAGCAATACCCCGAGATCCCGCTGGTGATGCACCAGGACCACGGCCAGAACCCCGACGTGTGCGCCGGCGCGATCAAGCTCGGCTTCTCCTCGGTGATGATGGACGGCTCGCTGCAGGCCGACGGCAAGACCATCGCCAGCTACGAGTACAACGTGGACGTCACCCGCAAGGTGGTGGACATGGCCCACCTGCTGGGCGTGACGGTGGAAGGCGAACTCGGCTGCCTGGGCTCGCTGGAGACCATGAAGGGCGACAAGGAAGATGGCCACGGCACCGACGCGACCATGACGCGCGAGCAGCTGCTGACCGACCCCGAGCAGGCCGCCGACTTCGTCAAGAAGACGCAGCTGGACGCGCTGGCCATCGCCATCGGCACCAGCCACGGCGCCTACAAGTTCACCCGCAAGCCCACGGGCGACATTCTGGCGATCGATCGCATCAAGGAAATCCACCGCCGCATCCCCAACACCCACCTGGTGATGCACGGTTCCTCCTCGGTGCCGCAGGAGCTGCTGGCGCAGATCCGCCAGTACGGCGGCCAGATGAAGGAGACCTACGGCGTGCCGGTCGAGGAGATCCAGGAAGCCATCAAGTACGGCGTGCGCAAGATCAACATCGACACCGACATCCGCCTCGCGATGACGGGCGCGGTGCGCAAGTTCCTGGCCGAGAACCCGGAGAAGTTCGACGCCCGCGAATGGCTCAAGCCCGCACGCGAGGCCGCCAAGCAGGTGTGCAAGCAGCGCTACCTCCAGTTCGGCTGCGAGGGCCAGGCCGGCAAGATCAAGGGCGAGAGCCTGCAGGTCGTGGCCGCCAAGTACGCCAAGGGCGAACTGGCCCAGGTCGTCCACTGAGCCGGCGCGCGCCAGCGCGCGATAATCGAAGGCCCGGGGCATCCCGGGCCTTTTTTCTTGCTGCCATGAACGCCCTGCACACCTCCAACATCAACTCGCTGCCCCTGCTCGCGCGTGGCAAGGTCCGCGACAACTACGCCGTGGGCGAGGACCGCATCCTCATGGTGGCGAGCGACCGGCTCTCGGCGTTCGACGTGATCATGGGCGAGCCCATCCCGGGCAAGGGCGAGCTGCTGACGCAGATGGCGCTGTTCTGGTTCGCGCGGCTGGGCCACATCTGCCCCAACCACCTCACCGGGCAGGCGCCCGAGTCCGTGGTGCGCCCCGACGAGGCGGCCCAGGTGCGCGGCCGCGCCATGCTGGTCCAGCGGCTCAAGCCCATCCCGGTCGAGGCCGTGGTGCGGGGCTACCTGGCCGGCAGCGGCTGGAAGGAATACCAGGACACGCAATCGGTCTGCGGCGTGCCCCTGCCGGCGGGCCTGAAGAACGCCAGCAAGCTGCCCGAGCCCATCTTCACGCCGGCCGCCAAGGCGGCGGCGGGCGAGCACGACGAGAACATCTCCTTCGACCAGGTGGTGGCCGTGGTGGGCCCCGAGCTGGCGGCGAAGATCCGCGACACCAGCATCCGCATCTACAAGGAAGCGGCCGACTTCGCGCTCAGCAAGGGCATGATCATCGCCGACACCAAGTTCGAATTCGGCCTGGACGATGCGGGCACGCTGGTGCTGATGGACGAGGTGCTCACGCCCGATTCCTCGCGCTACTGGCCGGTGGAGGGCTACCAGGCGGCCTTCGAGCGCGGCGAGAACCCGCCCAGCTACGACAAGCAGTTCGTGCGCGACTGGCTGGAACAGGTGCGGGTGAACGGCAAGCCCTGGGACAAGACCCCGCCCGCCCCGCGTCTGCCGCAGGACGTGATCGAGAAGACCGCCGCCAAGTACCGCGAAGCCCTGCAGCGCCTGACGGCCTGAGCGGGCGCCGGAGCCTGGCGGGTGCTGACCGACACCGGAGTGGCCTGATGCTGTTTGCCGTTCGATTCCACGACCGACCCGACCGCCTGCCCGTGCGCCACGCGTACCTGCCCGCGCATGTGGCGTGGCTGGACGCCCACCAGGACCAGGTGCTGGTGGGCGGCTCGCTGCGCGACCCCGGGGACGACCGCCCCGTGGGCGGACTCTGGATCGTGGAGGCCGAAAGCGAGCAGGCCGTCCGGGCCCTGTTCGCCACCGATCCGTTCTGGGTCCAGGGCTTGCGCGAGCGCGTCGAGGTGCTGCGCTGGCAGAAGGCCTTCCCGGACCGGCAGGCCATCGTCTGACCCGGGCCGGCGGACGATCCCGTCCCGGCCGCCGCAAGCACGAAGGGCCACCCTGGGGTGGCCCTTCGTCATGGGGAAGGCCGCCAGGCCCGGCCCTTCAGCTCAGCACGACGCTGGACAGCCGCCGGCGGTAGCTGGCCACCGTCGGGTCGTCCGGCGGGATCTGGCCGTCGGCGACCTTGGGCCGGGGCGGCTCGATGATGTCCAGCACCGCGATGTAGGTCTTGCGCGCCAGGTCCTCGTGCCAGGCCTTGTCGCGCATCAGGATCTCCAGCAGCTCGTCCATGGCCTCGGTCCAGCGGCGCGCGGCGATCAGCTGGCGGGCCTTGCCGAAGCGGGCCTCGAAGTCGCGCTTGTTGGCCACGATGCGGCCGTCGAAGTCGCCTTGGCCCTCGTGGCTGGCCGCGAAGGCGAAGGCGTCGATCACCCGCTCCAGCGACTCGAAGCGGCGCTCCAGGGCGGCCTTGCCCGCCACCGGCTCGAAAGCCTGCGCCGCCTCGTGCGGCCTGCCGGCCTGCAGCAGGGCCTTGACGTAGTCGGCGCGCGCGTCGTCGTTGGCCGGGTCGGTGGCCACGGCATGCTGCAGCTTCTCCAGCACGGCGCCGGCGTCCTGCGGGGCGGCCTCGACCTCGGGCTCCTCCTCGGGCAGGTCCGCGTCACCGCCCTCGGGCAGGTGCTTGTCCAGGAATTCGCGCACCTTGCCCTCGGGCAGCGCGCCCATGAAGCCGTCCACCGGCTGGCCGTTCATCATCAGGATGACGGTCGGGATGCTGCGGATGCCGAAGGCGGCGGCCAGCTGCTGCTGCTCGTCGGAGTCGATCTTGGCCAGCTTGAAGCGGCCGCCGTAGTCGGCCTCCAGCTTCTCCAGGATGGGGCCTATGACCTTGCAGGGCCCGCACCAGGTCGCCCAGAAGTCCACCAGCACAGGCTGGGTCATGGAGGCCGCGATGACCTCAGCTTCGAAATTTTCCAGGGTGACGTCGATCATGGCGTGGGGCTCTTCTTGGGGGTCCACCGGACCAGCTCGGGCTGGAACCGTAAAATTCAACCTTTGGGAGCATCCATGAGCTCGGTACAGGTTGGCGTGGTGATGGGTTCCAGCAGCGACTGGGACACGATGCAGCACGCGGTCTCGATTCTCCAGGAATTTGGCATCGCGCACGAAGCGAAGGTGGTCTCGGCCCACCGGATGCCGGACGACATGTTCGCCTACGCGGAAGCGGCGCAGGCGCGCGGGCTCGCGGCCATCATCGCCGGCGCCGGCGGCGCCGCCCACCTGCCGGGCATGCTCGCGGCCAAGACCGTGGTGCCGGTGCTGGGCGTGCCGGTGGCCAGCCGCCACCTGCAGGGCGTGGATTCACTGCACAGCATCGTGCAGATGCCCAAGGGCGTGCCGGTCGCCACCTTCGCCATCGGCGCCGCGGGCGCGGCCAATGCGGCCCTGTTCGCGGTGGCCATGCTCGCCAACCAGGACGCGGCCCTGCGTGCCCAGCTGCAGGCCTTCCGGGCCCGCCAGACCGAGGCCGCGCGAGCGATGACGCTGCCGCCCGCCGCATG
>NZ_JADDOJ010000059.1 GCF_015159745.1 Ramlibacter aquaticus | reverse complement strand
CTCGAGCGGTTGCCGACACACCCGGCCAGCCGGATCGACGAACTGCTTCCGCATCGCTGGGCACCGTCGGCCTGAGGGTCCTCACCGTAGGCCGGCAGCCGTCAAGGTGACTTGGCCGGACGCATACGTAATTGTGAACACGATGCGCCCAGCACCACGCTCGAGAACGGTCGTCCGTGTCATCCCGTCGTCCTCTTGGGCAACCAGGGAATACCCACGAGACTGGGCAAATGCAATCCAGTCGACCTCACGTTCAAGCTGAGCCGACTTGTCGGCGGCCCGCTTCACAAGCCGTCTAGCCGCTGAGACAACTGCTCGATATGCACGGCCAACTGCATCAAGGCAGACGTCAATTGCTCGACCCGCAGGCTCAAGTGCTCCAGGTGCTGCAGCTGAGACGCTCCCATCTCCTGGAGCTGTTCGCCCTGCAGCCGCTTCTCTTCCTGCAAGGCCGTCAATGCTTCGCGCAACAGAGTCATGAGTTCGCTCATCCGTTTTCTCCAACAAGTCTTCAGGGCGGGGGCGGCCAATGGTCGCAGTGGCGGGGCCTGGAAATGCTCGAGGCACCTTGGAAAGGGAATCACCTCGGGCTGCACGGGGACCAGGCGCTCCGGTGAAGACGGCGGACGACCTGGCACCGACTGCTACGTCGTCGTGCAGCCTCATTTCCACGCCTCGCTTGAAGCGGCACCTGTTGTAGCCAGCACGCCTTTGGAGCATCAAGCCAAGCTGCCGACGAGCTTCGGCTGCGCGCTCATGGTCGACGGCGGCGAACTGCTTCAGCACCCTCCGCTCCTCGTCCTCGGCTACTCGCCGTCGTTCGTCTTCAAGCGCACGCAGGGCTCTGTAGTCAGCTTGGCGCTCAAATATGGGCCCCCTCAGACGAATGGCTTTACCAGTCGCACTTGGGCGGATCGATATGTAGTCTGCGCCTTGACGGGAGATTTCCCCCATCTGGGAAAGCTTCGCCACCAACTCTTCCCTGCTTTCAACATCACCGTCCATGACCAACTTGAGCGCCAGCTGCCTCAGAGCTTCGTGGACGTCCTGCTCGAGCTCGAGCACTTCAGCAATGAGAGACTCGCCTAGCCCGCCTTCCCTCAGGCTTTCAGCTTGGCGGCGGAGCCTCTGTGCGAGGCTCTGTTGGCGCCAGCGTGGCCCCGGGTATATGGCGCGCGCACGGTCGGGGTCATCGGGACGCGCCCACCCTCTCTCGAAGTTCCACGCGTCCCTGAACGGAGCGAACGCCTTTTCCCACCCTGGCGGCGCAATGTTCAAGCTGCGACCGGTCGACAATTCGACACGAGGCACGAACAGATGAATGTGTTTGGAGCCGTCCTCGTCAACATGGAGCACTGCAAGGTACGCGTAGTCTCCCTTGTCAAGCCCCGCGAAAGCCACGCGCTCGAAATCCTCAAGGACCGCGTCGATGTCGGCATCAGTCGGCTCATCTTCTCGGTGCCAGGCGATGACCGCAGACGTATATCGATGCACGAAAGGCAGGCCGTTCACCAAGTGCCCAAGCATCGCCGGATTCCCGCGAAGCACGCGGACTTCAGCGCGCTCGACGCCCGTATAGTCGTAACGACCGATCAGGTACGCCACCGCTTTCGTGCCACTTCCGGTGCCGTAGGGAAAGAATTTGATCAGCATGGCCTGTCGCTGGGAGTCATTTACCGACCGGCACGAGTGCGGCCAGCGTCGCCTCGATCGCTGCCAGTTCACCCACCACGGTGATGAAGTCGAAGCTCATGCCGGCGTCCCGGGCGCTGCGAAGTTCGCGGGCGATCTGGTGCAGCGCGTCGCTGATCGTCACCAGCTGCCGGCCCAGTTCCGGATCAAGCCCTGTGGGCGCTGGCAGAACTCTGCGTGCACGCTTGCTTCGGCGCGCGCTTCCGGCCGGGGCAACCCCGGTGAGGTTCAGCTTCGCCCGCAAGACGTCACTCACGTTTCCACCCGACTGGTCAGCCTCGCAATTGAGAGTCTCAACCACAGAGAGTGGAAGCCGGACCCTAACGGGCACGAGCGGGTCACTCGATTTCGGACGCGCCATGCTCGTCTCCTCCAGCTTGGGGGTTCGAAGGGGGCGCGCAGCAGCCCCCTCGCCAGCCCCGTCCCCGCAAACCCGGCAGGGTTTCCGTGGACGGGTATGCTGGCTTACGCCAGGAACGCACAGGCTGGCTTTCGAAGTGTTCGCCTTGTACCGGCGAATCCGTCTGTCGCAGCCGCGGTTTCGTACCCGTTTCACGAACGGCACCGACCATGATTCACGACGCCGTGGTCTGCGTGCCGGACGTGCCCGACGCATCCATCGACTCCGACTGAGTCGTCCTCGACACACGACGGCAGGCCTTGTGAAACGCCTTCGTGGCCGCAGCTACGAGTTCGATCGCATCAGGGCCGACGGCACCGTTCTGCATCGCCTGGGTCACGGCGCCGAGCGACTCAACCAACGTGGCGATCTTAGTGTTGAGAATCTGGACCTGATCGGCCTCGAGCCGAGCCTTGAGCTCCTTGAACTCGTGGCCTGTCAGATTCATGGCCAGGTCTTCAGGAATCTTGTCCGGCGGCGTGCCGAATTCGATTTCGCCGATCTTCCTCTCCTTGGGCTTGCCATTTTCGACGCCGGCATAGCGGTACACGGTGTGTCGCTGTGCATTGCTTCGGATAGTCACGTTGTGCTCCTTGCTCACGTAGGGTTGGGGGGTGCGGCAACGCCGCGGCGACAGAACGAAGCCGACCTCACGAAGCCTCCGGGTTCGCGCTCAGCGAAGGCGACCCCTTCGCAGCCGTGATGCCGGCGATGAGTCCAGCCTGGAAGGCCTCCATCGGAGTCGCGAAACCGATCGGCGTCGTGTGCAGGCTCGTGGTGGTGTTGTGGCCACGGAACCGTTGCGCATTCGTGCTCGACGTCTGGCGCAGCCAGTCCAGGTAGTCGGCCCAGTCTTGCATCATGGCGGCCCGCTCCATGAGCAAGCGGGTCCGGTTGTAAGCGCGGCCGTTGGCGTCCTTGACCTCATGGTCCAGTTGCAACTCGATCACGTTGTCAGACCAGCCAAGCCGCTCCACCACCATGGTCCGGGCCGTCGCGCGGAAGCCGTGAGCGCTCTGCTGCGTCTTTGTGCAGTAGCCAAGCTGCCTGATGGCCTTGTTCACGGTTCCGTCAGAGATCGTGGGTCTGCGGCCCTGGCCAGGAAACACGTATTCGTTCGCACCCGTCACCTCGCGCAATTGCCTGAGGACCTCGATCGCCTGCGTGCTCAGCGGCACGATGTGCGGCGGTTCACCCACCTTCCGCTTCTTTGGCCCTTTCATGCGTTCGGACGGCACAAGCCATCGTGCGTTGTGGAAATCGAACTCGCTCCATCGCGCACCGCGGAGCTCGGCAGACCGCAACAGGGTCAACAGGTGCATCGACAGCGCGCATCGGGTGATGAACGAGCCCGGGTAAGCGTCCGCCTTCAACAGGAATCCCTGCAGCGCCGCGGGATCAGTCAACGCGGCACGGTGGCGCACCGTGTGAGACGGCAGCACTTCCACGGCCTTGATGATGAAGTTCTCACGGACGCGCCCATGGGATTCAGCGTGTCCGAAGATTCGTTGGCAGTAGCCCAACAGCCTCCGCGCCGTTTCCAACCTTCCGGTCCTGGCCACGGCGTCCACCAGCATCGTGATTTCGCGGGGCGCAACGGACCGGATCGCTCGGTCGCCCAACATCGGGAAGAGGTGCAGTTGGAGGATGCATGCCACTTTTTTCTTGTGGCTCTCGGACCAAGTGGATTCGTGGACAGCCATCCACGCCTCGGCGTTCGCGCGAACAGTCGTACCCCCTTGCGCAGGAGCTTCGGCTTGGGTCGCAGAACGCGCTGACATCGACGGGTTCGCGCCTGCCTCGATCTGTCTCTTCAACGCCAGCGACTTTTCGCGGGCCTCGCGCAAGCCGACCACGGGGTATTCGCCCAGACTAAGCGAGTTGCGACGTCCCTGGAACGTGTAGTCCTGGTACCAGTACTTCCGCCCAGTCCCAGACTGGCGGATGTGCAGCCCGCCGCCGTCATTGAGCCGCTTCATGACCGGCTTCATGGCATCGATGGTTCGAGCGCTAGGAATACGATGGATCGACATTGGAGTTCTGCGGTGCCGTGGGAGAGGCTCAATCCGAGGATCTCTGCCCTGAGGACATGCTTCACAGTCTCGAACGGGACCTCATGAGACAAGGGTTGCAATTGACCTCAGCGGGTGAGTCCAGTTCGTCCAATACCGACCCTCGGCGGCCATGCGCGGAAACTCGCGGAATCACGCGGAATCTCGCCAGGGTCGTAGCTGCGCCTGCTGGGGATTTCGATCACGCAGGGTTCGCCGGGACGGTCGTGCATGTTGGGGCGTCGCTACTACGTTCTTGCCTTTCACGCCCTGCAGCCACCGAAAGTGAACAACAGGAGTGCGGTCAGGCCACTGAGCTCAACGCACTCGCTTCTTACGGGACCGCCAGGCCGTCACGAAGGCGTTCAGAGTTCGCCACCGTCAGCCTCTCGGCCGCTGCGGCGAGTTCGGGAAGGCTCGAATGACGCGGAGGATGGGCACCACCGATCACCGGACGCGCAACAGATAGTCGATAAGCGAAGCAGGAGCTCCGCGACGCCCCCACCGTATTCTTCGGATACGCAGCCACGCTAAATACGCTACCGCGAGACCTGACACATGCGCCGCAAACCGCTACGCTCTATCCATGTACAGCGTGAGTCATCGACTGCTGCGCCTCGTAGTTGTTCGTGTTCAATCGGCCTTCCGCGCTGAGCACGAGGCGCCAGCTCATCGTCGGCACACTCGTGGCCGCGCGGTAGGGACGCCGTCATGACGATGCCCTCTGAACGAACCCGCGCCCTGCGCTTCGGCGTCGAATCGCTGCGCGACATCGCCGAGCACGCGCGGGTTGTCCCGTAAAACCTACGGTGCACAAACGGCCTAGTAAAATCAATGACTTAGCGACGGCAAAACGCGCCTAAACGCCCTCTTCGAGGGTGCACAAGCTGTGCACCTGAGGTTTTTTTCGCGATTTCGTAAAAGCCCGGCGCCGCTGGTGCCGAAGTGGCTGCGGCCTGGCGAGCTGAGGCGGCCGAATGGCAGCTGATTACACCGGCCTTGTGTAATTCAAGTGGTCCGCTGCCATTCAGGGCTGGCGCATCGACTAGTCGGGCCTGGGTACCCGAGGGATGCCAACTGTCGCCAGAAAGACCTACGCCCCACAAGCGACCCTACCAAATTAACGACTTAGCGGTATCAAAGGCGTCCAAACGCCCCGTTTCAGGCCGCACATCGTGTGCGAGGGAGGTGGCGGGCTGGGGTGCGAGGCGGGGTTGTCTGTAGCCAAGCAGGGCGCCTTGGATTTGATTGAATTACACCGACCTTGTGTCCTTCAGCGGACGCCGGGCCACACCGTCCTCGAGAAAGCTGCAGGCGATGAGCACATTGACCCCTTCGATGGCGCCGCACGCCTAGAGACCTGACAATGGAATCTCATGACGACTTCGACATCAGCTTCGATGACTACAGTGAGAGACTCAGTCTCTCACTCATGCCACGCACATCAGGGGAAGAGAGCAAGGGCAGCAGTCTAGTCCTCACTGAAGAGGATGCGCTTGTGGGAGATATTCGCCGTGCCGCAGCAGTCCTGCAGCAACTTGCCTTCTGCAGGCAAGCTGCAGTGTGCGAAGTGCGGATTGATCGCCATCGCCGCCCTTCAATAATGTGCCACGTGAAAACAAGCTTCCGACACTTGTGCGCCATGCTGCGCCGCGATTGGGTCGAGCTGAGGCACCACTTCCCCTCGCACTCGGTTGTCCCATATGTCGACGCAATGGTCCGCATTCTTGACCGTGTGCCTGAATTACGTGAGGCCGACCCAGACGCCGATCCGACGGACGCGGCCAACAAGGTAAATCGATTTGCAGAAGAGCTTAGCGCCGTGACGAAGACAGCAGACTTTCGGGCTGCAATGCGCAAGCGCAACGATCGATGCAGGGTTAATACAGCCAAGCTTAAGCGTTACATCGACTGGGTCTTCGCAACGCAAGGCGCAAAGCATCTCGCGATTCGCATAGATCTGTGCTACACGAAGGAAGACCGTTTTTTTACTGGGCGACCGATCAATATCACTCGGCAGCAAGCTCTGCGGGACTTCTCCCGCTTCAAACGTTGGGTTGCGGAAAAATACCCGCTGAGTGGGCATGCGTGGAGGCTGGAGTACGGCTTAGTTAGCGGGTACCACTTCCATGTTCTATTTCTTTTGAAGGGGCATGACGTGTGGAATGGCAGCCGCATTGGTTACAATTTTGGCCGTCAGTGGGACGGCGTAAGCACAGATGGGATGGGGCGGCACCACAATTGCAATGCCGGGAGTTACGTTCGAGATGGGATCGGCCTCATCCATCGCTCTGACACTAAAAAACTTGAGATGCTTAAGGAGAATGCAGCTATCTACCTTACGAAGCCCGACATGTGGATATGCGAGGAAGGTCGACGGTCGTTCGGAAAAGGGCAGATGCCTGAGCAGTGGGTTTCGTCGATGTAATAGCTCCTGATGCCAGTCGTAGCTAAATCTTAGTAGCTTGGCAGACTGAGCCGTTTGTTCGAGCGATGTCACACATGGCGAGTAACCTCAGCGCTCACCTTCGTGGAAACAGGCCTGCTAATAAATCAATGTCTGTCGCTGTAGGTCGAGCTGCCTTCGTCTCGGTCAAATATTGTTCGGCGATCTGTCTCTTGAGCTGTGCCCAGTCACAGCCGACTCGCTCATACAGTTGCGACTCAGCGGCGACCGTGTCACTGAATCGTTGTTCGCAGGTGTCTACGTCTTCACAAGTCAGCGTAGAGCCGTCACTAAACAGCCCCGCAGCGTCTGCTGCCGTATGTGCAGTGCGCGATTCTCCAAGTGCGTTCGGCTTCGCCGCATCCTGGCTGCCAACTCCGCCAACTCCGCCAACTCCGCCAACTCCGCCAACTCCGGTGACGTGTTCAGTGGCACCAATCCCTCTCCCACCAGAAGTTGCGAAGTCACTTAAGGCGCGAGCGTAGGACCAAAGAAATGGCGAGGAGTAGGGCGGCGGATTGATCCAAGATGGACTCTCAACTCGCCTGATGGGAGGCATCTGCGAAGCTTGAAGGAGGCGGCGATTGTCAGACGCCTTCTCGACCCAGCCGCATTCGATGCAGCGAGCCATAGCTCGCTGCACCGTTCGTTCAGGGATGCCTGATGCGATTACTTCGCTGATAACCTGACCTTTTAGAAGCGAGCCCCGCTTGAGAAGGTCGAAAATCCTCCAGACTGCCCGATTTTCTTCGGGATTTGTAATGCCGCGTACGGCGCGGCGGAGGATTTCACTAGGTGACCCTTCCCATCGGTCTTTCCAGCACACCTCCGGAATTTGACTATCGACAGGCTGAGCAAGAACAAAGGTGTGAGCCGGCGGGACCTCAAACAGACAGGATCTAAGGGTCACAAGAACATGCTCGTTCGGACATGTTTCGTCATACCGCTGTATTGGAGACAAGTCCATAATCACGTCAGCGTCGCGCAGTCCAGCTGGGATACGCTTATCCGCGTTCGAGCCGGATGTTGAGTGCGGGACGAACCCGATGACGGCGCAGTCAAAGGTTTCCGCAAGGCTTTTCAAATCGCGCATGGCGGATGAGTTTCGAGGGGCCGGCTCGTTACACTCAAAAATAATCGCACGGGGATTGCAGCGCCCTTTCAACGACCGAAACGCTGATATACCGAAAGTGGACCATTTGAAGGGCTGGTCTGACTCGTAAAAAAGGGAGCTCCCATCAGAGCCGAAGCTAGCCATCATCGGTTTGAGAAACATCGCTGCCTCGTGCTCCGTGCACCATGTGAACACGGTCCCTCCGTGGATCTTCTGACCCATCCAGACTGCGTTCCCAGTGATCGACGCAGCCAAAGCGCCTTTAATTGTTCTGCGGACCGCACCCGAATCGCTCAGAATGATCGTCGCCCCTTTTTCAGGAATTCCGGGTAAAAGAGTGTGGCCGACCATGTCGGGACTTGTCTCGCGCAGCTCACGCACGGCGCCCCCTCGCCGACTTTTTCGAAGAATTAAGGCTATTCTCATGCGTGGATTTCGCTGAGCCAGAAAGTTTCACTTCTTGATGTTGCGAGGCTTCCTTGCGCTTAATCACCCATTCGTCAAGCTCCGGTCGTAGGTAAACGACGCGGCGAGGTGTTAACTGTACTTTCTTGGGAAAGTCTTTGTCATAAAGCTTGGAGCCGTGTCGGCCAAGCTCATGCAAGGTCGCTTCCCCAATTCCGATATATTCCGCTGCTTCTTCTGCGGAATAGCCGAGCTTACGAAAAGCGCATGCGCTTTCCGCATCAATTGACGCACAAGGGTAATTTCTTGGACAGAAGGGCACACCAATCTCCAGCAAAATAGTACTTGAACTCCCGATGAGTTCAAGCTTTTGAGGTCCTTATGGGGTGCCGAGAGTGCCCGTTGCGCACTGCAACAGGCACTTGTCGAGTCAACGTTCAGTTAAGTCCAAGCTCTCACGACATAAACCAAACCGCTGAGGTCAACCAGACGACGGCTCTATATTACTCGGTTCGCCGCGTAGTAGGCAAACTCGGGGAGCCTGGCTTAAGGCAGCTCATGTGGGGGTGCATTGAGGGAACTGATTAACGCCAGATTCGGACGCGGCAGGTCCGAGGGGTGGAGCGTGATGGTGATCTTGCTGCTTCCTGTTCCGCAGTATCGGCAGAGCGTTACGCCCACCGCGGATTGCGAGTCGGCCGGCCTAATGTTTGCTTTCGGGTTCGCCCCGACCGGCAACCCGATCGATGTCACGGGCCAGGGCTTCTCGCTGCCGGGCGTCCTCGTCAGCGCGTTGCGCGATGCGGCGACCTGCGGCGTGTACAGCCATCTCGCGGTGTTCCTCGCCGGCGCGGCGAATGCGCCAGGGGTGTGGCCGGTGCTGCAGGCGTGCATCGACTCACTGCGCGGTGACCCGAGTGCCGCGTCACTCGTAATCAGCGGCATCCTCACGGCCGATCAGCGACGCTGGCTGGAGTCCGTCGGATGCAGGGTCTTTGCGGAGCCGGTGCGTGCGATCGAGGCGCTTGCTTAGGTGTTTTGGGGAAGGCCCGCACTGCCAATCTGGCCACGTGGATGTGTCCACGTGGTGGAATTGGAGTCCAATGAACAGGTGCCAGGGCCGCGTCGGCGCCGCTGGCTGACGCAGACAAGTTGGTGATTCGGATGAGAGAACGAGCCTGGCGCAAGGAGGGACAAGAGCCCGACTACCGCTTTTCGATGGCGAACGAGCGTACGTTCCTTGCTTGGATACGCACGGCACTCGCGTTGCTTGCCGGAGGTGTGTTGCTGGAGCAGTTCGGCGTGCCGATCGGTCCGATGAGCAACCTGGGGGTGCCTGCGGCGGGCCTGGCGGTGCTCGCCGGATGTCTCGCGGTCACCGCGTACGTCCGCTGGCGAGCCAATGAGATCGCGATGCGCCATTCCTTGCCGCTGCCCATCACCAGGCTGCACGCCGTGGTGGCGATCGTCACGATGGTCGTTTGTGCCGTGCTTGCAGGTGCCATGTTGTGGCGGTGATCGAGCGAGGTCTGCAGCCCGAACGCACTGCGCTGGCGTGGCGCCGGACCAGCCTTTCGGTTGCCGCTAACGGCTTGCTCCTGTTGCGCACGTCCCTCGCTGCGGGCTCCACGTCAGTGTCGATGCTCTCCGCGATCGTCCTGGCTTGCTCGGGCCTGGTGTTCATCCTGAGCGCGCACCGTGGTGAACGGTTGAGGCTCTCACGCGCAGCTGTGAACCCGTTGATGGCACTGCTGCTGGTCGGGTGCACAGTGCTGGCGTGCGCCGCCGAGCTTCTCGTGATTGCAGGAACCTGAAAGGCCAGCTACGCCACGAGATGGCCGATCCGCCGCACAGCTGAAGCAGCGGGCAGCTGTCGATGCTGCTGCAGGTCCTGCTCCTGCACCGGAGCACCTGAGAGGCCGTTCGCATCACGTGCAACGACCTGGCGGCGGGCCTGGCGCTCGGACTGGACCTCGAATGCACCAGGTCCATCCCGTGCATGTCGAGCAGGTGCTGCGTCGCAGTCCGTTCCTTGCGCTGGCGCCCTCGTGCTGCCGCTGTTCGTCTGGCACATGAACCGTTTCCAGATCGTTCCCGAGGAGCGCGCGCTCGCGGCGCGTTTACGGGAGCAATACTCCGCGTACGGCGGCGCGTGCGCCGATGGCTGTGATGGCTTCGTTTCGACTTCGCGGCTGCCCTATTTCGGCTGCTCGTTGCCGTAAGTCTTGACCAGATAGTCGACGATCTCCGGCATGTCCGCATCGTTGATCGGTGCCTTGAAGACGGCTTTCATGCGGTGGACCATGGCGTCCCAGTAACCCCGGGGTGCGGTCAATGGTTGATACGCCATGTACTCGGCCGAGTGGCAGGCCACGCACTGCGCCTGGGCCTTGGCGTACCCGGGCAGGCTGCTCGGCTTGAGTTGCATGCCATCGGGGGGCAACTCGATGGTCTTGGGCGTTGCAGCAACAGGTGCCGTGGCGAGCGCCAAGACGGTCGCACACAGGCACGGGACGAGGAGGGACTTGAAAGGGTGGGTCATCGGGTGCTCCTTCAGGCGGCCACGACCTTGACGGACTCGACGACATTTCGCATGTAGCCCGCAGGCTGCCACAGCGCCTCCATCGGCTGGCTCTGACCGGAGCGGTTCCAGGCTCGGACGCGCAGGTCGTGCGTGCCAGGCTGCGGCGTGAAGCCGAAGGTGAATTCCCGGAACGAATACCGGCCCATGTCAGCCCCCAGCCGGGCGGCGCGCCAGCTCTGGCCGCCGTCGGTGGAATACGCCACCTCGCGGATGCCCTGGCCGCCGTCGAAAGCGATACCGCGCACGGCCGTCTCGCGGCCGGCCGGCAGGCGGGCGCCGTCGGCCACGGACGTGATGAACGACCGCACGTTGAAACGGCCGATGGGCCGAGTGGCCGCCGGCGCCGTGCCCGGCTCGACGCACGCGCAAGGGTTGTCCGGGATGCGGTACGCCGGCTTCATCCAGAAGCCGTCGTATTCGGCGTCGATGACCTGAATGTCCGACAGGTGCTTGACCCAGTAGGTGCCGTAATAACCTGGCACGATCAGCTTGACGGGGTAGCCGTTCAGCAGCGGGATGTCGGCGCCGTTCATCTGGTAGGCCAGCATCACCTCGCCGTCCACCGCATGGTTCACGTCCAGGGCCTTGACGAAGTCGCCCCCGCCGAAGAGTGCCTGGTCCAGGCCGTCGAAGGTCACCTGCCGCGCCGTGTTCTTCAGCTCTGCGCGGGCGAGCACGTCCTTGAGCGGAACGCCGACCCAGCGCGCATTGCCCATCGCACCGTTGGCGAGCTGGCCGCCGGTGACGCGCGGGTTGAAGAAGCCGCGGCTGTTCCCGGAGCACTGGTTCACCGCGATCAACTCGACCGGCTTGAACTGCGAGCGCAGGGCCGCCATCGACAACTCGAACGGCTTGCCCACCGCATTGCCGCCGACCTTGATGACATGCTTGTCGGCGTCGATCGAGGTCGGGATGCCGGCATTGTGGTAGCGCACGAAGAAGGCGTCGTTGGGCGTGATCAGGCCTTCGTTGAAGACCTGGAACGGGGTTTCCAGCTGCGGAGGCCGGGAGGTGAGCACGATCAGCGGCCGCTTCTCCGGAAAGGCCACCAGCTTGCGCTCACCATTGGCGAACGGCTGCTGCAAGGCCGCGGCCTGCGCCAACGCGGCCTTGCTCAGTGAGCTGAGCCCGCCGGCGGCGAGCAGGCCGGCACCGCCGGCGACAAGCCTGCGGCGCAGGCGGTTGGTTGGATCTTCCATTGCGTCTCCTGGTTGGATGTCTGACACGTTTCGAGGGCTCACCCGGGTCTGGCGAGGCTGCCGGCGGCGACCGCCAGGGCCCTCGGCTGCTGCGCCACCAGCACCAGCGGCTTGCCCTGGCGGGAAGTGACGACCTGCCAGTGGACGTTGCCCCACCAGCCGCTTGCCTCGTGCAGGACGACCGGCTGGTCGAACGCGAACACGGTCACCATGCCGCCCTTCTCAAAGAAGGTGGTGAGGTGGTACACCAACCGTCCTTCGATGTCGCACGGCCGCATGAGTTGCGGGTAGCCCGGCACCTGCCGGCGGCCGTCCAGCCCGAGTTGGCGCAGGAGCGACTGCGCGTCCATGTAGTTGCCGCGCAGCAGCCGCTCTTTGGATTCGTGCTCGATGGCTGCGCGCACCAGCGCCGGCGGGCGCATGGCCAGGACCGCGCCCGTGGCGCCAGCCCCTAGCGCCGCCGCGATGGCGGCACGCATGACGCCGCGCCGACGCCAAGGCGCGGGCTCGCGGCGAAGCAGGTGCGGGGGGGGCTCGCCAGGCTGGAAGGCCAGCGCCAGCTCGGCTCGCGCGCGCAGGTCCAGGTCCGTCTCCGGTGGACGCGCCGGGACGTCGGGGTCGGGGATGCGTCTCATGGCACTTTGCGCAACCTGCTAAGGGGTGCGACCTTGGTGGACGACTGCAGTGGATCCTGCGCCGGAGGATCCAGGGCGACCTTGAGCGCCTCGCGGGCACGCGACAATCGCGACAGCACGGTGCCGGGCGCGACCTCCAGGGCTTCGGCCATCTGGGCCGTGGGCATGTCGTCGAAGTAGTACAGCACCAGCACCTCGCGGTGGATCGGCGCGAGCCGTGCCAGCGCCCGCACCACGTCGAGACGCTCATCCAGGGCAGCGTCAGGCGCGGCCGCCTCCGGCAGGGTCACGTCGTCCAGCGACACGAGGCCGGGCGCCAGGTACCGCCAGGCACTGCGCCGCATGATCTGGAACAGCCACGCGCGCGCCAGCGATGCCTCTCGCAACTGCTCGCGGTTCTTCCACGCGCTGGCAAAGCAGTCCTGCACGACGTCTTCGGCCGTCGCCCGCGAGCCGGTCAGCGCCCAAGCCGCACGCAGCAGGAAGCGGTAGTGCTCGCGCACCCAGGCGTTGTAGCGTGACTCGGCCGACTGGAACATCGTGTGGTCAAGAGCAAGTAACCGAGCGATTCATTCCATGCGGGTACGCGCAGGCTGTTGGTAGTTTCCCTAGGAGCCGCGCACGCCCCCCAGGGCCGGGAAGCTGTCATCGCGGGAACCTCCCGGGCGACGCAGCATGGCCAGCCGGCGCTGCATGCTCTCGATCTCCACCGTCTGGCCGGCGATGATCTCCTCCGCCAGCTGCCGCGTGATCGGATCGCGCCCATGCTGCAGCACGAGCCGCGCCATGTCCACCGCGCCCGCGTGGTGCGGGATCATCATGGCCAGGAAGTCGGCATCGGGATTGCCGGTGGGCGTCGGCGCATGCATGGCTTGCATCATGCGGGCCATGCTGGCGTCCATCTCCCGCGCGAACGGCGTGGCGCCGGCGGCGGGCGCCGCGCCGTGGTGGTGGGCCGTGGTCATGCTGTCTGGCCGCGGGTACCCGGTCGCACGTAGACGAGGTTGATGCTCTTCTTGTTGCGCAGGGGCCCGGAGGGCAGCGCCAGGTTGCCTAGCGGAATCTGCGCGATGAAAGCCGGCTTCAACGGGTCGCTGACATCGAAGGCACTGCACACGGTCTGGCCGGCGTTGGGCGTGCCGGGCAGCTCGTCCTGCTCGTGGGCTACGTACAGCAGCGTGTTCTCCGGATTGGTCCACAGGCCGTGCGCTTCACGGCCGTGGCTGAACACGGTGCCGACCACGCGGCGCGATCCTCCACGGCCACTGCGGTCGATGATCGCGAGCTGGCTGGAAGCCACGCCGCCAGGGCCGCCATCATCGACGCGTGCCAGGCTCGCGTACACGACACTGCCGCGCGCGTTGGAGACGAATTCAACGTGATTGGGCCGCGCACCCATGCCGAGCGGCACGGTATCCAGCAACTCGAACTCGCCCCGTGTCGACCGGCACGACAGCGCGTCCGCGAGCTTGTGCGAGAACCATACTTCCTCGCCATCGGGCGTGGTCTTCATGAAAGGCGTGAAGCCGGGCTTGTCCTGAGCCGCGATGTCCAGCGTGGTGATCCGCTGCGGCTGCGAGTGGCCGTCGCTGCCCGGGTTGACGCGGAACACGTCAATGCGCGGGGTTTTCTGGCTGGCCACGAAGGCGATCGTTCCTTCGCGGTTGAACCAGACCTGGGCTGGCCCGTTGAGCGTCGGCAGGAACTGGCGCACCGGCGAAGCGGCGCCACCACGCAGGAACGCCACCGCAGCGCTGACGTCGAGGATGGCAATGCGGTCCTCGCCGCGCAGGGTCACCCACAGCTCCTTGCCGTTGCGGGTGAAAGTCGGCTCGTGGGGCTCGCGCCCGAGCAGGATGCCGGTGGACAGCCGTTCCGCGCTGGTGCTTTCGCCGGCAGCGGGGTTGGGCGTGTTGCCGATCACGCGCCGGTTGACCGCGTCGATCAGATAGATATTGCTGGAGCCGCGACCGCTGGTGGCAAGCATGGCGCCGTCGGGCGAGGGCACCGCGCCGTGCGCGTCGATGCACCCGTGGTACAGCGGCTTGTGGATCATGGCCGCATGCGTCGGCGCGACGCCGCCCGTGACAAAGCGGAACGGCGGCCGCGGATCCTCGTCGAAGCTGGTCAGATTGATCGTGCTTTCGACCGTGTTGCTCCTCGGGTCGATCACCACGATGGTGTTGGAATCCTCGTTGGTGATGAAGACACGATCGCGCGCGTCGATGCCTGCTACTGCGGCAGGTTGGGCCAGCACGCCCGCGCTGGCGGCGGCTCCGAGAGCCAGGCTGTGCTTGAGGAAGTCGCGGCGGTCAGGGGGCATGAGGGGATCCTTGGGGTTGGTTTGTGTGATCCGAGAGAGCAGGCAATGCGCCGTTCGATTCCATCAGCGCGTCGGCTGTCGTGCAGAAAGCTGGCGGTACACCTCGGCGGATACCCGCGCCAGTTCGCCGCGATCAGCCTGGGTGGAGAGTGCGTAGCCGAACGGGCCGTCGACCCAGTAGAAAACATTCACGTCACCTTCGCGGGCGAAACGGAAGGCCGTGTCGGCATTGCGCGCCGCTCCTCCTTGCGCCTGGGCGACGTCGCCGAGGTCGTTGGAGACGTACAGGGTCAGGCGCGCGCCGGCCGCGTCGCGGAACATGAACTGCGCCACAGGCCCCTTGCCGCCTGGCAGCAACCGGCCACCTTCGAGGGTGTAGCCCTGCTCCTGCAGGTGCGGCGGCCGCATGGAGGCGCCCATGCGCTTGGACAACCAGGCCACCAGCTGGTCCTCGTGGGCGGCGTCGACCTCCACCGGCCGGCGCTGGTCCGGGGTGAACACCGCATGCGCGACGGCCGCCCGATGAGCGAAATCGGAAGCCTGGACGACGGCAACGGCGGGATCGGCCGTGCGTGCCAGCCGCGGCGAGGCATCCTGCAAGCCGCCCCGGGCGCCCCAGCCGACGGCGCCGCTCACCACGGCGATGGCGATGCCGGCGACGAGTCGCTCGGCCCACCACGGCTTCGGCCGTGCAGCAGCGCGCAGCAAGCGCGCGTTCAATGGCTCGTCCTGCACGGGGTCAAACAGGGCCCGCAGTTCCTCCTTCTGGGCCCGCCAGGCTTCGGCACGCCGGGCGTCGTCCGGGCGGGTCGCGAGATAAGCCTCGACCTCACGTGCACGGTCAGCCGGGAGCTGGCCGTCGATCCAGGCATGCAGGTCGGATTCGGTGATTGGAGTGTGTGGGTTCATGGCTGCACCATCACTTGACGATCTTCAGGCGTGCGGGTTGGGCACGGCCCTCCATCAGGGCCCGCAAGCGCTCGCGACCACGCGAAAGGCGGGACATGACCGTGCCGATCGGGATGCCTAGCGTGCGCGCCACATCGGCGTAGGGCATGTCCTCGAGCGCGACGAGCAGGATGATTTCCTTCTGTTCGACCGGCAGCTGCTCCAGCGCGGCTTGCAGGTCGAGCACGGCCAGGCGGTCGCCTTGCTGTGCGGCCACCGACACCTCGGGCGTCTGCTCGTCCAGATCGACCGTGGGCACGCGCGGGCGGCGCACGCGATCGACGTGCACGTTGTGCATGATGGAAAACAACCAGGCCCGCATGTCGCCCACGCCCGACCAGAGCGCCGAGCGTGTCCAGGCGCGCTCTAGCGTGTCCTGGACCAGGTCGTCGGCGTCCTCGCGGTTGCCGGCCAGCGCACGCGCATAGCGGCGCAGGCGCGGCACCCAACTGAGCAACTGTTGGTCGTCATGCTGCATGGCCAGGATCAGCGCCTTCGCTCATTCCTTGATGACGTGCCACACCGACTTGAAGTTGTCGCCGGTGCGGTCCCCGGGCTTCTGGTCGGCCTGGTAGAAGTACAGCGGCTTGCCCTTGTACGACCATTGCTTCGAGCCGTCGTCGCGCGTCACCACGCCCCAGGGCGCGGTGGCCTGGTCCGTCGCCGACGCCATCAGCGGCGGCCAGAGCGCGGCGCACCCGCCGTTGCACACGCTCTTGCCGCTGCCGGCAGGATCGTTGTCGAACGTGTAGAGCGTCTTGCCGTTTGCGGCAACCAGGATGCCGTCGGCCACGCGGGCGGGGGCGTCGGCCGCGGACGCGGCCAGGGATGCCAGGCTGAGGGCCGCGACGGCAAGAGCGCGCAGGTTCATCATGGTGATCTCCTTAAGTGGCAGATCAGTAACCGGCAGCGACCGCCAGCTTGGGGTCGATCTGCCAGGTCTCGCTGGCGATGCGGCCCTCGCGGTAGGTCAGCACGTAGCGCACCTTGATCGGCGACTTGCCTTCGAACACCACGTTAGCCGATACCGTGGAACCCTTTGGGTTGCTCGACTCCTCGAGCTTGTCGACGCTGACCTTCAGCAAGCCTTGTGAGCCGGTGAACTTGGACCAGACGCCGCGGATGGCCTCCGGCGAGGTGTAGGTACCGTCTAGCGGACCGCCGACCCAGTTGAATTGGGCGTTGTCGGCGTAGCCACGCATCAGCACTTGCAGGTCGCCTGAGGCGATGGCGTTGAAGTGCGTGCGGGCGTCGTCGGCCGGACCGGCGAAGGAAGCTGCGGCCGTGACGGCCAGGGCAGCGCCCAGAAGCGATTTGCGGATCATGGAATCTCCGGGTGGTGGTGGGAAGGAGCGGCCGGTCACGGCCTCTCGTTTGGGTAGACGGCACCGCGATCCGGTTATTCCAGCCTGATCAAAAAAAAGCGTCGGCCCGGCCGGGAGGCGCCTACTTCGCGCCGGCGAGAATCCAGTTGGCGAGTGCCTTCGCGTCGTTGTCGCTCAACTGCGCCTGCGGGGGCATCGGCACCTGGCCCCAACGGCCGACGCCGCCCTGGCGGATGTGTTCGGCCACGGTCGCAGCAGCGTCTTTCTGGCCGCCGTACTTCGTGGCGACGTCCTGGAAGGCCGGGCCGACGATCTTCTTGTCGATGCCATGGCAGGCCAGGCAGTTGTTCTTCTGGGCCAGCTCGGTGCTGGCTGCGGCACTGGCGCAGAAGAAGGCCGCAATGGCCAGAGCCAGCAGGGTTCGTTTCGGATGCATGGTGTTTCCGTCGATGTGCAAAGGTTGCGTGCGCCGTGGCGGCCGAGGTGCCGCCCGACCTTCCCAAGAGCGCAGTCCGGCCGGTTCCATTCCATCGCCGCAACTGCACGAAGCAACAGATGCGCGGCGGGGCTTTCCACTCGACCGCGGCAGGGTTGGCTCGTCTACCCGAACACCTTGGCGACCGCGTGATTGATCAGGGATCCGCCCCCCACCAGCCACACGAATAGAAGGGCTGCCAAGAGCAGCGGCTTGGCGCCGGCCTTGCGGATGGCCCCAAGGTGCGTTGCCAGCCCCAGGGCGGCCATCGCCATCGCCAGCAGCACGGTATCCAGCTCCGTGGCCAGCGAGACGACCGGTGCAGGCAGCCACTTCAATGAGTTGAACAGCACGACCGCGATGAAGCCGAAGGCGAACCACGGCACCGCCACCTTGCCGGTACCAGCCGCGCCGGCCGGCGCGGGCGCGTTCCGCCTGGCATCGCGCGCCAGCCACGCGGACAGCATCACCAGGAACGGCGCCAGCATCATCACGCGCACCATCTTCGCAATCACCGCCGTGTCGGCTGCCTGCGCACCGACGGAACGGGCGGCAGCCACCACCTGCGCGACTTCGTGGATGGTCGAGCCGGTGTACACCCCGAAGCCGGTGGCCCCTCCGGGGATCATCCCCCAATGCTGGTTCAGGTCGAACAGCAGCGGATACAGGAAAATTGCCAGCGTCCCGAACACGACCACTGTGGCAACCGCCACAGTCACCTGCTCCGCCCGCGCCTTGACCACCGGCTCGGCGGCCATCACCGCGGCGGCGCCACAGATGGAGCTGCCCGCCCCGATCAGCATGGCGGTCTTGCGGTCCATGCCCAGCCACCGGGTCCCGATCCAGCAGGCCAGCGCGAACGTGGACCCGAGCACCAGAACATCGATCAGCGCGCCGGCCACCCCGACATGCCCGATGTCCTGCACCGTCAAACGCAGTCCGTACAAGACCACACCGAGGCGCAACAGGTTCTGCTTGGAGAAGGTCACGCCGGCGCCGCTGGCCTGCGCGATGCGCGGGTACACCGTGTTGCCCACCAGCATGCCCAGCACGATGGCCAGCGTGAGCGCGCTGAAGCCGTGCGCTTGCAGCCAGTCGACGCGGCCCAGGCCCATGCCGCCGCCGGCCAATGCCGCACTCAGCGCGAGTCCTGGCAAAAGGCGGACCCACTGGCCGGCGTCGCGGGCCGATGTTGGGCTGAACTGGGTCGGGGGAACGGTTGGATTCATGGCGCGGATTCCAGACGAAGCGAGGAGTGCAGTTTCGATGGTCGCCCAAAAGCTGTCCAACGCGTTGTTTATGTACTTCTAAGCGATCAGATAGCTATGGAAGCCGATAATGGGCTGCATAGACATCCTGCGACTCACCCTGCGCCAGCTGCAGATCTTCGTCGCTGTTGCGCGGACCGGCAGCACTATCGCGGCGAGCGCCGAAGTCGCGCTCTCGCAATCCGCAACGAGTTCTGCGGTCAACGAGCTGGAACGGCTGCTGTCGCTGCGGCTCTTCGACCGCGCAGGCAAGCGGCTCTTGCTGAATGACAACGGTCGCGCCTTGCTGCCGCAGGCGCAGGCATTGCTTGATGGCGCGGCACAGGTAGAGCGCATGGCGCACGCGCCGGCGCTACAGTTGCAGGCGTTGCGCATCGGCGCCAGCACGACGATCGCCGATCACGTGCTGCCGGACGTGTTGTCGGCGTTCCTTGGCGAGCAGCCGCGCACTGCCGTTGCGTGGCAGTCGTTCGTTTCTGTGGCCAACACTGCCCGCATCTGCGAGCGCGTGGCTGCGTTCGATCTCGATATTGGCTTGATCGAGGGCCCATGCCACGAACCCGCGCTCCACGCCGAGCGCTGGCTGCAGGACGAATTGGTGATCGTCGGCGCTGAGAACGCATTCCCCACCACCGCCGGCGGCGAGCGGATCACGGTGCCGGCGCTGCGTTCAGCCGTGTGGCTGTTGCGAGAGCACGGCTCGGGCACGCGCGAAGCAACAGACCAGGCGCTTCTACCGCACTTGCGCGGCTATCGCCGCAGCATCGAGCTGGGAAGTAGCCAGGCCATCCAGCACGCAGCCGCCGCCGGTCTGGGGATCGCCTGCCTTTCGCGTTGGGTTGTGGCGGACATGCTGCAGGCCGGGCGCCTGCGCCAACTGGACACCACGTTGCCCCGGATCACGCGTCAGTGCCACTGGGTGCTGCATCGCAGCAAGCAGACCACGCCGGCGCTGCAGCGGCTGCTGACGTTACTGCCGCAGGCTGCACTTTGCAGGCGGTGAGGTGCAACACGCGAACCCGGCTTCAGTGCCGCTGCGTGCACCGGCCGTTGGCGTGCACCGGTCGTAGTCGGGGAAGCGTGGTGACCGCCGGATTGACACTCCGTCGGCCTCACACGCGAACACGGCGTGGTCGCCGAACACTGAGCCCGAAGACCCGCAGTGGCAGTGGTGCGGCCGTGCGGCTATCGTCCGCGAGGGGCCGTATATACGCCGAACACGGATCTCAGGGTTGTGCGGGAAAGTCCTTACCCGAAATGGCTTGGCTAATGTGAGGCGCAGCCTCGACGCCTGTGTCGCGCGATGCCTGTTGCTCCGCCGGGGGGCGGCGGGCAGGGATCGGCTGCTTCACCATTCACCGCGGCTGCGTCTTGACCGGGGCGGTGATCACCGTCAGCCCGGTACTCATGTTCCTTGCCGCTGATCGTGTCGACTCTATTGTCTCTATGGCTGCCGTGCGTTCGCCGGTCGGATCGAGCTTCTTGTCACTGGACATGACGTGTCTGCAAAAGAACCACCAGAGACTAGGACCTCAGCGCGGGCAACCTTCAGCGCCGGCAATGTGCCTGACGGCGACTTGAATTCCGATTCAGCGGACGTCGACAGGCGTTGTGATCACTGCCGGGTCAGCCGCTCGTACGAAGGTCGCGATCAGCCAGAAGCGTACGTCTGAAGCGAAGGAGGTCAGTTGGTGTCGGATGCCACGTTCTAGAGCTTGACCTTCCCATGATGGGAGGGTTGAGCATTGGATCTCCAACACCGGGAGACCGTCATGGATCACGCCCACCACCACGCACACCACGCCCAAGATCACCAGCACTCGGCGCCCGTCGCCGGCGCTCAACTGAACGCAACGGCGTTCCGAGCGACCCTGCACTGCCTCTCGGGCTGTGCCGTGGGTGAGGTGCTTGGGATGATCCTGGGGACCGCGTGGGGCCTGTCGAACGGCGCGACCGTCGCTTTGTCGGTCCTGCTGGCCTTCGCCTTCGGCTACACCTTCACGTTCTTGCCGCTGCTGCGCTCCGGCATGGCCCTGCGTTCAGCCCTGGCCGTCGCCTTTGCAGCCGATACAGCCTCGATCACGCTGATGGAGATCGTCGACAACGCCATCATGCTGGTTATCCCTGGCGCCATGGGCGCAGGGTTGGACGAGGTGCTCTTCTGGGGCTCCTTGGCGCTGTCGCTCGTCCTTGCCGGTGCCGCGGCCTTCCCCCTGAATCGCTTCTTGATCCAGCGCGGCCAGGGCCACGCCCTTGCGCACGCCGAGCACTCGCATTAGTCACAGTTCGCGTGTAACTCGTGGGGCCATGTCCCGCTGCGTCGCGATCGGCACCTCTGCTGCGTTAGGATGGTTAGTTCAATGTCGCTTCTTCGTCTGGTGATCGCTTGGCTCCTCATGGCCGCGCTGCCCCTGCAGGGGATGGCGGCTGCGTCGATGCTCTTTTGCGACCAGGCGGCGCATGCGACGGCCGGTGAGGCCGCTCACGAACGTGCTGGGCACCAGCATGCGCGCGCGGCGGCCTCTTCCGACGGGCACGACCACCACGCGGTCTCTGGCCACCATGAGCACTCCGACGCTGTCGCGACCGCGGGCAATCATGTGGACTCAGCCAAGGCCGGCAAAGCAGCTGGCGACCATGCGTGTCCGATCTGTGCGTCCTGCTGCAACGTCGTGGCGATCTCCGAAACGCCCATGCTGAACCTAGAGGCCGCGCGTCCTGCACCTCCGGCGCTTCAAGGGCCCGTGCGTGTCCTCACGCGCGACGCGCCCGCTCCCGAGAAACCTCCTCGCGCCTGAGCGCGGCAACCCGCCTCGGGCATCCGGGGCGCGCCGCCGCATTCCCGTTCCGCCCCCTGTGCGCCACAGCGCCAGGCCAAGCAACGAGTCACGCGAGGACGCGATGTCAAACACGAGTAGAACCATTTGCCTCGGTGCCGCCGCACTGGTGGCCAGCGGCGTGATCTGGGCGCAGACGCCCGACACGCACAGCAAGCGATCGATTCCGGGCTACAGCTCAGCGTTCGAGGGCTACCGCCCGTTCGAGAGTGGGGAGATCCAGGACTGGCGCAAGTCCAACGAGACGGTCCGCGAAGTGGGCGGATGGCGCGCCTATGCCCGTGAGATCCAGGGCGCAGGCAGCCAAGCCGGGAACGCCGCCCCCGCCAGCCAGCCCACCGGTCGCGAGTCCCCGTCGAAGCAGGCGGACCCTCACCAAGGACACCATTGATGAACGCCCAGCGAACTCTGAAGCTCGCGGCGGCGGCAGCGGCTGTCCTGGTCGTGGCCGGCTGCGCCGCGCCGAACATGGACGCCGCCTTGAAGGAGGCGAACGATCTCGCGAAGCCAGTCACCGGGACTGCGACTGCAGGCCTGGTGCGCGATGACGCGCAACGCGAGGCTTCCGCGAAGCTCGCCTCCGAGCTGCTCTCCAAGCCGTTGACCATGGACGGCGCGAGCCAGCTTGCCCTGGCCAACAGCCCCGCTTTCCAGGCCGCCCTGGCGCAGAGCTGGGGCGAGATCGCGGCGGCCCGGCAGCGCGGCTTGCCCGGAGGCGTCCTCTTCTCCTTCGAGCGCCTGCGTGAGGGCTCGGACCTCCCTTGGACGGCTCACGCCTCCATGGCTCGTCAATTTAATGTCACTTGAGGGATGACCTTGAGTCTGCGAAAGCACGACCCTGCTGTTCGCGCTCGCCTACCGTTCGCGCGTTCACGCCCACACCAACTTGGAGCCCTTGATGCCGGAGTCCCTTAACATCTCGATGCCGCCCCTGTCCAATGCCACACAGAGTCCCAGAAGCTTCGTCGTGGAGCTGCTGAAAGCGCTCGGAGCACCGGACCCTGGTCGTAGAACCACGGACGGATGCCTGTCGCACGCACTAGAAATCCTTAAGCACCGGAACATCCACACGATCGTGATGGACAGGTCTCTGCGAATGGGTACGCAGCGCACTCAGAGCTGGAACGCGCTCTGGCAAAGCCTGGCCGCACATGGAGTTAGGGTGCAGATCACCAGTCCGCGTGCACCTGTCTCCGTCAATCTGGACATGTCTTCTCGCGCTAACCATTGAGCCCTGGAGAAGGCGAGCTCTGCTCGCCTTCTCGTTAGTCAATGCAGCTGTAGCTGCGACCCGTCGCTTTGCCCAGTCGGCCGTCCTCGAACAGAGGAAGCCATTGGTGATGTGCTTCGCCCGAGCACGCTGCGCCAGTGCCTCCCGATCACAAGGGCACCTAAAGGCAACGGCGCCGAGCCCTTCGCGAGCGCGCTCATCGTTTGCAACCGTAAACCAGCCGAACGCTGGTGCTTCAGCTGAGCGCCGAAAGGTCTAGTCACCAGCCGTTGAAGGTGGTCAGTCACCTCGCTGGCCACCCCTTGAGCGCGCAGGCCTCATCCAGCACTCTTAAACGCCTCGATGTTGCTGATCAAGGGGTGGAGATCGTCCAAAGCCAACTCCTTGGTGCACAGCAAAATCAGACCGAGGTACGCGTAGCAAGCTATAAACATCCAAGCGGAAGCGCTGACTGACTCTGCATCGCTCCAGAGGCTGTTGAGTCGTGTTGCAGCGTTCCCGTGCACGTTTGTGTTCCGTGAAGCGTAAAGAATGCACTGAAGTGGAAAGCGAACCCAGTCTGCGTCCTTCACGAAGTCTGTGCTGGTTGAAGGCAATCCGGGCTTCCTCGTTCGCCAGAGCTCATTCAGTTCGACTCCCAATGCGTGGACAAGCCGGCGAGCCTTATCCGCGTCTTGCGCCTTGATGCCGAAATCAACATCCGTGCGGTCTGGCGTTTCTACTGGCTGGCACAGGGCGACATACTTGGGCCCGAAGCGCCCGGCCACCATCGTGTGAAGGTGCTGATAGTTCCTTTTGAACGTGTGGTAGGCAGAGGGGATGTGGATAGGCCGCACCGGCAACGCGCCCGCTCTTGCAACGCTGTAGTGATCTAGAGCGAACCCCTTTAGCACATAGGAGGCGACGAAGTGCCAGACCTTGTCGGGTGCCGCTTCTACATACTCAAGCAGGAGTTCCTCGATCGTAACTGTCCGCTCCGAAAAGGACTCTCCTGCCGGACGGGTCACCGTTTTGTGCAGCTGCGAGCCGATCCGCTCCGCAGCAAGATCGATGCTCTTCGTGTCCCCTAGTACCGCACCGACCGTCGGCACATCGCGCATGTAGAGGTCGTTGTACGCACTGTTTGTCGCGGACCAGGTAAGCATGAATGCGAGGTCCGGCCTGCGAGGCAATTGCGAGTAGGCGTCCAGCAATGCGGTGGCGGCGATATACGGCGGAGAGCCGCCTGGAGGCTTCCACTTGGGTGAAAACAGGTACTTGAAGCCCTTGAACCAGTCATGTCGCTCGTGAGTTTCGGGGAGAAGCTGCCGGAGGTGCATCTCCCGGTCGTACCTGTGGAGCAATTTTGCGAGCGTCTCGAGACGCGGAGTGTTGCTTTTCATTTGAGGCACGGTGCTTACTCTGAACTTTTCCTGAGACGCGTGAGGACGCCGGAACTGTGACTCTTCACGTAATAGCCCCCGCGCGCGCCTTTTCATACACGTCGTGCAGCAGGGCTTCAGCCACGTCTTCAAACACCTTCGGGTTCTGTAGCGTCTGCTCGGACATGGCGTGGTGGCTGGCCAGCGCCTTGGCGATGGCCTCGCCCAGCACCAGCTTGTAGTCCCCGTTGGCGAACTGGTCAGCCGTGGGGTTGGCCTTGGCCTGCATCTGGATGCGCTGGTCGGCCACGACGTTGCCAGTGACCGCGGTGAACCAGCCCGCAACCTCGGCGTCGGTGTACTTGCCGGTGAAGAGACTGTGGATCTTCTTGATGATTTCCGACAGCTTCTGCCGGGGGTCTTCCCAGGCTTCGCCGCCGCCGGCGGACAGCGGGTTCAGCGGCTTGGCTTCGCCCTTCTCCAGCTTGATGTCGTGCTCGCGCTTGTTCACCAGCTTGTAGCCGGCCAGGCGCACCGCGCCGTCGATCAGCACCGGGTCGGGCTCCTGGCCACGCAGCCGCGGCAACAGCATCTTCAGGAAGGCGTGCAGCTTCTCCAGCTCCGGGTCGTCGTAGTCGACCAGTTGGGACAGGAAGTCGTAGCTGGTGACGTAGCTCGCGGCGTCCCGGCGGAACAGCTCCTGCTCCTCACGGCCCAGCTCCTCGTAGCGCTCGAACGCCTGCTTCAGGTGGGCCTGGAAGGCCTGGTCATTGCGCTGGCTGAAGTACAGCTTTGCGAAGGCCTCCACCTCGGACCACAGGTACACGTCAGCGTGATCGAGCTTGTCGCGCAACTGGTGCGGCATGTTCCGGTCGGTGATCCCGGCCAGTTGCGCCGTGCGGTAGTACGGCTCGAAGGCGGCCAGGATGTCCTCGGCATCGTTCCTGAAATCGAGCACGAACGTCATGTCCTTGCCCGGGAAAATGCGGTTCAGGCGCGAGAGCGTCTGCACGGCCATCACGTCGTCTAGGCTGTTGATTTCCATCCAGAAGTGACCCACCTGGCCGGGTAATTTCCATCGAAATCTGACCCACGTACGAACCCTAACCTGCTGCTTTTGGTGGCAGGAGCACTAGGAGTGATTGACGTGGCGACACTG
>NZ_JADDOJ010000058.1 GCF_015159745.1 Ramlibacter aquaticus | reverse complement strand
CCACCGAACTTGGACGCCAGGATCGTGGTGATGGCCGCCGTCAGCGTCGTCTTGCCATGGTCCACGTGGCCGATCGTGCCCACGTTCACGTGCGGCTTGGTCCGCTCAAACTTGCCTTTTGCCATTTCAAATCTCCAAAGATAAAGAGCAATGCCCGTGACTGTTTAACGTCTCCGGCAGAGGCCTCGCCACGGGCAGCGGGCCAACCCAATACTGGGCGCCAAAGACAGATCAATCTCCGCAAACTCCCCGGCCCCAGTTCAGGGTCACCGCGGAACCGGCTTTGCCGGGCCGCTGGTGACGCCCCCTTGGGGGAGGCGGCCAAAGGCCGCTTCGGGGGGTTACTTGGTTCTCGAAGCGACGATGGTCTCGGCCACGTTGCGCGGCGCTTCAGCGTAGTGCTTGAACTCCATCGTGTACGTGGCGCGGCCTTGCGACATCGAGCGCAGCGTGGTGGAGTAGCCGAACATCTCGGACAGCGGGACTTCGGCCTTGATGACCTTGCCGCCGCCGACCATGTCGTCCATGCCCTGCACCATGCCACGGCGGGACGACAGGTCGCCCATCACGTTGCCGGCGTAGTCTTCCGGGGTCTCCACTTCGACCGACATCATCGGCTCAAGGATGACCGGGCCGGCCTTCTTGGCGCCTTCCTTGAAGCCGAAGATGGCAGCCATCTTGAAGGCCAGTTCGTTCGAGTCCACGTCGTGGTACGAGCCGAAGTGCAGCGTGACCTTGACGTCCACGACCGGGTAGCCGGCCAGCACGCCCTGGGTCACCGCCTCGGTGATGCCCTTTTCCACCGCCGGGATGAACTCGCGCGGCACCACGCCGCCCTTGATCGCGTCGACGAACTCGATGCCCTTGCCCGGCTCGTTCGGCTCGAGCTTGAGCACCACGTGGCCGTACTGGCCCTTGCCGCCGGACTGGCGCACGAACTTGCCTTCCGCCTCTTCCACCGTCTTGCGGATGGTTTCGCGGTACGCGACCTGCGGCTTGCCGACGTTGGCTTCCACGCCGAACTCACGCTTCATGCGGTCGACGATGATTTCCAGGTGCAGCTCGCCCATGCCGGCGATGATGGTCTGGCCGGATTCCTCGTCGGTGCGCACGCGGAACGACGGGTCTTCCTGCGCCAGGCGGTTCAGGGCAATGCCCATCTTTTCCTGGTCGGCCTTGGTCTTGGGCTCCACGGCCTGGGCGATCACGGGCTCGGGGAACACCATGCGCTCCAGCGTCACGACGGACGACGGGTCGCACAGGGTCTCACCGGTGGTGACTTCCTTCAGGCCCACGCAGGCGGCGATGTCGCCGGCGCGGATCTCGTCCACTTCCATGCGGTTGTTGGCGTGCATCTGCACGATACGGCCGATGCGCTCCTTCTTGCCGCGGATCGGGTTGAAGACGCTGTCGCCCTTGGTCAGCACGCCCGAGTAGACGCGCACGAAGGTGAGCTGGCCGACGAACGGGTCCGTCATCAGCTTGAACGCCAGGGCCGAGAACTTCTCGTTGTCGTCGGCCTTGCGGCTGGTTTCCTTCTCCTGCTCGTCCACGCCGGTGACCGGGGGGATGTCGATGGGCGAAGGCATGAGTTCGATCACGGCGTCCAGCATGCGCTGAACACCCTTGTTCTTGAACGCGGTGCCGCACAGCATCGGCTGGATCTCGCCGGCGATGGTGCGGGTGCGCAGGCCCTGCGTGATCTCGTCCTCGGTCAGGGTGCCTTCCTCGAGGTACTTGTTCATCAGCTCTTCGCTGGCTTCGGCCGCGGCCTCCACCATCTTCTCGCGCCATTCCTTGGCGGGACCTTCCAGCTCGGCCGGGATGTCCTCGAAGGTGAACTTCATGCCCTGGGACGCTTCGTCCCAGATGATGGCCTTCATCTTGCGCAGGTCGACCACGCCCTTGAAGTTGTCCTCGGCGCCGATCGGGATCACGATGGGCACGGGGTTGGCCTTCAGGCGGGTCTTCATCTGGTCATAGACCTTGTAGAAGTTCGCACCGGTGCGGTCCATCTTGTTGACGAACGCGAGGCGGGGCACCTTGTACTTGTTGGCCTGGCGCCAGACGGTTTCCGACTGGGGCTGCACGCCGCCCACGGCGCAGTACACCATGCAGGCGCCGTCCAGCACGCGCATGGAACGCTCCACCTCGATGGTGAAGTCCACGTGGCCGGGGGTGTCGATGATGTTGATGCGGTGCTCGGGGAAGGACAGGTCCATGCCCTTCCAGAAGCAGGTGGTGGCCGCGGAGGTGATCGTGATGCCACGCTCCTGCTCCTGCTCCATCCAGTCCATGGTGGCGGCGCCGTCGTGCACCTCGCCGATCTTGTGGTTCACACCCGTGTAGAACAGGATGCGCTCGGTCGTCGTCGTCTTGCCGGCGTCGATGTGAGCGGAAATACCGATGTTGCGGTAGCGCTCGATGGGCGTTTTGCGGGCCATGATGCTCTTTCGTTAAAGCGGAACGGCCCGCTCGTGGCGGGCCCGCTCCTGGAGATGAGGACGGTGTTTCTTAGAAGCGGAAGTGGCTGAAGGCCTTGTTGGCCTCGGCCATGCGGTGAACTTCGTCACGCTTCTTCATGGCACCGCCACGGCCTTCCGTGGCTTCCATGAGTTCGTTCGCCAGGCGCATCGCCATGGACTTCTCGCCGCGCTTCTTGGCGGCTTCCTTCAGCCAGCGCATCGACAGCGCCAGACGGCGCACCGGGCGCACTTCCACCGGGACCTGGTAGTTCGCACCACCGACACGGCGGGACTTCACTTCGACCATCGGCTTCACGTTGTTGATGGCGATGGTGAAGGCTTCCAGCGGGTCCTTGCCCGGGTTCTTCTTCTCGATCTGCTCGAGCGCACCGTAGACGATGCGCTCGGCAACCGCCTTCTTGCCGCCTTGCATGATCACGTTCATGAACTTGGCGAGCTCGACATTGCCGTACTTGGGATCCGGCAGGATTTCACGCTTGGGGACTTCGCGACGACGCGGCATTTCTATTTCCTTCCAATTTGCTTCAGCTGGCCCTCTTAGGGACCCAGGGCGCCATCCGGCGACCCGCTTACTCGACCCGACAGTGGGTCACTACGCTTCTCTCGCCTGCCGAGCGATTGAAGCACCGACAAACGACAAACTTCTTAGGCCTTCTTCGGGCGCTTCGCGCCGTACTTCGAGCGGGACTGCTTGCGGTCCTTGACGCCCTGCAGGTCGAGCGAGCCACGCACGATGTGGTAGCGCACGCCAGGCAGGTCCTTCACACGGCCGCCGCGCACGAGCACCACGGAGTGTTCCTGCAGGTTGTGGCCTTCACCGCCGATGTAGGAGATGACTTCGAAGCCGTTGGTCAGGCGGACCTTGGCGACCTTCCGCAGCGCGGAGTTCGGCTTCTTGGGCGTCGTGGTGTACACACGGGTGCACACACCGCGGCGCTGGGGGCTGTTCTGCATCGCCGGGCTCTTGGATTTGGTCTTTTCGACCTCCCGCCCGTGACGCACGAGTTGATTGATGGTTGGCATTGATGTCCCTAAAGCGTGATCGAGCTCGTGATGCTCGCGTGAAAAAGCTCCCCCGCCCCAAATTGCGGGAAAGCCCTCAAGTATAGCCCGCCGGGTCGTGGCTGTCACGCCATGCGGCGCGGGGGCGCCACAGGGGACCCTGCTTCGCTCCCGCGCAGGCTCATCAATACAAGCGCCGTGGCGAAGCGTGCGCTTACTTTATCCACAGGCGAACCGCGTCCCAGGCCCGCCGCAGCAGGCCGGCCTGCTCCACCGTGTCCAGGGCCACCAGGGGCACGTCCAGCAGGGGCTGGTCCGCCGCGCTGACCTTGAGCACCCCCACCGCCTGGCCCTTGGCCAGGGGAGCGATGAGCGGGTCCGGCCGCGCCACCTGGGACCGCAGGCGGCCGGCGGTGCCGGCGGGCACGGCGACGACCACAGGCTGCAGGCTGCCCAGGCGCGCCGTGCGCTCGGCGCCCTTCCAGACGGGCGGCGTCACCACGGCCTGGTTGGCATCGAAGAGCTTCACGCCTTCCCAGGCGGTGTAGCCCCAGTTCAGCAGCTTCTGCGCCTCGCTCGCCCGCGCGGTCTCGCTGGCCGCCCCCAGCACCACGGCCAGCAGCCGGCGCCCGCCCATGTTGGGGAAGTCGCGGCGCGCGGTGGCCACCACGCAGAAGCCTGCGGCGTCCGAGTGCGCCGTCTTCAGGCCATCCACCGTGGGGTCGCGGAAGAGCAGCGTGTTGCGGTTGGTGTCGTTGGCGGTGGGCGTGCCCTGGTAGCGGTACTTGCGGATCGCGTAGTACGGCGTGTACTGCGGAAAGTCCTGCAGCAGCCGCGTGGCCACGGTGGCCAGGTCGCGCGCGGTGGTCAGGTGGCCGGGTTCGGGCAGGCCCAGCGGGTTCTTGAAGGTGCTCGCGCGCAGGCCCATGGCCCGGCCCTGCGCGTTCATCAGCTCGACGAAATGCTCGACCGTGCCGCCCACGGCCTCGGCCAGCGCCAGCGTCGCGTCGTTGCCCGACTGCACCACCATGCCCTTGACCAGGTCCTCCACGGGGACCTGGGCCCCGGCGTCGATGAACATGCGGGTGCCCGGCGCCTGGGCCGCGCGGGCGCTCACCGCCAGGCGCTGCTGCAGGGTCAGCTTGCCGCTGCGCAGCGCGTCGAACACCAGGTAGGCCGACATCAGCTTGGTCAGCGCGGCGGGGTCCACCGGCGCGTCCGCGTCGCGGCCGGCCAGCACCTGGTTGGCACTGACGTCCACCAGCAGGAAGTTGCGGGCCGCGATCTCGGGCGGCTGCGGCACCTGGGCCGAAGCGACGAGGCTGCACAGCGCAAGGACAGGCGCAGCCAGCGCCTGGAGGAAAGTTCTCATCGGGGACGGGAAGGTCAGGAACGGAGGTGCCGCAGCACCAGGCTCTTCAGGAGCGGCAATTGTCCGTGAAAGAAATGCTCCACGCCGGGAATCACGGTTACCGGCAGCGACTGCGGCCGCGCCCAGTCCAGCACGGCCGCGAGCGGCACCGTGTCGTCCTGCTCGCCATGGATGACCAGGGTGCGGTCGTGGACCTGCGGCGGCAGCACGGGCACCTGGAAGCGCGAGGCCGCGGTGCCGACCAGCACCAGCCGGTCCGCCGGCCGCGCCTCCCACAGCCGCACGGCTGCCGACGCCGCGACGAAGCTGCCGAAGGAAAAGCCCGCGAGGGCGATGGGGCCGTCCGGGGCGAGCTGGCGCAGGACCTCCAGCGCATCGTCCGTCTCCCCCGCCCCGCCGTCGTGCGTGCCCGCGGAGGCCCCGACGCCGCGGAAGTTGAAGCGCAGGGCCCGCCAGCCGGCCTGCACGAAGGCGCGGGCCAGGGTCTGCACCACCTTGTTGTCCATGGTGCCGCCGAACAGCGGATGGGGATGGCAGATCAGCGTCGTGCCCACCGGCCCGCCCTCGCCCGGGGCGTCCTGCAGCACCTCGATGGCGCCGGCCGCCCCCTCGATGCGCAGCCGCTGCGTGTGCAGGTTCATGGGCCGGTCAGCGCCCCAGGTGGGGCGGTGTGAGCAGGCGCTCGACCACCTTGCCGTCCTTCAGGTGCGACTCGACGATCTCGTCGATGTCCTGCGGGTCCACATAGGTGTACCAGACGGCCTCGGGGTAGACCACGGCCACGGGACCGGCCGCGCAGCGGTCCAGGCAGCCGGCCTTGTTGACGCGGACCTTCCCCGGGCCGGCCAGGCCCAGTTCCTTGACGCGCGCCTTGCAGCGGTCAAAGCCGGCCTGCGCGTTGTGGTCCGCGCAGCAGTTCTCGCCGTTGCTGCGCTGGTTGAGGCAGAAGAAGATGTGCCGCTCGTAATACGACTTGGCGGGCTGGGTGTCGCTCATGCCCGGATTCTAGGCGCCGCCTCCGGCCGCGAGACCCGCACCAGCAGGTACGCCAGGGCGATGAATGGCCAGGCCCAGCCCAGCCATTGCGCCAGGCCGTAGAAGGAAATGAAGCGCCCCTGCTCCCAGGCCCGCAGCGTGTGCGTGAAGTACGCGCTGGCCGGCGCCTGGTTCAACAGGGACAGGTGGAGCACCAGGGCCGGCAGGGCCACGGCGGCCGCAGCCCGCGCCGGCAGCAGCGCACCGGCGCAGGATAGCACCACGCCCAGGCCCAGCCCCAGCTGCACCGGCAGGCTGAGCCAGGCCCAGGCATGCGCCGGCCCCCAGCTCAACGCCGCCGAAAGCGCCGTGACGGCCACGCCGCAGGCGATGGTGACCAGCGCCGCGACAAGCCGGCGCGTGCGCACGCGCAGCACGGATCCCAGGATCAGGCAGGGCACCAGCACGCCCAGGGCCACGCACAGCAGCTCCACGGCCGGCACCATGGGCTGCAGTTCCACGTCGCGCACCGGCAGCCACTCGAGGAAGGGCGTGTCGGCCAGCCAGTCGGCCAGCGCGCCCTCGATGCGCTCGTAGACCTGGCCCAGGCCGAAGGCGACCGGCTCGGGGAAGAGCAGCGCAAAGGGCCACAGGGCCAGCAGCACCAGCGCGCCGCGGGCATCCTCGACGAACCAGCGCACGCGAAAGCGGCTCCAGCGGGCGATCGCGCCCGCCCGTTCGAGGGCGCCGGCCAGCAGGGCCCCCAGCGTGGCGCCCAGTGTGTTGAGGGCGAAGTCGACGTTGGAAGGCACGCGCTCGGGCAGGTAGCTTTGCAGGGCCTCCATGAGCAGCGACAGCAGGGCAGAGGCCGCCGCCGCGACCAGGATCGCGTGCCCTGGCCGTGCGGCATCGGCGCGGCTGCGGCGCAGGAAGCTCAGCGCGAGCAGGAACCCGAGCGGGGCGTAGCCGGCCAGGTTGGCCGCGACGTCGAAGCCCGTCCACCAGTGCGGCAGCGGCGCGGTGAGGTAGGCCCAGGGTGCGACACCCTGGTCGCGCCAGCCGCTGAAGGGGTAGAGGCTGGCATAGACCACCAGCGCCACCCAGGCCTGGGACAGGGGCCATGCCGCGGTCTTGCGCATGCGCTGGCGTGCCTCAGAAAGGCTTGACCACCACCAGGATGACGATGGCCAGCAGCAGCAGCACCGGGATTTCGTTGAACCAGCGGTACCAGACGTGGCTGCGCCCGGGCGCACCGGCCTCGAAGCGGCGCATCATGCGTGCGCACACGTGGTGATAGGCCAGCACCAGCAGCACGCCGGCGAGCTTGGCGTGCATCCAGCCGTTGCCGGGTCCGCGGCCGATGCCGTAACCCAGCCACAGCCACAGGCCGAAGCCGACCGCGGGCACCGCCAGCAGGTTGGTGAAGCGCAGCAGCTTGCGCCCCATGAGCAGCAGCCGGGCGCGCTCGGCCTGCGACTGCGGCTCCACCATCGCCAGGTTGACGAAGATGCGCGGCAGGTAGAACAGGCCGGCGAACCAGCTGGCCACGAAGACGATGTGCAGTGACTTGACCCAGAGCATGGGGCCGAGTGTAGGGCGCGGGGCGGCCAGCGCATCCTGACGTGCAGGCACCAAAAAAAACCCCGGACATCGGTCCGGGGTTGGAAGCCTTGTTGCTGTCACACATTAAGGCACCCGCTCAGGGAGGAAAAGCGGGGAGCGGCAAACCGCCCATCCGTAATTTAACAGGCACCCCCTGCGCTTTCAAGGCGCGAACCTTAAGCACAATGCTTATGGATGGACGTACACCCCCCGGGCGCGCCGGGGGTCCTTGAAGCACAATTTGACCCCATGGCCCTGCACGCACCCTACCCCCACGGACGCCCGCGCCGACTGCGCCGGGACGACTTCACGCGCAACCTCGTTCGCGAGCATGTGCTCACGCCGCACGACCTGATCTACCCGGTCTTCGTGCTCGACGGCAAGAACCGGCGCGAGCCCGTGGCCTCGATGCCGGGCGTGGAGCGTGTCAGCGTCGACCTGCTGCTGGGCGTGGCCGAGCAGTGCGTGGCGCTGGGCATTCCGGTGATGGCCCTGTTCCCCGTGATCGACGTGTCGCTCAAGACCCCCGATGGCCAGGAAGCCTGGAACGAGGGTGGCCTGGTGCCGCGCGCGGTGCGCGAACTCAAGGCCCGCTTTCCCGAGCTGGGCGTGATGACCGACGTCGCCCTGGACCCCTTCACCAGCCACGGCCAGGACGGCCTGCTGGATGAAACTGGTTACATCCTGAACGATGAAACCGTCGAGGTGCTGGTGCGCCAGGCCCTTACGCAGGCCGCCGCCGGCGTGGACATCGTCGCCCCCAGCGACATGATGGACGGGCGCATCGGCGCGATCCGCCAGGCCCTGGAAGCGCGCGGCCACATCCACACCCGCATCATGGCCTACAGCGCCAAGTACGCGAGCGCCTTCTACGGCCCCTTCCGGGACGCCGTCGGCTCGGCCGGCAACCTCGGCAAGAGCAACAAGAAGGTATACCAGATGGACCCGGGCAACACCGACGAAGCCCTGCGCGAGGTGGCCATGGACATCGCCGAAGGCGCCGACATGGTCATGGTCAAGCCCGGCATGCCCTACCTGGACATCGTGCGCCGCGTGAAGGACGAGTTCCGCATGCCGACCTTCGTCTACCAGGTCAGCGGCGAGTACGCGATGCTCAAGGCCGCGGCGCAGAACGGCTGGCTGGACCACGACCTCGTGATGATGGAAAGCCTGCTCGCCTTCAAGCGCGCGGGCGCCAACGGCATCCTCACCTACTTCGCCATCGACGCGGCCAAGGCCCTGCGCCGCTGACATGCAGATCGCCCTGTTCGGCGCCGGCACCCTGCGCTTCGCGGAACAGGTGCCCGAGTCGGTGCCCGCGGACGGGTTCGTGTGGATCTACCTGGAGCGCGAGTCGCTGGCCGAGCTCGCGCCCCTCCTGCAGCGGGCGGCGCAGCACCTGGGCGGCTCGCCGGTGCTGGACCTGCACCTGCAGGACCTCGCCAACGCGCAGCACCCCTCCCGCTACGACTACACCTCGGTCTACGACCTGGTCATCTTCCGGCGCCTCGCGACCGAGCAGGAGACGCGGGCCGAGACCACGCAGGGCCATCCCCTGCCGGGCGGGCCGCTGGCCGCGTTCCAGCGCATCCGCTCGCGCGCGGTCGGCTTCGTGGTGTTCGACCGCCTTCTGATCTCTGTGCACCCGGCGGGCTGCCAGGCGGCCCAGACCTTCGTGCAGCGCTTCCTGTCCGACGCGCTGCAGTCCGAGGGCCTGGGCGCCGGCGCGCGCACCCGGCTGCCCGCCAGCCCCTCGGACCTCATGCTGCGCATGCTCAACATGATGGTCGACAGCTACCTGGAGCTGCGCAAGGACCTCTCCACCGAGCTGGACGCCTGGCAGCTGGACCTGCTGGCACCCGGCAACCGCACGGCCGACTGGCGCGCCTTCATGTCGGCGCGGACCGCCCTGCACACCCTGGAAGACCTGTGCGAAGGCCAGCACGACGCGATGCAGGAGTGGCTGGACGCGCAGCGCGAGCAGCCGCCCAACGGCGTGCCCCAGGCCGAGCGGGACGGCCTGCTGGCCCGGAGTCGCGACGTGGTGGAGCACATCCAGCGCGTGACGCAGCACGTGCGGCGCATGGAACAGGGCGCCGAGACCGCGGTGCAGATCCACTTCTCGGCCGTTGGCCACCGGGCCAACGAGATCATGCGCGTGCTCACCGCGCTGACCGCGGTGTTCCTGCCGCTGAACTTCATCACCGGCTTCTTCGGCATGAACTTCGAGTTCCTGCCGCTGATCCACTCGGCCCTGGCGATGTGGGTGATGCTGGGCCTGATGGCCCTGGTGTCCATCAGCCTGGTCGCCGTGTTCTGGCGCAAGCGCTACCTGGCGCGCACCGGCCGCTGAACGCTCAGACGAAGGGCGGCTGCAGCCCTTCGGTGGCGATCACCTGGCGCACGGCGGCCCGGTCCAGCATGCGTTGCAGGTAGGGGCCCAGGTTCTCGCGCTCGCGCGCCGGCGGTACGTTCTGGAAATTGCGCGTCCAGCGGCAGAGCGTGAAGGCGAAGGCATCGAGCGCCGTGTAGCTCGCGCCCATGAACCAGGGGCCACCGTGGCGCCCGAGTTCGAAATCCATCTGCGCCAGCAGTCCGTCGATGCGGTGCTCGGCGTGGCGCTTGACCTCCGCGGCGCCGCGCGTGTTGCCGGCGTCCACCCAGCGCTCGGGGTAGAAGTAGACGATCAGGCTGGCCTGCAGCGTGTTCGTCAGCCACATCAGCCACTTGTAGAACTCGGCCCGCGCGGGCGAGCCCAGCGCCGGCGCGAGCCGCGCCTCGGGGTGGGTGTCGCACAGGTGCAGCAGGATGGCGGCGGTCTCGTAGAGCACCAGGTCGCCCTCGCGCAGCACGGGAATGAGCCCGTTCGGGTTCAGCTGCAGGTAGTCCGGCCGCTTGTGCGCGTCCGCGTCGCGGTCCACGTGCACGAGCTCGAAATCGCAGCCGATTTCCTCGAGCAGGATGTGCGGCGCCATGGCCGCGGTGCTGGGGTAGTGGTGGAGCTGGATCATGGGGGTGGTGGAAAGCCGACCCCCATTGTTCCAGCCCGCGGGCGATCAGCCCAGGTGCTTGCGGAAGAAATCCAGCGTGCGCTCGCGGGCGGTCGTGGCCGCGCCGGCGTTGTAGGAGCCGCGCTGGTCGCAGTTGAAGCCGTGGTTGGCGGCGTACACGTGCACCTCGACGGCCGGTTGCGCGCCTTCGAAGGCCTTCACGGTGTCCAGGGGGATCCAGTGGTCCTGGTCACCGAAGTGCGCCATCACCGGCACGCGCGGCTTGCGCGCCGCTTCCTCGGGGCCGGTCATGCCGCCGCCGTAGTAGGGCACGGCGGCCGACAGCCCCTCGATCTGCTCGGCGGCGCGCCAGGTCAGCAGGCCACCCCAGCAGTAACCGACGATGCCGACCTTGCCGGCCTTCTTCGCGTAGTCGACGGCAGCCTGCAGGTCCTGCATGACGCCGGGGGCGGGCAGCTCTTCCACCGCGGTCTTCAGGCCGAAGCCGGCCTTCATGTCGTCTTCCGTGTAGCCCAGCTCGACGCCCGGCTTGACGCGCTGGAAGGTCGCCGGCGCCACCGCCAGGTAGCCCTGCGCGGCGTAGCCATCGGCCACCGAGCGGATGTGCGAGTTCACGCCGAAGATCTCCTGCACCACCACCACGGCGCCCTTGGGCGTTCCGGCGGGTTCGGCCACGTAGGCGGGGATGGTGGCGCCGTCCTTGGCTTTGAGTTCGATGAACTGGCCCATGCGATGTACTCCTTGGATGGTTGTCGGGATGAGAGCCCGAGAGCGTAGCTTGCTGCGCCCCGGGGCGAGCGGTCAAGCCGCGTTGTTTGATCTAATGGGGGGCAATTCGCAGGCCGGAGGACGACGTGGGACAGGTTCTGTTAGTGACGGGCGGCAGCCGGGGCATAGGCGCCGCCGTGGCGCTGCTGGCGGCGCGGCGCGGCTGGGACGTGGCGGTCAACTACGCGGCCGACCAGGCCAGTGCCGAGCGCGTGGCCGCGCAAGCGCGCGAACTGGGCGTGCGCGCCATGGCGGTGCGCGCCCGGGTCGAGCACGAGGATGAGGTGCTGGCCATGTACCGCGCCGTGGACGCGCAGCTCGGCCCGGTGGCGGGCCTGGTCAACAACGCGGGCGTGGTCGACCGTGCCGCCCGCGTCGACGAGATGAGCGTCGCCCGGCTGCGCCGCATGTTCGAGATCAACGTGATCGGCTCCTTCGTCTGTGCCCGCGAGGCGGTACTGCGCATGAGCACGCGCCATGGCGGCGCGGGGGGCGCGATCGTCAACCTCTCCAGCGCGGCGGCCCGGCTGGGCGCACCCGGCCAGTACGTGGACTACGCGGCCAGCAAGGGCGCCATCGACACCTTCACCCAGGGCCTGGCCAAGGAGGTTGCGGCCGAGGGGATACGCGTCAACGCCATACGCCCCGGGCTGATAGACACCGACATCCACGCCTCGGGCGGCATCCCGGACCGGGTGAAGCAGTTGCAGCACCAGGTGCCCATGGGGCGCGGCGGCTCGGCCGAGGAGGTCGCCGAGGCCGTGGTCTGGTTGCTGGGCCCGGAGTCCAGCTACGTGACGGGGACGCTGGTGGACGTCACCGGCGGGCGCTGAGGCGGTGGTCGAGTTCAAGCCGCTCGTCACGCTGCTGGCGGTGGTGAATCCACTGGCCATCGTCCCGTTCTTCATCCACTTCACCCAGGGCTTCGACGCGGCGCAGCGGCGCCGCACGGTGGTGATCTCTTCCTTCACCGCCTTCCTGGTCATCGCGGCCAGCGCCCTGCTCGGCCTGGACGTGCTCGAATTCTTCGGCATTTCGCTCGCGAGCTTCCAGGTCGGCGGCGGCCTGCTGCTGCTCACCAGCGCGCTCAACATGCTCAACGCCCAGCCGGCCGAGGCCAAGCCGCAGACGCGTGACCTGGAGGAAGGCGCGCAGAAGGCCGCCATGGGCGACAGCATCGCCGTGGTGCCGCTCACCATCCCGCTGCTCACCGGTCCCGCGACCATGTCCACCGTGGTGATCTACGCCGAGCGGGCCCACACGGCGCTGCAGCTCGCCGTGCTGGTGGGCTACGGCGTGGTGATCGGCTGCGCGAGCGCCCTGTGCCTGTCGCTGGCCCAGCCGATCGCGCGCGTGCTGGGCCGCACCGGCATCAACGTGATGACGCGGCTGATGGGGCTGATCCTCGCGGCGCTGGCGGTGGAAGTGATGGCCGTGGGCCTGCTCAAGCTGTTCCCGGGCCTGGGCCACTAGGGCCGGACGCGGCTGCATCCGGCGGCGGCTGAAGGGCCTTCACCAGCTTGCTGCTGGTGTTGCGAAGGCGCTGGGCGAGCAGCTGCGTCAGCTTGACCAGCAGCTTGGCGCCCACCGCCGGGTGCTCGGCGATCAGCCGGCCCACCGCGTCCCGGCCCAGCACCGCCGCCTCCACCTGCGACAGGGCCCAGCAGCTCGCATAGCGCGGCTCGCCGTCGAGCATGGACATCTCGCCGACCACGGCGCCCTCGCGGATCACGGCCAGGCGCGTGCTGGCGCGGTCGAAGTCGGCATCGAAGGGCGTGCCCGCCTGGCGCTTGCCGATGTCCACCGTGCCCTGCAGCAGCACCATCATCCAGTCGCTGGCCTCCCCCTCGGCGATCAGCTGCTGGCCGGGCTCGGCGCGTATGCGCAGCATGGCCGCGCCGAGCAGGTCGGCTTCGGGGGGCGTGAAGTCGCGCAGCAGGGGCGAGACCTGCATCAGCGACTCGCGGGCCGAGAGCCGCTCGCAGGCCCCCACGATGACCAGGCCGCGCGCCTCGAGTTGCTGCCGCAGTTTCTGCATGGCTCAGGGCTGCTGCGCCAGCCACTGGCGCAGGTCTTCGGCGGCCTGGTCGGTGGCCGCGGCCAGCGCCCGCACGCCGCCGGACGCATCGGCACTGGGAGCGGGCTGGCGCACGACGAAGCTGCGCTGGGCGAGCAGGCGCTCGCCAGCGGCCGTGTTGTCCAGCAGGGTCGCGCGCAGGCGCATCAGCCCCACGCTGGCGGACGGGCTGTCGAAGACCTGGCTGAACTCCTCCAGGTCCAGGCGCAGCACGCGCGGCGCGCTGCCGCGCACCCGGGCCACGGCCGCGCCCTCGGACGGGTCCAGCACCGGCCGGTCGCGGCCCAGGACCTCGCGCAGCCGGTGGCGCACCAGTTGGCCCGGCGGCGCGCTCCAGCGCGCCAGGGCGTAGGGGTGCAGCTGGTGGTCGTCCGCATAGCCGAGCCGGTACAGCAGCGCGGCTCCTTCGAGCGAGCCGGGCACGTCGATGTCGGCCAGCAACACCGGGGCGGCCTGGCCCACCGCGGCCTGGGGCGCCGCCGCGCCGGGGCCGAAGTCGTACAGCGAGGGACGCACCGGCTTGTCGGGCGTGGCGCAGCCGGCGACGAGGACGAGGGCCAGGGCGGCCAGGACGGCATGCGGTTTCATCATCGGGCTCCCTGCGGCGCCGCGAAGCCGGGCTCGCCCGGCCCCGGCTCGATCTTCCCGTTGCCGAAAATCAGCGATTGCGGGTTGTCGCCCACCGCCGTGGCGGTGCGGCCGAGCTGGCGCACGGCGCGGGTCGCCTCCTCGGTGACGCGGTTGATGCGCGGCAGGGTGGAGGTGCTGAAGGCGTCGGTGGCATGGGACAGCGAGGCCGTGCCTTCAGCCAGCCGGTCCACCGGTCCGTCCTTCTGGTTCAGGCGCTGGGCCGTGGCGCCGATGGCGTCGGAAGTCTTCTGCGCCGAACGCAGGGTGTCCGTCGCCTGGGCCAGGGCCGGGTCCAGGCGGTGGGCCACGGTGTTGTCGAGGCGCTGCGCCAGGTGGCTGGCATCCGCCGCGGCCTGGCCCAGGCTGTCCAGCGTGCTCGAAAAGCGCTTCTGGTTGGCGTCGCCCAGCATCGTGTTGAGCTTGGCGGTGATCTGGTCGACCTGGTCCAGGATGGCCTCGCCCCGCGTCGCCAGCTTGTTCAGCAGGCCGGGCTCCAGCGGAATGCGCGGCGGCTGACCGTCCTGCGCGACCAGGCGGGGCGCGGGCTTGCCGTGGTCGTCCAGCTGCACGAAGGACAGCCCGGTCACGCCCTGGAAGCCCAGGGTGGCGAAGGTGTCGCGCGTGATGGGCGCGTCATGGTCGACCTCGAGCCGGATGAGCACGTTGCCCAGGGCCTGGGTATCGAAGCCGATCGCGGCCACCTTGCCCACGTCCACGCCGCGGAAGCGCACCGGCGCCTGGGCCTGCAGGCCGGTCAGCGTCTCGCGGGTGGAAATCTCGTAGGTGTCGCGCTGCCCGGTGTCGCGGCTCAGCCAGGAGGCCAGGCCCACCAGCAGTGCCGCGACCACCGCCACGAAGATGCCGGCCGCCAGGGCATGCGCTTTGTTTTCCATAGGGCCTGTCCTTTCTACACGGCGAAGGGGTACTCGCGCAACAGCTCCATCGCCCGCTGGCCGCGCTCACCGAGGAAGAAATCGTGGATGAAGGGATGCTGGAAGGCGATCACCTCGCGCGGCGTCGCCGCCACGATCACCCGCCGGTCGGCCAGCACGGCGATGCGGGTCGACAGCTCGAACAGCGTGTCCAGGTCGTGCGTGACCATCACCACCGTCAGGGCCATGTCGCGGTGCAGCGTGCGCAGCAGGGTCACGAAGCCGTCCGAGCTTTCCGGGTCCAGGCCGGCCGTGGGCTCGTCCAGCAGCAGCAGCGGCGGGTCCAGCACCAGGGCGCGCGCCAGTGCCGCGCGCTTGATCATGCCGCCCGAAAGGTCGGCCGGCATCTTGTCGCCGTCCTCCGGCTCGAGGCCGACCATCTGCAGCTTGACCATGGCCGCCTCGCGCACCAGCGCGGGCGGCAGCCCCTTGAGCTCACGCAAGGGGAAGGCGATGTTCTCCAGCACGCTGAAGGCGGAGAACAGCGCGCCATGCTGGAACAGCATGCCGATGCAGCTGGCCGCGCCGGCCCGGCCCAGCTCGGCCACGGGCCGGCCCAGCACCTCGATCTCGCCCCGGGCCGGCGACTCCAGGCCCAGGATCTGCCGCAGCAGCACGGTCTTGCCGGTGCCCGAGCCGCCGACGATGGACAGCACTTCGCCCTGGGCCACCTCCAGCGCCAGGTCCTGGTGGACCACGGTCTTGCGCTCGGCGCCCTCGAACACGCTCCACAGCCCGTGGATGCGGACCATGGGCTGGCCGTGCGCTGCGTTGGGGCGGACGACCGGCTCCATGGTCAGAAGCCCACGTTCTTGAACAGCACGGCGAACAGGGCGTCCACCAGGATGACCACCGTGATCGAGCTCACCACCGAGGCCGTGGTGCCCTCGCCCAGGCTCTGAGTGTTGGGCTGCACGCGCAGGCCGAAGTGGCAGCCCACCAGCGCGATGAGCACGCCGAACACCACCGACTTGGCGCACGCCAGCCCCAGGTTGCCGATGGCCACGGCCTGCGGCAGCTGCGTGACGAAGAAGCGCGGCGTGATGTCCAGCGACAGGTCGGCCGCGAGCATGCCGCCGGCCAGCGAGGCCAGCGTGGTCCAGGTGCTGATCAGCGGCATCGCAATGGCCAGCGCCATCGCCCGCGGCATCACCAGCCGGAAGCTGTGGGAGATGCCCATGACGCGCATGGCATCCAGCTCCTCGGTCACGCGCATGACCCCGATCTGCGCGGTGATGGCCGAGCCCGAGCGGCCGGCGATGAGGATGGCGGCCAGCATGGGGCCCAGTTCGCGGATCAGCGCGATGCCCAGGATGTTGACGATGTAGGCGTCGGCGCCGAACTGGCGCAGCTGCTGCGCGGTCAGGTAGGCCAGCACCACGCCGATGAGGAAGCCGACCAGGGCGGTGATGGGCATCGCCATGGCACCGATGCGGTAGATGTGGCCGGTGAAATCGCGCCAGGGCCCCATGTGCGGCGCGCGCACCAGGCGCAGCAGGTTGAAGGCGAGCTGGCCCACCAGCCGCAGGAAGGCGAGCAGGTGGTCCAGCCCGCGCAGGACCGCGCCGCCCAGCGAGAGATACAGCGCGCGGAGCGTGGCACGGCGCCGCGGGGCCGGGGCGACGGTGAAGCGCGCCACGCGCTCGAGGATGGCGCGCTGCGCAGGCATCAGCGCCAGCTGCTCGGGCCAGCGCTGGCCCCAGCGGTCCCACAGCCACTGGGCGGCCACGTGGTCGAACTGCTCGGCGTCCCGCAGGTCCCAGGCCACGCCGTCGGCGGGCCAGTCGGCCTCCAGCTGGGCCAGGCGCCGCTGCGCCGCCAGCTGGGGCGCCGTCCAGTCGCCCAGCAGGCGGACTGCCGCCGTGCCGGCGTCGGCCGACCGCTCCAGGCGGGGGATGGCGTTGGGCATGGACCAAATGCTAACTGCTGAGCCTTGCGTGACCCTGTAGGAGCAGGCCCCGGCGTTATAAAGCTGCCACACACGACGAGGAGACGGCCTTGAGCGACACCCCCGAGCTTGGCATCGAACGGCGCGGCGACGTGCTGTGGCTGGTCATCCAGCGCGAGACGCGGCGAAACGCCATGAGCCACGCCGTGCTGGCCGGCATGGCGCAGGCCATCGCAGGCGCCCAGGACGACCGCAGCCTGCGCGCCATCGTCGTCACGGGCGCCGGGGACAAGGCCTTCTGCGCCGGCGCCGACCTGCAGTCCGCCCAGGCCTTCACCACCGACTACGCCGAGCCGATCGGCCACCTGGCCCGCCTGCTGCGCGTCGCGCGGGCCAGCCACGTGCCCCTGGTGGCCCGGGTCAACGGGGCCTGCATGGCCGGCGGCATGGGGCTGCTGTCCATGTGCGACCTGGCGGTGGCCGCGTCCCACGCCAGCTTCGGCCTGCCCGAGGTCAAGGTGGGGGTGTTCCCGGCCCAGGTGCTCAGCGTGCTGCAGCACCTCATCCCCAGGCGCAAGCTGGCCGAGCTCTGCCTCACCGGCGCCACGCTGGACGCGGCGCAGGCGCTGGACTTCGGCCTGGTGAATGCGGTCGGCGACGACGTGGATGCGGTGCTGCAGGCCCTGCTCGACCACCTCCTCGACAAGTCGCCGGCAGCCCTGCGCCGCGGCCTCTACACCATGAAGGCCATCGAGGCCCTGCCCTTCGAGTCCTCGATCGCCTTCACGGAGAGCCAGATCGCGCTCTTCGCGCTGACCGAGGACGCCCAGGAAGGCCAGGCCGCCTTCCGCGAGAAGCGCGCGCCGCGCTGGACGGGGCGCTGAGATGCGGCGCAGCGTGCGCATCGGCGGCGCCTCCGGCTTCTGGGGCGACAGCAGCGTGGGCGCGCCGCAGCTGGTGCAGCACGGCGAGGTTGATTTCCTGGTGTTCGACTACCTGGCCGAGCTGACCATGTCCATCCTGGCCGCGGCCCGCGCCAAGGACGCTGCGCTGGGTTACGCCACTGACTTCGTCACCGTGACCATGAAGGCCATCCTGCCCGAGGTGGTACAGAGGGGCATACGCGTGATCAGCAATGCCGGCGGCGTGAACCCGCAGGCCTGCGCCCAGGCCCTGCGCGCGCTGGCGCAGCAGCAGGGGCTGGACCTGCGGGTCGCCGTGGTGGAGGGCGACGACGCCCTGCCCCTGCTGCCTGGCCTGCGCGCGGCGGGCGCCGTGCGCGAGATGCAGTCGGGCGCGCCCCTGCCCGAGAGGGTGCTGACGGCCAACGCCTACCTGGGCGCCCTGCCCATCCGGGCGGCGCTGGACGCCGGCGCCCAGGTGGTGATCACCGGCCGCTGCGTGGACAGCGCGGTGACGCTGGGCGCCCTCATGCACGCCTTCGGCTGGGCCGACGACGACTGGGACCGGCTGGCCCAGGGCAGCCTGGCGGGCCACATCATCGAGTGCGGCTGCCAGGCGACGGGCGGCCTGCACACCGACTGGGAGGCCGTGCCCGACTGGGCCGGCATCGGCTACCCGGTGGTCGACTGCGAGGCCGACGGCCGGTTCACGCTCAGCAAGCCGCCGGCCACCGGCGGGCTGGTGAACTGCGCCGTGGTGGCCGAGCAGGTCCTCTACGAGATCCACGACCCGCGGCGCTACCTGCTGCCGGACGTGACCTGCGACTTCAGCCAGGTGCAGCTGGTGCAGGACGGCGCCGACCGCGTGCGCGTGAGCGGCGCGCGCGGCATGCCGCCGGGGCCGGCGTACAAGGTGTCGGCCACCTACCTGGACGGCTTCCGCTGCAATGCCCAGCTGACCCTCATCGGCATGGACGCGGCCCGCAAGGCGCAACGCACCGGCGAGGCCATTCTGGCGCGCACGCAGGCGCTGTTCGCCGCCCAAGGCTGGCCGGGCTACACCCGGGCCTTCGTCGAAGTCCTGGGATCGGAGCGCACGTACTACGGTCCGAACGCACGGGGCGCAGCCACGCGCGAGGCGGTGCTGCGCGTGGCGGTGACGCACCCGCTCAAGGCGGCGCTGGAGCTTTTCGCACGCGAAGTCGCGCCGGCCGGTACCTCCTGGTCGCCGGGCACTACCGGGGCCGATGGCCGGCCCCGGGTGTCGCCCTCGATCCGGCAGTTCGCCTTCCTGCTCGACAAGTCGGCGCTCGCGCCCTTGGTGCTGCTGGATGGGGAGCGGCACCCGGTGACGATTCCGACCGGGCAGGCCGAGGTGCCGGCGCCCGCGCCGCAGCCGCAAGGAGCGCTGGCCGAGGCACCGGACGACGCGGTCGAAGTGCCGCTGGTGCGCCTGGCCTGGGGCCGCAGCGGCGACAAGGGCGACACCTCCAACATCGGCATCGTGGCGCGGCGGCCGGACTGGCTGCCCCTGCTGCGGGCCCAGCTGACGCCCGAGCGGGTCAGGGCCTGGCTGTCGCACCTGGTGCGCGGCGAGGTGCTCCGCCACGAGCTGCCCGGCCTGCACGCCTTCAACTTCGTGTGCGGCGAGGCGCTGGACGGCGGCGGCATGGCCTCGCTGCGCAACGACGCGCTCGGCAAGGGCATGGCCCAGGTCCTGCTGGAGATGCCGGTGCGCGTGCCGCGCGATTGGGATCTCGGCAGGTCCTGAGCCCGCGCGCGCGGGGACGCGCACCCCGCGCCTTCAGCGCAAGCCGGCCGCGAAGCGCTGCCGCAGGTGGTCCACGAAGCACTGCACCGCGCGCGGCACCTGGGCCGACCAGGGCCGGATCGCGTAGAGGTGTTCGCCGAAGAAGCCCAGCGGCCGCCAGCCGGCAAGCACCGGCACCAGCCGCCGCGGGCCCAGGTGGGCGACCGCGCTGAAGTCCGGCAGCAGGCCGATGCCCATGCCGCCCAGCACCGCTTCGCGCAGCACCTCGCTGTTGTTGGCGCGCAGCGGGCCGCTCACCGGCACCTGCACGCGTTCGGGCTTGTTGCGGCCGCCCTCGCGCTCGAAGGTCCAGGTGCCGCCGCCGTCGCGCAGGTACTGCAGGCAGGCGTGCTGGGCCAGCTCGGACGGGTGGCGCGGCTCGCCGCGCTCGCGCAGGTAGGCCGGGCTGGCGACCAGCAGCGAGCGGGTGGCGCACAGCGTCCAGGCCACGTGGGTCTCGGGCGGCGCCTCGGCATGGCGGATGGCGAGGTCGAAGCCCTCCTGGGCCAGGTTGACGAGGCGGTCCGACAACTCCAGCTCCAGCCGCACCTCGGGGAACTGGGCGCAGAAGGCCGGCAGCATGGGGGCGATGTGCTGGCGGCCCAGCGCCACCGGCACCGAGACGCGCACCAGGCCGCGCGGCGCGCCCGCCAGGTCGCGGATGCCGGCCACGCTCTGGCTGATGCGCTCGAAGGCCGCCGCGGTCTCGTCCACCAGCTGCTGGCCGGCGGCTGTGAGGCCGACCGAGCGCGTGGTCCGGCGCACCAGGGGCACGCCGGTGGCCCGCTCCAGCTCGGCGATGCGTGCGCTGGCCGACGCCTTGGAGATGCCCAGCCGGCGCGCCGCCTGGGTGTAGCTGCGGGTCTGCGCCAGCACGGTGAGCAGGTGCAGGTCGGCAAAGGCGGGGCTGTTGTCGCTCATGAGCTCGCATTGTTCATGATTTCGAACAATGTAGTCAGGATCCGGCTATTTCCAAAGGTGGGGCGGCGGCCTAGACTGCCGCAACTCCTCAAGGAACCCAGCCCATGAACGCCCCCGAAAAGTCCCCCGCCACCGCCGCCATCGCCTCCATCGAGCACTGGGTGGGCGGCAAGGTCGTGCCCGGCCAGAGCGGCCGCCGCGCCGACGTGTTCAACCCGGCGACCGGCCAGGTCACGGGCCGCGTCGCGCTGGCCAGCACGGCCGAGGTGGACGCCGCCGTCGCCAACGCGAAGGCCGCCTTCCCGGCCTGGGCCGACACGCCGCCCATCCGCCGCGCCCGCATCATGTTCAAGTTCCTGGAACTGCTGAACCAGAACAAGGACGCGCTGGCCCACGCCATCACGGCCGAGCACGGCAAGGTCTTCACCGATGCGCAGGGCGAAGTCAGCCGCGGCATCGACATCGTCGAGTTCGCTTGCGGCATCCCCCAGCTGCTCAAGGGCGACTTCACCGACCAGGTCTCCACCGGCATGGACAACTGGACGCTGCGCCAACCGCTGGGCGTGGTGGCGGGCGTGACGCCCTTCAACTTCCCGGTGATGGTGCCGATGTGGATGTTCCCGGTCGCCATCGCCGCCGGCAACACCTTCGTGCTCAAGCCCAGCCCGCTGGACCCGACGCCGTCCCTCATGATGGCCGACCTGCTGAAGAAGGCCGGCCTGCCCGACGGCGTGTTCAACGTGGTGCAGGGCGACAAGGACGCCGTCGACGCGATCCTGGACCACCCGGACATCTGCGCTGTCTCGTTCGTCGGCTCGACCCCGATCGCGCAGAAGATCTATGAAACCGGCGCCCGCCACGGCAAGCGCGTGCAGGCCCTGGGCGGCGCCAAGAACCACATGGTGGTGATGCCCGACGCCGACATGGACCAGTCCGTGGACGCGCTGATCGGCGCGGCCTACGGCTCGGCCGGCGAGCGCTGCATGGCGATCTCGGTCGCGGTGCTGGTGGGCGAGGCGGGCGACCGCATCATGGAGAAGCTGGCCGAGCGCACCCGTGCCCTCAAGGTCAAGAACGGCACCGAGCTGGACGCCGAGATGGGTCCCATCGTCAGCAGCGTGGCGCTGCAGCGCATCAGCGGCTACGTGGCGCAGGGCGAGGCCGAGGGCGCCAAGCTGGTCGTCGACGGCCGCGGCTTCAAGGGCGCGCAGGCGGGCCCCGGCTGCGACAACGGCTTCTGGATCGGCGGCACGCTGTTCGACAACGTGACCCCCGACATGAAGATCTACAAGGAAGAGATCTTCGGCCCCGTGCTGTCCTGCGTGCGCGTGAAGGACCTGAAGGAAGCGGTTGACCTGATCAACGCCCACGAATTCGGCAATGGCGTGTCCTGCTTCACCCGCGACGGCAACGTGGCGCGCGAGTTCTCCCGCCGCATCCAGGTCGGCATGGTCGGCATCAACGTGCCGATCCCGGTGCCCATGGCCTGGCACGGCTTCGGCGGCTGGAAGAAGAGCCTGTTCGGTGACATGCACGCCTACGGCGAAGAGGGCGTGCGCTTCTACACCAAGCAGAAGTCCATCATGCAGCGCTGGCCCGAGAGCATTTCCAAGGGCGCCGAGTTCGTCATGCCCACGGCCAAGTAAGCTTCGCAGATCTTGAGCGAAACACACTTCGACTACGTCATCATCGGCGCGGGCACCGCAGGGTGCCTGCTCGCCAACCGCTTGTCCGCCGACCCCTCGGTGCGCGTCCTGCTCATCGAGGCCGGCCGGCGCGACGACTACCACTGGATCCACATCCCGGTGGGCTACCTCTACTGCATCGGCAACCCGCGCACGGACTGGCTCTACCAGACCGAGCCGGACGCCGGACTGAACGGCCGCAAGCTGCGCTACCCGCGCGGCAAGACGCTGGGCGGCTGCTCCAGCATCAACGGCATGATCTACATGCGCGGCCAGGCGCGGGACTACGACCAGTGGGCGCGCCTGACCGGCGACGCGGGCTGGACCTGGGACCGCTGCCTGCCCTACTTCAAGAAGCACGAAGACCACCACAAGGGCGGCGATGCGCTGCACGGTGCCGGCGGCGAGTGGCGCGTCGAGAAGCAGCGCCTGCGCTGGGACGTGCTGGACGCCTTCGCCCAGGCGGCGGTGCAGGCCGGCATCCCGGCCACGGACGACTTCAACCGCGGCAGCAACGAGGGCGTGGGCTACTTCGAGGTCAACCAGAAGGCGGGCTGGCGCTGGAACACGGCCAAGGCCTTCCTGCGCCCGACCTGCTACGGCCGCCCCAACTTCGAGATGTGGACCGGCTCGCAGGTGACGCGCCTGCAGGTGGAGCGGGACGCCGACGGCACCAAGCGCTGCACCGGCGCGCAGGTCTGGACGGGCAAGGAGATGGTCACCGTCACCGCCGCCCGCGAGGTGCTGCTGTCGGCGGGTGCCATCGGTTCGCCGCAGATCCTGCAGCTCTCGGGCATCGGCCCGGCGCCGCTGCTGCGCGAGCACGGCATCGATGTGGTGCACGAGCTGCCCGGCGTGGGCGAGAACCTGCAGGACCACCTGCAGATCCGCGCCGTGTGGAAGGTGCAGGGCGTGACCACGCTCAACACCCTGGCGAACAGCCTGTGGGGCAAGGCGAAGATCGGGCTCGAGTACGCGCTCAAGCGCAGCGGCCCCATGAGCATGGCCCCCTCGCAGCTGGGCGCCTTCACGCGCAGCTCGCCCGACCAGCCCTTCCCCAACCTCGAGTACCACGTGCAGCCGCTCTCGCTGGACGCCTTCGGTGAGCCCCTGCATTCGTTCCCGGCCTTCACCGCGAGCGTGTGCAACCTGAACCCGACCAGCCGCGGCTCGGTGCGCATCCGCAGCGCCCGCTTCGGCGATGCGCCGCTGATCGCGCCGAACTACCTCAGCACCGCCGAGGACCGCAAGGTGGCGGCCGACTCCCTGCGCGTGACGCGGCGGATCGCGGCCCAGCCGGCGCTGGCGAAGTACCAGCCCGAGGAATGGAAGCCGGGCCCGCAGTTCCAGACCGACGAAGAACTGACGCGGCTGGCGGGCGATATCGCGACCACCATCTTCCACCCGGTGGGCACCACCAAGATGGGCACCGACGAGGACCCCATGGCGGTGCTGGACGCGCGGCTGCGCGTGCGCGGCATCGCCGGGCTGCGGGTGGTGGACGCGGGCGCCATGCCCACCATCACCAGTGGCAACACCAACTCGCCGACCCTGATGATGGCGGAGCGCGCCGCGGAGTGGATCCTGGCGGATGCACGCGGGGCGCAGGCCCAGGCCAGGCCGGTCCCGGTGGCGGCGCTGCCCTGAGGGCTGCGGCACGGGTATCCCCGGATGCACGGACGTGGTGCCTGCGGGTACAGTGCGTGCACTCGCATCGGGCGCCCTGGCGCCCGCGAAAGCGGGGGCCGAGGAGACAAGACAAACCGAACAGTACAAGATCATGCAGGGCATCCCCCACGATGGGATGCCGACTCCAAGGGCGCCGCAAGGCGCCTTTTTTCTTGGCTGCACGCTGCCCGCCACTCATCCGTGGGTGGGACAATCCCCGCCCTATGCTGGATCTGCTGCTGGTGTCGCTCGCGTCGATGTTCGCGGGTTTCGTGGACGCGATCGTGGGCGGCGGCGGGCTGATCCTCGTGCCCTCGCTGTTCGCCATCTTTCCGGGCACGCCGCCGGCCACGCTGTTCGGCATCAACAAGAGTGCATCCATCTGGGGCACGGCCTTCGCGGCGCGCCAGTACGGCCGGCGGGTCGACCTGCCCTGGCGGGCCCTGGCGCCCGCGGCCGCGGCGGGCTTTGCCGGCAGCCTGGCGGGCGCCTGGGCCGTCACGGCCGTCGATCCGGGCTTCCTGCGCAAGCTCCTGCCCCTGGTCCTGCTGGGCGTGCTGGCCTACACCCTCGCCAGGAAACACCTGGGACGGGACCATGCGCCGCGTTACAGCGGCCGCGCGGAAATGCTGGCCGCGGCCTGCGTGGGCGTGGTGCTGGGCTTCTACGACGGCTTCTTCGGGCCCGGCACGGGCAGCTTCTTCATCTTCCTCTTCGTGCGCTGGCTGGGCTATGACTTCCTGCACGCGTCCGCTTGCGCCAAGCTGATGAACACGGCCACCAACCTGGCCGCCCTGCTGCTGTTCGCGGCCACGGGCCATGTGTGGTGGCAGTACGCGGCCACGCTGGCGGTGGCGAACGTGGCGGGCAGCCTGCTGGGCACGCGGCTCGCGCTGCGGCACGGCGCCGGCTTCGTGCGCGGCATGTTCATCCTCGTGGTGGGTGCGCTCATCCTGCGGACCGGTTACGACGCGTTCCTGCGCTGAGCGCCGCCGCCCATAATCGGCCCATGGACGACATCGTTCGACAGGCCATCGCCAAGTGGCCGAATGTGCCGCACTGCTACGGCTGGCTGGGCCTGGACGCGCGTGGCCACTGGTTCATGCGTGACGACCGCACCCAGGCCGCCGGTCCCTTCCCGCTCAGCCGCGGCTCGCAGCTGCGGCACGACAAGCTCATCGAGTTCATCCACCGCAACTACGAGCGCGACGCCGCGGGCCAGTGGTTCTTCCAGAACGGGCCGCAGCGGGTGTACGTGGAACTGGAGGCGACCCCCTGGGTGTTCCGCGTCGCCCAGGACGGCGGCATTCAGGCGCACACCGGCACGGCGGCCACTTTGCATTCGCTCTTCACCGACGAGGCCGGGCGGGTCTACCTGGCGACCGAGCTGGGGCTGGGCCTGGTGCACACCCTGGACGTGGGCCACGTGGCCGATGCCATCGAGTCGGGCCGCTGGCCGGCGCCCCAGGAACTGCGTTCGGACGAACTGCCCGCGCGTTTCGGCTATGTCATGAGCCCCGCCGCCCGGCACGCGGCAGGCGGCTGAAGTCGCCCGACGGGCTGCTCGCCTTTTTCCACGGCCTGAAAAGAACGAAGCCGGCACGGGGCCGGCTTCGGGAGGCTTGCAAGAGGCGCGCTTACTTCGCCGCGCTCACCATGTATTCCACGACGGCCTTGATCTCGTCGTCGGAGTAGCTGGAGCCGCCGCGCGGCGGCATGGCGTTCTTGCCGTTGATGGCGTGGCTCACCAGGGTGGGGATGCCCTGGGCGATGCGGGGCGCCCAGGCGGCCTTGTCGCCCAGCTTGGGCGCGCCGGCCACGCCCGCACCGTGGCAGGCGACGCAGGTCTGCTTGAAG